>JAYTMG010000126.1:0-35858 GCA_043728745.1 Verrucomicrobiaceae bacterium
GACCATTGGTCTTCAATCAAGGTTGTGGTCGTTTGCATCCCCGCAAGAATGCAGGGAATTCAGAGGAATGCAATCCTTAGGTATATGCTTATGGGACGCTCGCCCTACCCGCCGCCCGTCTCCTTATTTGTGGACGACGGGACAAGACTTACGCCAGCATTGCTTTCGCAGCAGCCAGCGCGGCGTCGAGTTGCGTGGCGTCCTTGCCTCCGCCGCGGGCGAAGTCGGGTTTGCCGCCGCCTTTGCCTCCGACGATTGGGGCGATGGTCTGGATGATTTTTCCGGCCTGCACCTTCGACTGGAATTCCTTGCCGACGCTCGCGATGAGCGTGACTGCTCCGCCGTTGGTTGCGCCGAGGACGACGATGCCGGGGAAGCTGCTTTTCAGCGCTTCGGCGATGTGCATGACGCTGTCGCCGTCGAGGTCGCCGAGGTTGGCGACGATGGCGTTGTTCTCCGCGCTGGCGAGCAGGGTTTTGGCGCGTCCGGCGGCTTCGCGCTGCTGGGCGGCTTTGAGCACGCGTTCGAGTTCTTTTTGCTGCGCTAAAACGGCGTCGAGTTTCTTTTCCAGATCGCCAATCGGGGTGCCGAGTTTCGCGGCGATGTTGGAGAGTCTTGCGCTGTCGGCGATGGCTGATTCGTAGGCGGTGAGGCCGGCGGCGGCTTCGATGCGGCGGACTCCGGCGGCGATGGCGGCTTCGCTGGCGATTCGGAAAAGGCCGATCTCGCCGGTGGCGCGGGTGTGGGTGCCGGCGCAGAGTTCCTTGCTGTATCCGCCGATGTCCACGACGCGGACGATCTCGCCGTATTTGTCGCCGAAGAACTGCATGATGTCGGCGCGTCCACGCACGTCGGCATAGGGCACTTCGTTCCAGACGACGGGCGCGTTTTCGAGGATGCGTTCGTTGACGAGGCGCTCGATGTCGCGGACTTGCTGCGCGGAAAGCGCGGCGCTGTTGAAGTCAAACGTCAGCTTGTCGGGCGCGACGCTGGAGCCTTTTTGCGTGGCGTCTTTGGAGACGACTTCGTGGAGCGCCCAGTGCAGCAAATGCGTGACGGTGTGGTGCCGCTGGATGGCGGCGCGACGCTCGCGGTCCACGGTGAGGGTGACGGTGCTCCCAAGGGACGGAAGGGACTCAAAGGACTCAAGGGACGCCGTCCATTCGGTCGCTTTTGTCCCTTCAGTCCCTTCGAGAAAGTGCAGCCATGTGTGGCCGACTTTTGTCGTATTGGCGATTCGCCAAAGTTGGCCGCTGCCGGAAATCTCGCCGCTGTCGCCCACCTGCCCGCCCATCTCGGCATAAGCCGTGGAGGCGTCGAGGATGACGGCGGTCTTGTCCTTGAGCGCGACGACTTCGAGCACCTTCGCGGTGGTAGAAAGTTCGTCGTAGCCGAGAAAGCGCGTGGCTTCCTTGGTCTCGACTTCCGAGAGTTCGATGACGGTTTTCTTCTGTGCAGCCTGCGCGGTTTTTCGCTGAACAGCCATGCACGCGTTGTATCCTTCTATATCAACTTTCATACCGCGCTCGCGGGCCATGAGTTCGGTGAGATCGAGCGGGAATCCGTAAGTGTCGTATAGTTCAAAAGCGAGTTTTCCGGTAACAAAGCCCGGCGCAGATTCGACGTGGTAACCATACTGCTGAAGAAGCTCTGTCCGAAATTGATCCGCCTGCTGGGGAGTCAGTCTTGGATTCGGCCCGAGCACTGCGCCAATCGCATCAAGCGTCGCAGGTTTTTTCTGCACTAGTTCCATGATTACTTCATTCGTCATCAAGTGGCCGTTCATTAAACCGAAGAACCCAGCCATAATGGTGCGGCGCTTGAGCAGGCGTTCCTCCCAAAGTTTATCCGCTTGTGAGGGTGGAATTGCACGGCGTTCAAAAATATCGATTCCCCGATCCAGCGTCTTATTAAAACTCTCCTCCTCCCGCTTGAGCGTGTCTTTCACGAACTGCTGTTTTTCGCGGAGGTTCGGAAAGACGTCGCCCATGTGCTGCGCTAGGACGTCCACGAGTTTGTAGAAAAACGGCTCGTGGAATCCGAGCGTGCGGCCGTAGCGGACGGCGCGGCGGAGGATGCGGCGGAGGACGTAGTTGCGGTCGTTATTGCCCGGCTGGATACCGTCGGCGATGGCGAAGCTGAGGGTGCGGATGTGGTCGGCGATGACTCGGAATGCGATGTCCTCTTTCTCCTGCTCGCTCTCGCCGGTCGTGCCCGCTGCGGGCAATGTGCTGCGATATTTCTTCCCGCACATTTTTTCGACCTCATCGAAAATGGGGCGGAAAACGTCGGTGTCGTAGTTGGAGATGCGGGCGTTTTCGAAATCCGTGAAATTTTTCGTCCCGTGGATGATGGAGACGACGCGCTCGAAGCCCATGCCGGTATCGACGTGTTGGGCGGGGAGCGGCGAGAAGGTGCCGTCGGGGTTGGCGTTGTATTGGATGAAGACGTTGTTCCAAATCTCGATGCAGCGGGCGTCGGGGCCGTTGACGAGTTTTGCGCCTTCGCGCTGGCGCTCGATGCTGGTGTGGACGGGGCCGGGCGTGAGGTCGATGTGGATCTCGGTGCAGGGGCCGCAGGGGCCGGTGTCGCCCATCATCCAGAAGTTGTCTTTTTTGTTGCCGTTGACGATGTGGATGTCGGGGTCGAGGCCGACGGAGCGGTAATGCGCGGCCCAGAGTTCCCAGGCTTCCTGGTCGCGGTCGGCGGGGTCGCCCTTGGATTTGTCGGGCTGGTAAATGGTGGCATAGACGCGCTCGGCGGGGAATTTCCAGCGGTTGATGATGAGCTCCCACGCCCAGCCGATGGCTTCCTTTTTGAAGTAGTCGCCGAAGGACCAGTTGCCGAGCATCTCGAAAAAGGTGTGGTGGTAGGTGTCGAGCCCGACGTCATCGAGGTCGTTGTGCTTGCCGCCGGCGCGGATGCACTTCTGTGTATCGGCGGCGCGGGTGTCGCTGCCGGGGACTGCGCCCGCCCATTTGCTTACGTCGGCGCTGCGTTCGCCAAGGAAGATGGGGACGAACTGGTTCATGCCCGCATTGGTGAAAAGGAGGTTCGGCGAATCCGGCATGAGCGAGCCGCTCGGCACGATGGTGTGCTGCTGCTGACGGAAGAAATCGAGGAAGCTTTGGCGGATTTGCGCGCTGGTCATCATATAGAAAAAGAGTCGCGGAAGCTACATGGCGCGCGGCAAAGGGAAAGGAGCTTTTGCTTTGGTTACGAAACGTGTAGTGGTCGCGGCGAATGAAGACGCCTGTGGAGTTTTTAGCGGAGTTTCCCGAGCCGATGCTCGTGATTGGCGGGCAGGCCGTCCGTGTGCTCGGTTATGCGAGGCAGACGAGTGATTGGGACTTTATGATCGCTGTGGAGAATGCGGCGGCGGTGAAGCGAATCATTGAGGCGCAAGGATACAAGGAGGTGCTACGTACGCCGTCGTTCCTCAAATTTCAGGCGGATGAAAAAGCGCGTGGAGACTTGGATGTGATGACGGTGGATGCGCGGACGTTTGCGAAAATGTCGGCGGGAAGCTCGGAGGCATTCATTGATGGAGTCGCGGTTCGCGTTCCCTCAATCGCGCATCTCATCGCGCTGAAGCTGCACGCGATAAAGAACAACTTCTTTCGCGAATTGCAGGACATGACAGACATCGTGGAGCTGCTGAATGCGCACCCAGATGTGATGTCCGACGATGACCTGCGAAGCACCTGTGACCGTTACGCGCCGCGTGGACTTTTCGAGAAAATCCAATACTTTCGACACCGATGAACACGCCGCCGCTCGATTTGGATCTGAATTTGCCGACCGATATCCCCAACGTGCCAGTGTCACCAGTCTCGGACGCGGTGTGGTTTGCCGAGCAGCGGCTAGTGATGGCAGAGCACGCTGCTCGCTACACGCCCGAGGAACGGCTGGAGCGCTGGAAGCGCGACCACGCGAACGATACGCCGTTTGTGATGTAACCGCTATTCGCGGATGCCGCGGTAGCGTAACGGGACGAAGCCGCGCCCGGTGAGTTCGTCGATGTCGTGCTCGACGGCGCGCGTTTTGGAAAAAGGCGCGGCTTCGTAAAAGAGCGCGCGCTTTTTTTCGGAGTCGAGCCAGCGGACGAAGAGGATGACGTGGCCGCCTGCTGTGTTCATTACGTCGGCGGGCTTGAGTTCGGCGGGCGAGGCGAGGCGTTTGCTGATGCCGCCGAGAGTGGAGGTGGACTCGCGCTTTTTCAGCGCCCAGCAGCGGGAGACGAAGCCGGAGCAATCAATGCCGACGCAATCGCCGCTCACCGCCGCGCCGCCTTTTTTGCGCTTCTCCGCTGTATAGACGTCGCCTGCCGCGCGGCCTTTTTTTAATCCGGCATCGAACATCTCCGGTGTGTCCCAGCCGCCCCATTTGTAGGCGAGGCCGATGTTCGGCTTTCCGAGTGTCCAGGAATCGGATTCGGGATTTGCGTGGCCGCCAGCGCGGTCCGGCGTGTGAATCTCGATGCCCGATCCGTCCTTCCCGTGGCGGACGTGGCGCGGCTCGGCGGTCCAGCGATGATTGACGATTCGCTCGGCGATCTTGAGTGCGTCGGCGCGAGTGACATCGGCGAATGCGGCGCTCGCGAAGGCGAGGATGAGGGTGAGTAGGAGCTTCATTTACGCGAACAATCGTGCGAGTTCCACTCGGACACCGGGGACTGCGCTGCTTTCTAATATGGCGGGTGCTTTGAATAAGACGGGCGCTGCGTATCCTTGCGTGGATGGTGTGCGATAGACTTCGATGCTCTTTTCTTCAGGGCGGACGATCCAGTATTCCGAGATGCCGGCTTCGGCGTAGATGTGCGCTTTGACGCGGTCGATTTCGAGCGAGGAGACTGCGACTTCGATGACGAGTTCGGCGGTGGTCGGATGTGTTTTTCGGAAGTCGGACTTCGCTCCTTTTACGATGCAGAGGTCGGGCTCCGGTTCGGAGTCGGTAAATGTGAGCGGCCCTTCGGTGCGGAGGAGGTGGCCGGGTTGGATTTGGCCTGTGAGGATTTCGCGGAGGTCTTCGACGGTGGTGAAGTGGGCGGGTGATTTCGATATTTTCTCGACGATGGTTCCGCGCAGGAGTTCGACGGGACGCTCGCCGAGGCGATGGTAATCTTCCACTGAAATCCGGGCGACGCGCTGGCGGATTTCCGGTAGTTCAAGCAGTGCGTTCATGGTGAGACGCACGGTAGCAATCCGCGATTGAAACGCAAGTGTCGCACTTCCCGCTTCACCTTCGCTGGAAAACACGGCATGAAGCGCGGCGTGTCACTTCTCGAAGTTCGCAATCTTAAAACTTGGTTCCCGATTCGCACCGGTTTGCTCCGGAGCGTGACGGGGTATGTGAAGGCGGTGGATGATGTGAGTTTCACGGTGGAGGCCGGCACGACGGTCGGGCTCGTGGGCGAGAGCGGGAGCGGGAAGACGACGATCGGGCGCACGATCTTGAAGTTGAATGCGGCGACGGGCGGCGATGTTCTTTTTGAGGGGAAAAGCGTGCTGCCGCTTTCGGAGGACGAGTTCCGTCCGTATCGTCGCCAGATGCAGATGATTTTTCAGGACCCGTTCGGCTCGCTGAATCCGCGGTTGTCGATTTTGCAGATCGTGGGTGAGGCGCTGGAGATTCATTTTCCCGCGATGAACCGCGAAGATCGGCGCGCACGCGTCGCGGAGTTAATGAAGCAGGTGGGGCTGAAGGTGGATATGATGGAGCGGTATCCGCACGAGTTCAGCGGCGGGCAGCGTCAGCGCATCGGCATCGCGCGGGCGCTGGCGGTGAAGCCGAAATTTATCGTGTGCGACGAGCCGGTGAGCGCGCTGGATGTGAGTGTGCAGGCGCAAATCGTGAATCTTTTGCAGGACCTCCAGGACGAGTTGGGGCTGACGTATCTTTTCATCGCGCACGATTTGGCGGTGGTGCAGCACATCAGCCATAAAGTGCTGGTGATGTATCACGGCAAGATCGTGGAAAGCGCAAGCGCGGAGGAGATTTACGAAAACCCGCAGCACGAATACACGCGGAAGCTGCTGGCGGCGGTGCCTGTGATTGCGTGAAAGATTTCGTGGTTAGCGGCGTATTATAGGAAATGACTCCGTTTCTTCGTAAACTGATCGGGATGAACTGGCTGCTGGTCGCTGCTGTGGTGGTGATTGCGTTGGCTGGCGTCTTTTTCATCCAGGGTGCGACGGAGCACATCACCGATGGCAAGCCGTATTGGCAGGACCATGCGCGGTTCGTGGGCTTTGGGCTGCTGGTGTTTCTCGCCGTGTCGCTGATGGATTATCGCTGGGTGCGGTGGATTGCGATTCCGCTGTATTTTGTCAGTTTAGTTTTGCTGGCGCTCACGCTGACAAAGTTGGGTATTACAAAAAATGGGGCGACTTGCTGGCTGAAATTGCCGGGAGTTCCTCCATTTCAACCGTCGCAGATTGCGATTACCGCTGGGATACTCGCTCTCGCATTGTTTTTGAGTCACTTTTCCTCGCTTCATGCTTTTTGGAAATTGTGTGGGACAGGACTCATTGCGTTACCTCCAATGATCATGATCAAATTGGAAAAGGATAACGGAATGACCCTTGTTTGGATTCCGGCGGTCATGGCCATTCTGTGGATTAGCGGCTTACCCAAGAGATGGCTTGCGGCGTTAATTTTGGTCGGATTGACCTTACTGCCTTTAGCGATTTGCTTTGGCTTGGATGATTACGCTCGCGGGAGAATTGTCGCGTTTACTGATCCTTCGATTGACCCGCAAGGAGCGAGCTTCATGATCAACCAATCGCTGATCGCGATTGGGTCTGCCGGACTCAATGGCAAGCACATGACCAACGAGACCACGCAGGTGGAACTCGGATTGATTTCGTCAGATGTGGCTCACACAGACTATATTTTCACAAGTCTTGCCGAGCAGTGGGGATTCCTTGGCGGCGTTACGGTCATTACGGCTTTTTCCATCTTGCTGCTTGCGTTGGTGCTCACTGCATTTCGTGCCCGCGATCCGTTTGGGCTGCTCATGGTTGCGGGAATCACGGGGCAGATCTTTTTTCACACGTATCAAAATATCGGCATGACGATCGGGTTGATGCCGATCACCGGATTGCCGCTGCCGCTGATTAGTTCCGGCGGGACTTTTGTGCTGATGCTGATGTTTGAGTTTGGTCTCATTAATAGCGTGTGGGTTCACCGCAACACGCGGACTGGTTCGGGCGAAAAGGAGTTTTCGCTGTCGTAGCTCACTGCGCGATCCAGCCGAATCCGATCCGCAGCCAAAGCGGAATCGTGATCAACCCGAGCGCGGTTGTCCCAAGAACGATGCGCAGCGAAAGCCCGGAGTCGCCGTTGTAGAGCCGCGCAAGCACGACGGGGACCATCGCCGTGGGCATCGCGGCTTGCACGACCATCACGCGCTTTAGCTCGATCGAGCAAGGGAGCCAGCGGGCCATGATGATAAATAGCGGAGGCAGGACGATGAGCTTCACGGCGATTCCGGCAAATGTTGCGGACCATTTCGACGGCGCATCTTTTTCCCGCAACTGGTCAGCGAGCGTCGCGCCAGTGAGCAGCAGCGAGAGTGGCATCGCCGCCTGGCCGAGAAGGTGCAGCGATTCCAGCGCGAAACGCGGGAGCCATTCGGAAGCTCGCATGAGGCTGAGGACGAGCGAGGCGAGGATGGCGAAAAACGGGATATTAAATGCGCGCCGCCAAGACCGCTCCCCTGCGAGCAGCCACACGCCGAGCGACCAGAGCGTGAGTTCGAGGCCGATGTTGTGGACGAATAATACGCCCAGCGTGTCTTTGCTCCCCACGGGAAAAAGGCTCTGTACAACGGGAATTGCGAGGTAGCCCCAGTTCGGAATCGCGGCTGTGAACGCAAAGGTGCGCGCCGGTTGCGGGCGGTTCATTCGCATCGCCATCGCGACTCCAAATGCAATTGCAAATCCGATGATCAACGTCGCGCTTCCGACTGCCGGTGCGAGGAGCACATTGCTTGGATCGCGCAATGCGTTGCTGCTGATCACGACATCCGCGATGAAGCACGGATACAGGAAATTCACCGCCACGGAGAGCAAGCTGGAGTCGGCTTCGTGCTTTAGTTTTCCCAGCATCCGCAGCGCCGCACCGCACGCGAGCACGACGAAAACTGGTACCACGGCTGCGAGCAAAGTGAAATATGCGGTGTTCAATCGCGCGCAGGCTGCAATGCGCGCGCGGCGATGAACACTGAAAAATTTCGCACCAAGTCTTGCCGCCGTGGCCGTCGTGCGTAGCGTCCGCAGGGAATGAACAATGTGAAGGACACACTGCGCGCGCTGGTTCGCATCGGCTACGATGGGCGCGTCCACAAAACGTTTCGCGGGCCGGAGGCGAAGGAACGGTTTGAGAACGAGGTGCGCGTGTTGCGCTATCTCGAAGAGCGCGGCTGTCCGTTCGTGCCACGCGTTTTAGAAACCGAGCCCGAGAATCTCAAAATGGTTACCACCAACTGCGGCGGGCGTGTCGAGCATCTCGATGACGCACGCGTTGCCGAGCTCTTTGCCGAGCTGCTTCCCTACGGTGTGCGCCATGAAGATCCGTTCATGCGGAATGTGACCTACCGGATTTCCGACGGGCGCTTTTGTCTGATCGATTTTGAGTTTGCGACGATTCTTCCAACCTCGGAAAACCCCAACGATGGAGCAGCGAAATAACGAATCGAAAATCACCGGCCTCCGCTGGTTCGGGCTTTCCGACGTCGGGCGCGTGCGAAAGAACAACGAGGACTCCTTCCTCGGATTGCGGTTCGACGCACGCGAACTGCACCGGCTTGGCAAATTCGGCGAGGCGTCCATCGCAGATGCGGATTTTACTTTTGCCGTAAGCGACGGGATGGGTGGCGCGAAGTCTGGCGAGTTTGCCAGTCAAATTACTGTGGATAAAATCACGCGACTTCTTCCCAAATCGTTCAAGCTCGCTGCGGCTGGACTCGAGGCCGGTGTGGACGATGTGCTCACCGAGCTCGTCCACCAGATTCACGGCGCGCTCGTGGCGCTCAGCAAGAGTTACGAGGAATGCGCGGGCATGGGCGCGACGCTGAGTCTGTGCTGGTTTTCGCCGGAATGGGTCTATTTCGCGCACATTGGGGACAGCCGTATTTATTACCTCCCAGCCGCGGGTGGAATGAAGCAGCTCACGGAGGATGACACATTTGTCGGCTGGCTGTTTCGCAATGGGAAAGTGAACGAGCGCGAGGCCCGGAATCATCCCGGTCGGCACTCGCTTCAAAAGGCGCTGGGTGCCGGCAATCAATTCGTGGACCCGCAACTCGGCGCTGTAGGATACGAGCCTGGCGACCGTTTTCTCCTTTGCACAGATGGGCTTATCGACGGGCTCTTCGATAATCAACTGGAGGAATTCCTCCGCAATCCCTCCCCTGCCGAGGCCGAACTGAATCCCGCGCAGCGAATTGTTGCCGCCGCACTCGAAAGGTCTGGGCGGGACAACACGACAGCATTGGTGATCGAGGCATACTGAGCCCGAAGAAGCCGCCCGTCTCGGAGGTCGCTGCACTTTTTTAATAAAAGTCGAAAAAAGTGCTTGCAGATATTACGAACACGTAGCATTCTACAGGTGTTCTGGGGGGAACAGCGGCCTTCTGGTGACTTTCGTCACCGGGGGGCCGCACTTTTTTTGCCCTGAAATAACACTGGGTTTTTACGGGCAACGCGAGCCCCGGCTTCAGGGAATCCGCTTTCTTCCAAACATAAATTCGTATATCAAACTACTGCTATGAAGGACGACACACTCATCGCTGCTGCAAAGGCAGCCCGCCAAAACGCCTACGCGCCTTATTCCAAGTTCCTGGTGGGCGCGGCTTTGGAGGCGGACGACGGTACCATCTTTTGTGGGTGCAATGTAGAGAACCTCTCGTTCGGACTCACCATTTGCGCCGAACGGGTCGCGTTTGCCAGTGCTGTCGCCAGTGGTCACAAGAAGTTCCGGAGACTTGTCGTTTGTGCCGATTCAATGGAGCCGGTAACGCCCTGTGGCGCGTGTCGCCAAGTGATGGTAGAATTTTGCGATGATTTGGAAATACTCAGCGTCAATCTTTCGGGTGAGGAATATCGCGCCACCTTGGCAGCGCTGTTGCCTCGGGCAAAAGCTGGAATTTTAGGATAAAATAAAGAAAGAAACTATTCTTATGTTTATTTACCCAAAGACTTACGACGTGATCGTGATTGGCGCGGGCCATGCGGGTATTGAGGCGGCTATGGCGGCGGCCCGCTTGGGTTGCAAGACGGTCATGCTTACGCAGAGCCTCGATACCATTGGGCAAATGTCCTGCAATCCCGCAATAGGCGGTCAGGCGAAGGGGCAAATGGTCCGAGAGATCGACGCGTTGGGTGGTGTGATGGGACTGAATACGGACGCGACTGCGATCCAATTTCGCATGTTGAATGGAAGTCGTGGTCCGAGTGTCCGTTCCCCTCGTGCCCAGTGCGACAAAAAGGCATATCAATTTCGCGCAAAAGTCACGCTGGAGCGGACTGAGGGACTCGATATTAAACAAGGGAATGTGACAAGGATTCTGGTCGGCGAAGACGGGGCTTGTGGGGTCCAGACAAATTTGGGGCTACAGCTTAATGGAAAGTCTGTCGTGGTAACAACAGGGACTTTTATGCGCGGTCTTCTCCATGTGGGTTTGCAGAATCAGGCTGGGGGACGGATGGGTGATAGTTTCTCGACCCTCAGCGATTCCCTCAAGGAACTAGGGTTTGAGGTCGGGCGTTTCAAGACAGGCACACCCTGTCGGCTTAACGGTCGGACGATCGATTTCTCAAAATGTGAGCGTCAGGATGGAGACGATCCTGCGCTCCCATTTAGCTACGTGTCGGAGCGTATTGCGAAGGGTCCAGATGATATTTTCACATTGAATGAGTGGCGTGAGGGTCGGTTCCACGTGGAACAAATTCCATGTTGGATGACTTACACGAACACAAAAACTCACGACATCATCAGGAACAACTTGGATAAGTCCCCTCTTTATGCGGGAAAAATCGAAGGCGTCGGTCCCCGCTACTGCCCCTCAATTGAAGACAAAGTGGTCAAGTTTGCGGACAAGGATAGACATCAGCTTTTCCTAGAGCCGGAGGGGCGGCATACCGAGGAATATTACGTAAATGGAGTCTCGACCAGCCTTCCGATGGAGGTCCAGTACGAGTTCATTCGGACTGTGCCAGGTCTGGAAGACGCCGATATCATTCGACCTGGTTACGCAGTGGAGTACGATTATTGCCCTCCGACGCAATTGCATCATACCCTTGAGACGAAGCGAGTTCCTGGTCTATATTTCGCGGGTCAAATAAACGGCACTTCGGGCTATGAAGAAGCAGCCGCTCAGGGTTTGATTGCCGGGGCGAATGCCGCGTTGAAAGCCTTGGGAAAGCCCGAATTTGTTCTCACCCGAGGGCAGGCTTACATCGGCGTTATGATTGATGACCTCGTAACTAAGGGCACTTTGGAGCCTTACCGGATGTTTACGAGCCGCGCGGAACATCGGTTAGTGCTACGTCAGGACAATGCGGATGTCCGCCTTACACCAATTGGCGCCAAGCATGGTCTAGTTGACGACGCGAGGGCCGCAAAGGTCTCTGCGAAACTGGAGTCGCTTCAGCTACTCCGGGATTACTCGGCCAACCATTCATTCGCCGGAATGAGGTTGTTACCCTGGCTGAAGCGGCTCGGCAACAGTCCGGAAATGTTGCCATCTGAGCATTTCGAAAAGTTCCATGTGGAAACATGGGAGGCTCTTGATATTGAGGTGAAGCACGCTGGCTATATCCAGAGGCAAGAGACAGCAATCGAACGGTTGAACCGGAGTGAACTGGACCGCATTCCTGACGATTTTGACTTCGATAACCTTCATGGGCTCCGACCTGAAGCCCGGCAAAAACTCTCTAAACTGAAGCCGAGAACCCTCGGAGAAGCTTCCCGAATCAGTGGCGTTACGCATGCAGACGTGACCTTGCTCCAAGTCGCCTTAAAGTAGGTCTCTGGGAACCTCAGATTCAGGAGCGCTTTCAACCGTGATTGAGTGGCGACACGAAACTGCGAACCCAAAATGAGGTTGAAAGGGCCGTCTTGTTTCTGGCAAAACAGAAAACGCCAACTCGCTGAATTATTCTGCAATCATCATTCTGACGGCCCACGACTGTCATGAAAGTCTGGCAGCACATCACAAAATGATCCGTTGAATGACTTCGTTCTTTGTGTCGCTTGGCGAACCCAACGACGCGTCCGATACCATCGTCGTCCGACGATCAGAGTATTGTCCGCATCATTGCAGGACTGTCGGTTAGTCTAAAACGGCCATGGATTGACCGCGAAAGACGCGAAAGACGCGAAAATATACGGTTTGGAAAACTCAGACGCTCACCCAATCGGCGAGTTGGTTCAGTTGCGTAATACCTTCACATTTCGCGTTTTCCGCGTTTTTCGCGGTTCCCAATCACGTATCGAGGGTCAGTTCCTGGGGATGGCGTGCCCGACTCGGATATGGTGTTCGTCGGTTTATCAGTTCGGAACCGGCAAATGATGGGGGTTAATAAACGCAAGAGGTTGCCAGCGCGGTCTTGCGGAGGCAAATGTAGCGAGAGGTCTGTTTCTTGATTGTCTGTGATCACTCGAAGTTTTCGTGGCAGGTCGCGTAAGAACATTCGCGAAGAACCAACACATGGATCGTTTGTGAAAACGTTCTCTTTCCAGATCGGAATAGGTTTGCACAGCGTACTGAACCCGTTCCAAGTAATCTTTCCCTTCGTCGACGGGCTCAAAGTGAAGGCTGGAATTTGCCATATTTGAAGGCCCAAGGTGCGCTTACCGTGCACAATTTCAATCGGAGAATTGAGTTCGTAATGGGATGCACCGCGTGGAAAGTTCTATGTGGAACATATCAATCAGCGCACTGCCAACTTCGAAAGATTTGTAGCTTGAGTAATTTCGCCTCACTACCGAAAGGACTTCACCAGCGGCGAACTGTGAAACTTCTCCGCAGTCTTGACGAAGGGGCGAGGGCATCAACCCAAGAAGTCGTGTTTGGATCCGTGGAATAAACGGAAGTACACGGAAGCCATTACATTCTGGGAATCCGAGCCTTCATCCGATTGATGAGCGGCGTCGGATTCCACAAGTGCCACTTTCCGGGTCCGTCTGAGCCTCCTCGTCTATTAATCGCGGTTCTTAGGAAAACGGGCTAGTGCTATTCCAGTTGTGAAATGACAGTAACCGCTTTGAGCAATTCGGCGGCGACGTGTGATTTGTGAGTGGTGACTGGACGCAAGGCGTGGGCGTGGGTCAGGACATGGGTAACACCTGCCGGAGACTTTGGTCACAGTTTCATGGTTGGGTTTGGTATGTCTTTGGCGGGCGTGGGGCGTGGATAGTGGGTGGCGTGCTCGCTCCTCTGGAGCGCATTAAGCGCCGTTCAAATGGAGAACTAGATCGTATGGGCGCAGCTCATGAATAAAGCAGGCACCAAGTTTTGAAACCGCCAATCACGCTCATCTATGCTAAATTTTGGTGCTCTCTTCCTCGAAATTAGCGCAGATGAGCGTAGATTAGCGGTAATCTTTACTATCCTTCGATTAGAGCAGAGTTTCCTTAGAAGCCCCGAGACCGCAGCATTGGTACCTAGAATTCTCTAAGAATAGATTCATATTGAGTAAAGACAGCAAAAGCGGAGCGTTTGCGAGGGAGGAGGTATTTATCCGCTGGGTGAGGGTATCATTTTATGTAAGGACCATATTTCGCTTTTAGCGATTTTCGCGGCAAATCCAAAGTCGTTTCTCGGCTGAACGCCATTTAAGGTGCTGAGGAATCGGCGCAGGTCGTCAGTCTGGAGGATGTGCAGTTTCCCTCGTCAGCATTCACAGTTTAAAGGTCAGTTACTTCGATGAAACATCTTCTCATGGTGCCCCTCGGCGCACTTGGGTAGTTTCTTGATCGCGGGCTGCGCGGGCTACCCGATGCACTCGGAAGACAAGGAACGCTTTCGCCGAATCCGGAGGGGCAGGGGCGGATTCTATTGTATGGAACCGCGCTCGGCGGTGCAGCCAAAGGTCGAAATCCACGGTTTTGTTCATGCAGACAGTCTGACGGAACATCACGACATAAACGCGATGACGTAGTCGAAGCAAAAAGACGGGCTGCCCCTCGCTTTTGAGCAACGCCGTTCGTTCGGTTGAATATCCTGCCGGGCTTGATGCAAGAACCGTGATTGGGGGAGCGCGAGAAACCGCGAATAATTCTAAATGGGAATGCGTTACGCGGATGAACCAACTCGGCGATTGGACGCGCGCCCGATTTTTTCCAACTGTATGTTTTCGCGTCTTTTGCGTCTTTCGCGGTCAATCCATCGCCGAATTTCGGTTGATGGTTGGGCGTCTTATACCGGAAGTTGTGGCCGCCGAAGCCACCGGCGAATCAGAAATTGAAGACTGCTCGCCGCTTCCCTCTGTAAAATAGACGAAATATCGGAAACGTGTCCGCGACGATTTGCTTCGGCACAGGGAACGAGATTCTATGTTCGTCCGGTCTAGTTCGGCAGCGAGGCCGTATATAAAACTCGCCACGCGATGAGTGTTAGAAGCACCGCAGACATTGTCACGATTGCTGTGTGCTGGTGGGGGTGGTGCGCTGAAATTACTTCAGCGGCCAGCCTGCGAAGAGCCAGAGTTTCATCGCCAGCCAGCCCATTAGTGCGGTCATCGGGATGGTGAGGACCCAGGCCCACAGAATCTTTGAGATGACGGGGAAGTTCAGCGCTCGCCAGCTTTTGGCGCAGCCGACTCCGAGGATGCTGGTGGTGATGGCGTGGGTCGTGGAGACGGGCATGCCGAAGGTCTGCGCCGTCATGAGGACGGTGGCGGCGGTCGTCTCGGCTGCGAAGCCGTGGACGGGTTGGAGTTTCACCATTTTGTGGCCCATGGTTTTGATGATCTTCCAGCCGCCGGCAGCGGTGCCGAGTGCCATGGTGATGGCGCAGGCGATTTTGATCCAAAGCGGGATGCCTTCGAGGTCGGCGGCGCGGTGGAGGTAGGCTTTGATTTGCGTTTTGTCGGCGGTGAGTCCGGCTCTTCCTTCGGCGTGGAAAAGGGCGAGGTTGTAGAGTCCTTCGGGGTTGTTGCGCTTGGCGGCGGCTTCGAAGAGTTCCCGGGCTTTGGCTTCGTTTTTCTCGGTGCCGGTGCCTTTGGCGTGGGCGATGCCGAGGAGGACTTGGGCGGCTGCGCTGCGGTTGTCGGCGAGCTTTTGCAGGAATGCGATTTGGTCCGGGCCGGGGTCTTTCGGCATGGCTTTGAAGCGGTCCACTTCTTCGACCTTCGGGGCGCTGAGGCTCCACTTTTTCGGCGCCTCGGATTTGGCGGAATCGGCGATGAGTTTGTCGGCGGCGCCGGGGTCTGCTTTGTCCACGCCTTTGCCTTCGCGGAGCATTTCGGCGTAGAGTTTCATAGCGTCGGGATGGGGCGCTTTTTTGTCGGTGGCGGCGAGTTTGAGGTAGTCGGCGGCTTTTTCTAGTTCGCCTTTTTTGTAGGCTTTTTCGCCGAGCGTCCAGTTGGCTTCGACGTTCTTTCCTTTGGCAGCGCGGCTCAGGAGGTCTTTGGGGTTATTCGCGTCGTGGAAGAATGTTGGGATGAGTGTGGCGATGAGCAGGCTGACGATGATGGAGATGCCGGCGGTGACGTTTTGGATTTTCTTTTTAAACGCGAGAGCGAGCAGGACGACGGTGAGTCCGCCGACGAGCCACCAACCAACGGTGCTGGCGGTTTCGGTGATTGAGGGTCCGCTGACCTCAGCGGAGAGCATCTCGGAGAGGCGGACTTCGGATTTATACACGGCGCTGCCGACATCGGGTTGGTAGAGAAATTGGAGGAAGCCCGGTGCGTCGTCGAAGACTCCGCCAGCGGTGGCTCCGGCGAGGGCGAGGGCGATGATGCCCATGGTTTTTTGCGCGTCGTTGGTGCCGTGCGAAAAGCCCATGTAGCCTGCGCTGAGGAGCTGCAATTTCCCGAACCAGCGGTTTACGAAGCTGGGCGAGGCCTTTTTCAAGACGCCGTAGAGGAACGACATTAAGAGCATCCCGGCGAAGAGCCCGAGGACGGGCGAGGTAATCATGGGGATGACGACTTTATAAAGGACCCCTTTGTGTTCCCACCAATGCCGCCCGTCGGCTTGGGCCCAAATGACGGCTTCGCCCCACTGCGGTCCCGCGCTGGCGATGGCCGCGCCGATGAGCCCGCCGACCATGGCGTGCGTGGACGATGAAGGCAGGCCGAACCACCAGGTGAGAAGGTTCCAGACGATGCCGCCCCACAGCGCACAGACGATGGTGGCTGTGGAGACGAACTTCGCTTCAACGAGGCCGGAGCTGATCGTTTTCGCGACGGCAAACCCGAAGAGTGCGCCGACGAGGTTGGTGATCGCTGCAAGCATGATGGCGTTGCGCGGGGTGAGGACTTTGGTGGAGACGACGGTCGCGATGGAGTTCGCGGTGTCGTGGAAGCCGTTGATGTACTCAAAGATCAACGCCACCAAGATGACGGAAAGAATCAGCGTCATAGCGTGGGGCTAGGAGTTTTTCAGGACGATGGAAAAGACGACGTTGCCCACGTCGCGGCAGCGGTCGGTTGCTTTTTCCATCAGGTCGTAGATGTCCTTCCAGAAAATGAGAAGCCGTGCGTCTTGCTCGGAGCGGAAAAGCTCGCGCAGATGTTCGAGCAGCACTTTATCCGCATCGCCTTCGATGGCTTGGATGCGCTCGTGGGCATCGCGAATGTTGTCGAGGATCGCGCCTTTTCGCAGCGCGCCGACGAGTTGCTGCACGACGGTGGTGGCATGGACGATGTTGGCGATCTCTTTTGCCAAAGTGTCGAGCTTCGCGCCGGGAGGGCAGACGGTGAATCGCTCGCCGATTTTCTCCAGCGTCTTGCTGATGCGGTAAAGCGTGGTGCTGAGTTCTTCGATGTCCTCGCGCTCGATGGGCGTGATGAAAACCTTCGTGACGGCGGTGGTGATGTCCTGCGCGACGCGCTTGTGCTTGCGGCGTGCTTGGGCGAGGTCGCCGAGCAGCGTCTCGATGTTTGCGGAGCCGAGCAGACCGTGCAGTTTTTGCAAAACCACGGCGCTGTTGTTTGCTTCTGTAGCAGAAGATTCGAGAAGGTCGAAGAACTGGGTATCGCGTCCGAAGAAAGAGAAGAGAGACATAGTGTGTGTGTGGTGTGGTGTTTCGAGAGGCGCGGAAGGTGGAGGGGCTTTGTTACGAACAAATGTCGATAATGTGACAATTGTGACGGTTTCGCGGCGTTTATGTAACTAAAGCGTGGCGTCACGCAGTCGTAACAATCGACATCTGTTCGTCACGCGAGTGTCACGAACGCGACGCTTTTCAGCCATATTTCCGTTACGATGCCGTTGCATTGTTCGGAACAAACAAATGCCATCGCACTACGAACAATCACTCGAACGAGATGTGAGCCGCATCCGCGGAAAAGTCTCCGAAATGGCCAAACTCGCCGAAGACGCGCTCACAGCCTGCATCGGCGCGCTTGTCGCACAAGACCGCAAGAAGGCCTACTCAGTTATTTTGCGTGACCGGCGCATCGACGAGCTGGAAAAAGAAGTGGATCGCCTTTGTCTGGAGTTCCTCGTCCGCCAGCAACCCGTCGCCCGTCACCTGCGCTTTGCCTACATCACGATCAAGGTGAACCTCGAGCTGGAGCGCGTAGGGGATTACGCCGAAAGCATTGCCCGGCAGATCATCAAGCTGACAAAAACCTCCGCTTCAGTGCCGATGGAGCGCTTTCAGCAACTCGCTGCCATTTCCATCCCGATGCTGCGCGACGCAGTGAAAGCGTTCGTAACAGGCGACGCGGATCTTGCCCGCGACGTGATGCGTCGCGAAGCAGAGACGGATGTTCTCCGCTCGCAGATAAACGCGGACGTTTTTCAGCTCGTCCAGGACAAGCTCATCCCGCAGGAAGCTGCGAACCCGCTCCAAACCATCGCACGCCGATACGAGCGCGCTGCGGATCAGGCGACAAACATCGCCGAAGAAGTGATCTATATGGTAACGGGCGAAGACCCGAAAGCCCACGGTGGCGATACGTGGCGCATGGTGTTCATCGACGAACACAACCACTGCCGCAGCCAGCTCGCAGAGGCTATCGCCAACCAGCTCGAACAGCCGCATTTCATCTTCGCCAGCGCCGGCCTCGACCCACAGCCAATCGACCCTGCCACGGCTTCGTTCCTAGAAAGTAAGGGAATCGCACCGCGCAATCCTCAGAGCAAGGGCATCGGCCAACTCCCGAATCTCGACGCCGCGCAAATCATCGTCGCTCTTGACCCAGCGGCGAAGCGCGCGTTTCCGAAACCGACAAAAGCCATCTGTCTCGACTGGAGCCTTCCGGATCCAAGCACGATGACCGATCCCGCGGAGCGCCAAGCCGCTTTCGAAAAAACTTACTCATTCCTTTACGAGCAAATCTCCGACCTCTGCGAAGGCGTGCTCGGCGACAAAATCTCTTAACTTCCTACAAGAAAAACAAAAACAAACGAAGACACACAAATGAAACGCAAACAATTCATCCTCGCGACACTCGTAGCGGCAACCAGCCTTGTTTTGACGGGCTGCGGAAAGAAAGACTCCGGCCCGAAAATCAAAAACATCGGCTCGGACACCATGCTCCAAATCGGCCTCTCTTGGAGTGAAGCTTATGCAAAAGTGGAGCCTACAGTCTCCGTCGAAGTCAACGGCGGCGGCTCGGGCGTCGGCATCGCGGGCCTCATCGATGGCACTGCGGACATCGCAAACAGCAGCCGCGCTTTTGAAGAAAAAGAAATCGCGGACCTGAAGGCAAAGAAGAACGTCGATCCGAAGGAATTCATGGTCGGCTACGATGCGCTTTGCATTTTCGTTCACAAAGACAATCCGATTAACGAAATCTCCATCGAGCAACTTGCCGAGATTTACAAAGATGGCGGCAAGTTCCGCAAGTGGAGCGACCTCGGCGTAACGGTGCCAAGCGGAAAGGACGAGATCATCGTCCTGAGCCGCCAGAACACCTCGGGCACGCAGCACTATTTCAAAGAAGCGGTCGTCGGAAAGAAATCCACGCAGCGTCCAGACGTGCTTTCGCAAAGTGGAAGCTCCGAGGTCGTGCAGGTCATCACCAAGACACCGGGCGCGATCGGTTACTCGGGCATGGGCTTCATCACGCCGGAAGTGAAAGTCGTCAAAGTTTCGAAGAAAACCGGCGAGCCCGGAATCACGCCGAGCATCGCGACGACGCTGGATAAGACGTATCCGATTTCGCGCCCGATGTTCGTTTACACCGCAGGCGAGCCAACTGCACATGTGAAGAAATACATCGACTGGATGCTGAGCGATGCTGGTCAGGAAATCCTGAAAGCGAACCACTACGTGCCGCTTCCAAAGAAGTAACCTCTGACGGAAATCATTCAGCGGGTCGTGGCGACCACAGTTTCGCCGCGACCCGCTTTTTCCACAAAACAGTGAACGCAACCACCACAAATCGAAAACCGGGCCGCAGCGCCTTTGCTCTCTTGGCCGAACGCGGCATAGAATGGACCATCAAGCTCTGCGGCATAAGCGCGATCCTGTTCGTATTCGGGATCGTATTTTTTATCGTGAAGGAAGGTTGGGGTGCGTTCAAATTCCTCACGCCGGGCAACTTCATTTTTAATTCGCGCTGGGACCCGATGGGCCAGAATTTCGGCATCGGCGCACTCATCCTCGGCACGCTCAGTGTTACCGCGCTCTCGATGGTCATCGCAGTTCCATTCGGCCTCGGTGCGGCTGTTTTCGTCTCGGAGTTTTGCACGGGGAAAATGAAAGAGTCGCTGAAAGTGATCATCGAATTGCTGGCAGCGATTCCGTCGGTGGTGTGGGGCTTTGTCGGCGTCGCGTTGCTCGGCCCGATGATTCAAAGTGTATTCAATGCGAACACCGGAGTGAACATGCTCAATGCCTCGCTCCTGCTTGCGCTGATGAGCGTGCCCATCATGGTCAGCATCGGCGAAGACGCTCTAAAAGCAGTGCCCGATAACTACCGGGAAGCCGCCCTCGCACTCGGTGCGACCAAGTGGCAAACGATCTGGCGCGTGCTCATGCCTGCCGCGAAAAACGGACTGCTCGCAGCCGTGCTCCTCGGCGTCGGACGCGCCATCGGCGAGACGATGGCCGTGCTCATGGCGACCGGCCACAGCGCCCGAATCCCGAAGAGTATTTTCGACCCCGTCCAAACGCTCACCGCAACGATCGCTGCCGACTTGGGTGAAGCGCGGCAGGGCTCGGAGATTTCGCAGACACTCTTTCTCGTCGGCGTGTTGCTCTTTGGCATCACATTTATCGTCAACCTCAGCGCCGACCTTATCGTCCGCGGAATCAAGAAGAAATGAGCATGAAGGAACCTATCCCAGCGCCGTCCGCGCACTTCGGAGAAACCGAATTTGTCCGAAAAAAATACCGGCAGGAACTCATGGCGAAGTGCTTCTTCGGCGCGATGGCCGCAGCGATGATCATCCCGCTGCTCGTCATCGTCGGCGATATTTTCGTCCGTGCATTCCCATCGTTTTCGTGGGCCTTTTTCACCGAGAACCCACGGATGGGCGGAGTGAAAGGCGGCATCTGGTCGGCGATTGTCGGCACACTTTACCTCATCACATTTTCCCTGCTCATCTCAGCGCCCATCGGCGTTCTCGCGGCAGTTTACCTCAACGAATACGCGAAGGAAAACTGGTTCACACGCACCGTGAACCTCGCCGTCGTGAACCTCGCTGGCGTGCCCAGCATCGTCCACGGGCTCTTCGGTGTCGGCGCGTTTGTGTATGCGCTGGAGTTTGGCCGCAGCATTATTTCCGCCGCGCTCACGCTGGCGATTATGACCATGCCCGTCATCATCGCTTCGACGAAAGAAGCGCTCTCTTCCGTGCCGATGAGTTTCCGCGAAGCGTGCTGGAATACCGGCGCGACGCGCTGGCAGACCATCCGCAAAATCGTCCTGCCGAACTCCATCAGCGGCATCCTTACCGGCGTCATCCTGCAAGTCAGCCGAACCGCCGGAGAGACAGCGCCCGTCATGCTCACCGGCGTCGCGACCGGCATGGTCATCCGCGACAGCGGGCTGTTTCTCTACAACATTACCGACCAGTGCATGGCGCTCTCGATGCACCTTTTCTACATCAAGACCCAAGCCAGCGGCGCACCTGAGAGCCTCGGCTACGCCATCGCAGCCACGTTGCTCGGCGTCGTGCTGATGTTTAACGCCACTGCAATCCTCTTCCGCTCATGGTTGCGCGGACGCAAAAAATGGTAACGCCCATGCACAAAGTCGAAGTCGAAAACCTACGCCTCGCCTACAGCGGCAAGGAAGTGATTCACGGAATCAACTTCCACATCGAAGAGAATGAAATCCTCGGAATCATCGGCCCCGCGCAGTCTGGCAAAACCTCGCTGCTCCGCTGCATCAACCGCACCATTGAGTTTAACAGCGGCATCAAAATGACCGGCTCCATCCGCGTGGATGGCGAAGACACCGCCAAAATGAGCGACGTGTATGGACTGCGCCGCCGCATCGGAATGGTCGCGCCATTGCCCGTCGGCCTGCCGCTGAGCATCTACGACAACGTCGCATTTGCCCCGCGTAATGCCGGCATGAACAATAAAGGCGAGCTCGATGTGCTCGTCGAAAAATGCCTCACGCAAGCCGCGCTCTGGGACGAAGTAAAAGACCGACTCGATTCGCTCGGCACGAAGCTGAGCGGCGGACAACAACAACGCCTCACCATCGCCCGCGCCCTCTCGCATCAACCCGAGATTTTGTGCCTCGATGAATTCAGCATCGCCATCGACCCCGTCACCACGATGCGAATCGAAGACGTGCTCAAAGAGCTAAAAAAGGACATGACGATTATCCTCGTCACCAACCTCGTGCAACAAGCGAGACGCCTCGCCGCGCGCACGATGTTTTTGTGGAACGGCGAAATCATCGAACTCGGCCCCACCGAACAACTCTTCGGCCCCAACCCAAAGGACCAACGCACCAGCGACTACGTAAACGGAATTTTCGGATGACAGACCAAATCGCAATCACCTGCCGCGACCTCAAACTCTGGTATGCAAAATTCCAGGCGCTCAAAGGCATCACCGTCGATATCAAGCACGGGCAAATCACCTCGCTCATCGGCCCGAGCGGGTGCGGCAAGACTACGCTCCTGCGCTGCTTCAATCGCGTCAACGAACGCTACGGTTACGTCACCACGACCGGCGAAATTAAGATCAACGGCAAGAATATCTACGACGAAGATGTGTCGCTCATCGAGCTGCGCAAAGCCATCGGCATGGTCTTCCAGCGGCCAAATCCGCTGCCCATTTCCGTGTATGAAAACGTCGTCTTCGGACTGCGAATCCACGCCGAAACCAAGCTCAGCAAAAGCACGCTGGATGACGCCGTAGAAAAAGCGCTCACCGAAACCGGCCTGTGGCGCGACCTCAAAGATCGGCTGAACGACCGGGCCATCAGCCTACAACTCGAACAGCAGCAAAAGCTCTGCATCGCCCGACTCCTGCCGCTCAAGCCAGGAATCATCCTCATGGACGAACCATGCAGCGCCCTTGACGTAAACGGCACCAAAGCCATCGAAGAGCTGATGTGGTCGCTCGCTGGCAAATACACCATCGTGATTGTGACGCACAACATGGCGCAAGCCCGCCGCGCCTCGCACGAGTGCATCTTCATGCTCATGGGCGAATTCATCGAGCACTCCCGCACCGAAGACCTCTTCCTCAATCCGCGGAATCCAAAAACTGCGGAGTATATCGAGGGCCGTTACGGCTAGGGTTTGAGACTATCGCGCAAGGCGGTTTTCCATTCCGCTGGAAAGTCTGCCGTCTCCAACACTTCGCGCGCTTTTTTGGCGGTTGCCTCGCCGTTTTCGTGCAGTGCGCCCCACAGCACATTCTCGAACGCCCGCCGGCGAGTAGTCGGATCGGTGATGCGGGAGACTTCGGTGAGAAGGTGCAACGGATTCGTCGTGGCGATGGAAGCTCGCCCTTCGAGCATCGAGTCGCGGATTCGGCCTGCGGGGAAATCCTTGGGCACGCCGGCGGTGCGACCGATGCTGTTCCACGCAGCGTCTTGGAACGGCCCGACGGGGAGCGTCGCGGCCCATTCACGGGCTTTGCCGATTTGATTTTTGAATGCGCGATCCACGACGGATGCAGCGGCGGCGGGCTGGCGATTTGGTGGAAGTGCGGCAAAAATCTTCAAGGCTTCCGAGCCGGAGTTTGACGTATCAAGGGCGTAGAGGAGCCATTCGTCGCGCTCTGGCCCGGCGGGCTGGCTGGTGAGCCAAGCCACGGTATCCGCTGGTTTTTCACGCATCGCGTCCATGAGCGGCGAGTCCGCGTCTCCGCGCATCGGCGTGGTCCACGAGAGGTCGCTTTCTGAGTTTGCCGTCTGCCTGACCTCTCGTTTTGTCAGCGAGAGATCATTGGCCAGCGCCCATGAAAGCGCGGCTTTTGCATCCTGCCTTACCCATGCCGAAATGAGCGTGGGGCCCGCGATGGGGATTAAATCCGGCGCACTTTCAGTGAACCATTTTGCAGTTTCCGCACCTTTGCGCACGCCCGCTTCTTTTCCGAGCGCCGAGAGGAATCGTGCATCTGTGATGCCTGCTTCTATCGCCTGCTCGAATGCCTTTTGCGGCTCGCTCTGCCCGCGCATCCCGATCACTTGTGCAAGTGCGCTGCTGCGCTCAATTCCGTGCGGCATGGCTTTAGCAGCCTCCATGGCGCGCTTCGCGTCGTACTGCGCCCAATTGTTAAAAAATGTGCTGATGCTTGCCTTGCGCTTCGGGTCGGCTGGGATTGTCTGAAGCAGCGCGAGGCATTGCGGAAACTGATCTTTTGGGCAGCTCCAGATAAACTGATGCAGGACATGCTTCGCGCCTTCTTTTGGCCAGTGCTTGCGGGCAAACTCGAACGCGTCGTCGCGAAATTGCGTGGCCCAAGTCTCGGCAATTCGGCGGGCTGCGCCGCCGGAAACGCTGAACCCGGACAGTGCCTGTTTCTCGGCAATCCCCCGTCCCCAAGCGCGGGCCGCTTCTCGGTCGCACGCGATCCATGCGCGGAAAACGAGGTCCATCGTCTGGTTCTGAGTCTCCGTCGGGAGCCGCTGCAAGACATCCATGATGCGTGGAAAATCGCCCGGCAGTAGGCCCGCGAGCAGGCTGTGGATATTGGCAAAATCCGCGAGGCTTTTGGGCGCTGAAAGTGCGGCGAGTGCTCGCGCGGCTTCTTCGCTCAAAGGCGCTTCGGTAGGCGGTGTGGCGTCCGACGCGACGGTATCGGTCTGCTGCTTTTCCGCGAGTGCGGAAGTGCGGGGCGAGCCCGTGGTCAATGTGCCGAGCGCGTAGCCGAGGCCAGCGGCGCAGAGGGTGAGCGTGAGTAGGAGTTTGGGATTCATCGGCTGTCTTTCTGCATCCATTGTTTCCAAAGCGGATGGACGCCTTGCAGCCCTTGGACCCAAGCATGGGCGGCTGCGGGGTTTTCGCGCTCGAGGAAAGGAAGGACGCCTTTTGCCGCTTGTTCACGGATGCGCGGGCTGGCGACGGACTCCGCCCATTCGCGTGCGATCGCCGTGTCCTTTTGCGCGACGGCCATCGCGTAGGAGCGGCGGGCGCGGTCTTTTTGCGCGGCATCGGGCAGGCCTTGCGTCCACTTCGCAGCAGCCTCGGCGTCTTTGGCGAGCCAAGTTTGCATCGTAAAATCCAGCGCCGAAAAGTTGTCGAGTTCGACCATATACTGCGCTTCCTCAGCGATATTCAGCTTCGTTCCGGTGGCGGGGTATACCCGATGTAGCTCTGCGATGTGCTCCCGCGCCGGACCAGGTGGAAGCGATTCACGCCACGCGAGCGCGGCCTCGCGGTCTTGGCGGAGCCATGTGCCATACATAAATTGGAGCGCCGTCGCATCGTCCTTTTTCTCGGGAACCGCATTCTTTAACACCCACTGCGCGGCATCTTGTGGCGCATCGGCGACCCAGTTTTGGAGCAGTGCCGCTTGCAACTCTCCGCGCATGAAAGCGGGAAATGCCAGCGTGCGCTGGAGCAGGCGTTGCCGCGATTCAGGAGAAAACAGCTTTGCTGCGTCCAGCACTTCGCTGCCGATTCCCTGCCGAGCATCTTTATCGTTTGGAACGTCGGGGATGTTCTCCCACGCGGCTCCCGGATATTGCATCACGAGCGCATTGAGCCGATGCGTGGAGAGCCAAGTGCGCTTCGCTTTCATCGCAACTTCCAGCACCGCATTCGCGCCGCTTTTTTGTGCGGAGGCCAACGCGACTGTGAAGATTTCGCTGGCACCGAGTTGCTCTGCCAGCGCGGCTCCGCTCGATGGATCATTCTCCGCGATGCCGAGGGCGATGCCGATTTCCGCGACCCTGCGCTGGTTCGCGTCGCGGCAGTCGGCGAGGAAATTGCGCGCCTGTAGCGGCTCCAGTGCGGCGAGACGTGCGAAGGTCATTTTTACCGCGCCGGAGACCGGGCCGAACATGTCATCCGGTTCCAGCGCGACGAGGATTCGCAGCGCCTCTTTCGGCTTCGCCTCGATGAGAGCCCGCAAAAGCGGCCCATGCTCGAACACGCCGTGCGCGTTCGCTTTTTTCGCGAGCTCCGGCAAAGCGGCCAGAGCGCCGGCATCGTCCACCGCCAGCCACCGCTCGACGAACGAGCGCGCAAACGCTGCCGTGAATCCTTTGTCGAATCCATAAGCGGAAACTTGCGGCATGTTCGCCTTCCCACTTTGCAAAGCGCGGAAATCCCCCACGCTCAACTCGCCGATCGCATCCAGCAGATGCTTCGCCGTGCGTGGGATGTCGCGCGAATCGAGCACTGCGGAGAGCCGTTTCACCGCAGGCATTTTCGCAATTTCCTCGCGCAGTGGACGGATTGCGGGAGCTTCGCGCGGCTCTGCGGCCACCGCCTCGGGCTCTCTTTTTTGGGCGACCACGATTGGTAATTCCACGCGTAAATGCGAATTCCATCGCGCGAATAAAAACCCGGATGAAAACGCGAGGACGAAGATGGCAATGGACCTCATGGCACGCGGTTTAGCGAGAGTTCGAGAGAGAAGCAATCTCGCGGGACCGGAAGGGACGACCGCCTCAAAGTTTCCCGGCAGTCATGGATTGAACACTCAGACGTTCCTGCCAGAGTTTAGTAACGAATGAAAACGACAACATTCTTAGCGGCGGTCGCAATGGTTTTCATGGGCATTCCAAGCGCCCGTGCCGATGAGCAAAACGGGCTGTCCGTGAATATCTCACGCAAGACCAGTGACCGTTCGTCCACTACCGAAGGCAACGGGACTAAAGTGCGGCAGGGGCTGAAGGTGGAGCTGAAGAATCAGCGGCTGAAGGCTTTGCCGCCGGGAGAGTTGCAGTGGACCGTTGTAGTGAAAAAGCGTTATTCGGGACTGGAAAAACATCAGGGTAAGGAGGTCGTGAAAGCCCTGAAGCCGAGCGAGAGATCCGAATTGATCTTTGGCGATTTTGGTCTCGCGACGGTTCGCGAGTATCAGTCCGTCGCGAAGGACAAAATCGAGTATGAAATCGTGATTCGGCATGAGGGCAAAGAGACCTACCGGCTCTCGACCTCCTCGGACTTCGCTGCGCTAGCAAAAGAGGCGATCCTCGTAGCGCAGCAAACGCCTGAAGATCTCGAGAAAGCACGACTCGCGGTGGAAGAGGCGGCGAGGCCAGTCATCGAGCCGAAGCTGGAGGCCGACCCCGGTAGATTGTCGGTGAACATCGCGAGGAAGACTTTGGAAACGCGGGGGCCGGAACCCGACACGAACTACGGCGGGACCGTCACTCGCAGGAAACAGACCTTCAAACTCGACCTGAAGAATATCGGAATTAAGCCGCTCCCTGCTGGCGAAATCCGCTGGGCCGTCCTCGTCAACCAACGCTCGTCGGGCATGACGAAATACGAAGGCGTGGAGCCGATGAAAACACTTCGCTCAGCCGAAGCCGCCGAGATCCAAGTGGGGGAGTTTACGGTCGCTTCCCATAAGACTTACTACGATGTTTCAAAGAGCGACATCGAGTATCGGATCGTGATCATTCACGATGGGAAAGAGACATATCGATTTGCGTCGGTGGCTGATTTTTCGCTCCTGGCAAAAGCGGCGACGCCGGTCGAAAAGAAGGAAGATGTCGCTCGGGCAGCAGAGGCCAAGGTTGTTGCCGAGGTAGAGAAAAAGCCGGTTATTCCAGCGGCTCCGGGCGCGCCCGCGATAGTCGGTGGCAATGCAGCCGGCACGCCTAAAAAACCAGATCCCGACGAACCGGTTATCAATCGCCCGCCGGTGGATTTTTTCAATCTAGGAGGGAAGTAGCGGCCAGCGCTTGGTTTATAAGTTCGCTGGCCCTACGAATGCTAAAACATCATGCCGCTCAAGCCGACCATCATCCTGACTGAGGACCAAATCCGCTCGTTTCACGCGAACGGGTTCGTTGAGCTGCCTTTGCTTTCGACCCCTGATGAGGTGGTGAAACTCCGCGATGTTTTCGACCGATTGTTCGCTCAAAATGCCGGACGCAAAGAGGGCTTCCAATACGACTTGATGGGGCACGACGAGGACGGAAAAACGCAGGCCCTCCCGCAAATTATCAATCCCGTGAACTACGCGCCGGAGCTGAAAGACACACAGTTTCGCGCCAATGCTTTGGCCATCGCGCGACAGCTCTATGGCTTGGAGTGTGCGCCATCTTTCGAGCACGCGATCCTGAAACCCGCAGAACACGGAGCGCCGACGCCGTGGCATCAGGACGAAGCACATCGAGTGGACCCAAACTTTGAATACCGGCAACTGTCGATTTGGATGCCGCTGCAGGAAGC
The DNA here is from genome assembly GCA_043728745.1 of Verrucomicrobiaceae bacterium. Classification (GTDB taxonomy): domain Bacteria; phylum Verrucomicrobiota; class Verrucomicrobiia; order Chthoniobacterales; family Chthoniobacteraceae; genus SXWH01. The sequence continues at coordinate 27,961 of JAYTMG010000126.1, forward strand.
GACGGAGGATAACGGCTGTATGAAGTTTATCCCCGGCTCGCATCTCGGGCCCGTCCTCGGACACGCATCGCCAGGGAATGACACGAAGGTCCACGCTCTCGAATGTGTTGGCAATTTTGACAGAGAATCTGCTGTGACCGTGCCGTTGCCCGCCGGCGGTGCCACGGTCCATGCTGGTCGCACCATTCACGGCTCCGGGCCAAACCGCTCTAATGTCCCGCGCCGCGCATATATCCTTGGATTTGAAGTACCGCCAAAATTCAGTGAGCAAAAGCGCGACTTCCCGTGGCTGAAAGAAAAACAAACGGCGAATAGCGAACGGCGCAAAAACTGGCGGCGAAAAGGCGGCTTTTTCGTCGAGGCGATGCGGAAGCTCCGACGCGGTTTTTTGACGAATCCGAAGCGGCTGGTCTTCGAGGTGAAGCGCGTTGTGCGGGCGATTTTTCGGTAGTCGGAAGAGTGCGGCAGCTTTCCAATCGGGCGTGGATAAATTGCGGGCCACAGGTCCCCGCCGCCGCCCATTCGATCCCGCAGTTGAACATCTGTGATTCCGCGAGCTTCTTCGCGGTGTCGCAAACCATCTTTTCTTGGTAGAGCGTGGGCTCTTTGAGGCGGGCGAGGAGTTGCGGGCATTCCGCTTTCCATCCGCAAATTCCCGGCTACAACGCCAGACATGAGACGCATCCTTCCTTTCGCAATTCTGGCAGCGGTGATCGCTGCCGCCACCGCACAGAGCCCTGTCCCGCCGCCCACCCCTCCGGGTGACGACACCAAGGTCACTCCCGGAAAAGTGGTCGCCAACAAACCAATCTGGCGCGTCAATTTACCGGGCGGAACTTACGAACTGATCGTCGGTGCGATGGTCAGCGTGAGCAGCCACGAATACGTCATCGAGCCCGGCACGACGCGGGTCACGGAGGTAAATGTGGACACGGCCGGTCAGCTCAACGTCCGCTTTTACTACATCGAAGCCGGCATTGCCGCGCCTCCCGGAGGAATCGGCGGCGCGACATTTGACAAAGTGAAGAGCCTCGTGAACGAAGCGGGCGAACGCACCGGCACCTCCGACCTATGGAAGAATGTGCGCAAGAGCTATCCAACGACGACGCACGCGCGGACGGTCGAATACCGTGTGAGCAGCAAAGACAGCCTCAACAAAATCTTCGCCAGCGCCTCCAAGTGTCTCCGCACAGGGCGCGAGGATGAGTTGAAAATTTCGGACTAAACTACAAGCGCGCAGACGCCGCATCTTCGGCGATCTGAATTTTAAGCGCATCGAGGGACGGGAACTTTTGCTCCGCGCGGATGAAGCGGCGGAAGTGGATTTCGAGGTCTGCGCCGTAGAGGTCGCCAGTGAACTCGAAGAGGTGAACTTCCAGCAGGCGCTCGCTGTCTGCGGATTGCACGGTGGGGCGGAGGCCGATGTTCGCTACGCCGGGGATGCGCTTGTTTCCTAGCTCGGCGGTGACGGCATAGACGCCGTTGGGCGGGAGTTGTTCGTTTTCCGGGCGGATATTTGCGGTGGGGAATCCGATGGTGCGGCCAAGTTTGTTGCCCGCGATGACGGTGCCGAAGAGGCTGAATTCCCGACCTAGAAGACGTTGCGCGGCGGGCAGGTCGCCGCTTTGGATCGCAGCGCGGATCGCTGTGCTGCTCACAGGCTGGCCGTCGATGGCGACGCTCGGTGTGCCGCTGGCGGTGAAGCCGAGTTGCGGGCCGAGTTCGGTGAGCAGGGCGAGGTTGCCCGCGCGGCCTTTGCCGAAGGCCCAGTCTTCGCCGACGCAGATTTGGCGCAGCGGGCACGCGGCGGCGAGTTGGCGGATAAAGTCGGCGGGCGCGGTGGCTGCGAACTCTTTATTAAACGGGATGACGAGGGTGTGCTGGACGCCAAGCGCTTTGAGGATGCGCAGCTTGTGCCGCGTGGAAGTGAGCAGCGGCGAGGCGTTGCCGGGGCGCAAAACGGAGGTGGGATGTGGGTCAAACGTGAGGACGACCGCGCTGCCATTGCTTGCTGCGGCGAACTCGAGCGCGCTGGAAATGACGGCACGATGGCCGAGATGCACGCCATCGAAAACTCCGGCGGCGATGGCGATGGGGCCGGGGAGTGAAGCGAGGTCGGTGATGGCGGTCAGCACTGGAGCGAACTACGCCTCTCTTGCGAATAATTCCGCTGGCGCGAGAGTGAACCCCCCTATGGTGCGGCACTGAATCTCGTCGTTCCCGCGCACAGTTTCTTTCTGTGTGTATCGCCCAGCGACGGGTTCTCGGAAAATATCGATCTCCTCGTCGGCTGGGCGAACGATCCAATATTCTGGGATACCGGCGGATGCGTAAAGGTTGGCTTTTTCCAAATCCAAATCGAGCGAAGTAACCGCGACTTCGATGACCAGTTCCGCTGTTGTAGGATGGCTGTTGCGCCAGTCGCTCGCTTTTCCTTTGACCACCGAAATGTCCGGCTCGGGCTCGGAATCGCCGATGGAAAGTGGACGCTCTGGACGCACCGTTAGGGTATCTGAGACGGCTTTAATCAACATCATCATCAACGTCTGACTGATCCATTCGTGGTTCGGAGATTTTGACATTTTATCGAGAATGTAGCCGTAGATGAGCTCGTGATTTTCGTTCACCAATCCCAACTCGCCCATGCGGTGATAGTGCTCCAGCGAGACACGATGCACGCGCCCCTTAAAAGCAGGTTGGTCCAAAAGAATACTCATAATGGCCTCAGGCTATACCGTTCCACGTTGCGCATCAAGCGTCGGCGGTGATGGAGTTCGTCACGCCCCGCGCAGGATGCTGACTTGTGGGAGCGTCAGGATTTTCTTGAGCACTTCGTCCACGTCGCCGTTTTTTAGCGCATCGACAGATACGGCTCCTTCCACGCTGAACTTGCCGCTTTTCGTCCGACGCAGTGCGCGAAGGTGTGCGCCGCAGCCGAGTTCTTGGCCGATGTCGTGGGCGTAGGTGCGGACGTAGAAGCCTTTTGAGCAGACGACTCGGAAGTCGATTTCGGGAATCCGGACTTGGTTGATTTCGTGGGCGTACACATGGACGAAGCGCGGCTCGCGTTCGACGACCTGTCCCTTGCGGGCGAGCTTGTAGAGCGGGACGCCGTTCATTTTGATCGCGGAAACCATCGGCGGCGTCTGGTAGAAATCGCCGTGGTATTTCGCGAACGCGGCGTCGAGTTGCTCGCGCGTGAGTTCTGGTACGGGCTTGGTTTCGGTGACTACGCCGTCGGCGTCCTGACTGTCGGTGACTTCGCCGAGCCGCATCGTGCCGACGTATTCTTTGTCCTCGGCCATGATGAGGTCCTGGATTTTTGTCCCCTTTCCGATGGTGAGAATGAGCAGGCCGGTGGCGAGCGGGTCGAGAGTTCCGCAGTGGCCGACTTTGTCCACGCCCATGCTGCGCAAGGCGCGGCGGGCGATCGCGACGACATCGTGCGATGTCATGTCGGGGGCTTTATCTACGAGGAGGACACCGTCAATTTGCCGCGAGTTGTTCATCGATTGCTGTAAGTACTTTTTGTTTTGCTGCGTCGAGGGGGCCCGTCATGCGGAGGCCGGCTGCGAGCGTGTGCCCGCCGCCGCCGAAAAGTTGCGCGACCTTGCATACGTCGGTGATCGCGGCGTCTTTGGAGCGGAGGGAGACGCGGACGCGACCGTCTTCGAGCTCCTCGAAAAATGCGGCGACCACCACGCCTTGCACTGCGCGGATGGTGTCGATGAGCCCTTCGTTGTCCTCGGGCAAAACGCCGAGTCCTTTGCTGACTTCCTGCGTGAGCGAGAAGCTCGCGACGCGGTCGTTGCTGGTGAAGGATAGATTGTTGAGCAGCGATTTGAGCAGCTCGATGCGGCGGCGCGGGTAGCTCTCGTAAATGCGCTGCGAAAGCTCGCCGACTCGCACGCCGAGCTTCACGAGCTCTGCGCCGATTTCGTAAGTGCGGGCCGTCGTGCTGGGATATTGAAAGCTGCCGGTGTCGGTGCTGATGGCGACGTAAAGATTGTCGGCCATCTCGTAGGTGAGCGGCAGTCCGCATTGCCGGAAAAGCTCGAACAAAATCTGGCCGGTCGCGGGCGAAGTGGAGTCGATGTAGTTCAGGTCGCCAAAGCGCGGATTGCTGATGTGGTGGTCGATGTTCACCCACACGTCGGCGTGCGCGACGCTGGCGAGGCACTTGCCTACGCGATCCTTCACGGCGGTGTCGAGAACGAGCGCGACGTCGAAGCTCTGCGGCTCTGCGCTTGGCTGGGAGACGTTTGCGCTGCCGGGTAAAAAGGTGAATTTTTCCAGGCAGCCGTCCTCATTCCACATGGCCACATCCTTGCCGAGCTGCTGGAGACAAAGCCCCATCGCCAGCGTGCAACCGAGGGCGTCGCCGTCGGGCCGAAAGTGGGACATCACGACGAAGCGCTGCTTTGTGCGGAGCAGATCTGCGATTTGGGTGAGCGTGCAGTTTTCGTTCATGGTCTATTTCGGCGAAAAAATGGCGCGGGGTAGGGTGGGTGTTCCGCCCGCCGCGCCGGGTATTCTACCCGGTGCATGGTGAGTAGGACAGACGTTCATCCCAAGATTGCCCGAGGGAAGTCTCTTGCGAATAACGCTGCATGGCCGCAGGAAGTGCCAGGTGAAACATCCTGCACTGCGGGTAGGATACCCGCGCTAAACCGCGCCCATTTATCCTGTAATTGGCCGCGCTCATTCCTCCATCGCCTTCTTCTCCTCCGCGGTGAGTTCGGGCATTCCGAGTTCGTCGAGGATTTGCATGACGCGGTCGCCGCGCGGGCCAGCGGTGTCGAGTTCAAAGTGCAAGTTGGGCGTGAACTTCATCGTCACTCGCTTGCCGATTTCGGCCTGCAAATGCCGGGCTTTTGCGTTCAGCGCGCGGACGGCTTTGTGGCCTTCGGCGTCGGTGCCGATGACGCCGACGTAGGCGTGCGCTTGCTTGAGGTCGGGTGTGACATCGACTTCCTGAATAGTCACGAGCTTCGCATCGAACGTGAACTCTTTTCGAACTAGGTCGCTAAGCTCGCGGTGGATGAGCTCGTTGACTCGGGCAATACGGTTTTTCAAATGGCTTAAAGCGTCTGCGCAAACTTCTCCAAGATGTAGCACTGGATGATGTCGCCGGGTTCGTATTCGTCGTAGTCGCCGAGCTTGATACCGCACTCGACGCCGCTGCGGACTTCTTTCACGTCGTCCTGGAAACGGCGCAGCGTGGCGATGCCGCCGTCGTAAATCGGCTGGCGATTGCGCAGCACACGGGCGCGGGCGGTGCGCTGGATGCGACCGTCGTTCACGTAGCAGCCTGCGACGACGCCCTTGGTGAGGTCGAAAACTTGCTTCACCTGCGCGTGGCCGATGACTTGTTCGCGGCTCTCCGGGGCGAGCATTCCGGCCATCGCTTCTTTCACCTGATCGATGAGTTCGTAGATGATGGAGAACAGCTTAATCTGGACGCCTTCACGCTTGGCGGCGTTCGAGGCGTTGTTCTCTACCTTCGTGCAAAAGCCGATGACGATCGCGTTGCTGGCGGCTGCGAGCAGCACGTCGTTTTCTGAAATCGGGCCGACTGCGGCGTGGACGAAATTGACATCCACTTTCCGGCTTTCGATTTGGTTGAGCGAGTTGATGATCGCTTCCATCGAGCCCTGCACGTCGCCTTTGACGATGACGTTGAGCACGGGTTTCTGACCTTCGGCGATGGTGTCGAAAAGGCTTTCCAGCGTGGCGCGCTTGGGGCTCTGGAGCTTGCCGAGGCGTTTCTTTTCTTGGCGCTCGGCGCTGAGCTCCTGGGCTTCTTTTTCGTTCTTCATGACGATCAGCTCGTCACCTGCGTTCGGCATTCCGCTGAATCCGATGACCTTCGCGGGTGTCGCGGGTCCGGCTTCTTTCATGTTCTTGCCGTATTCATCGACGAGCGCTTTCACCTTGCCGGAGAAGTCTCCGCAGATGAACGAATCGCCTACGCGAAGCTTGCCCATTTTTACGATGGCCGTCGCGGTCGGGCCGCGCCCTTGCTCGACTTGCGCCTCGACGACGGAGGCCCGTGCAGGCACGCGTTCGCTGGCTTTGAGCTCCAGCATTTCGGTCTCGAGAATGATAGATTCCAGCAGGTTATCCATGCCGGTTCCCTTCAGCGCGGAAACGGGGCACATGATCGTGTCGCCGCCCCAATCTTCCGGTGCGAGGCCCTTCTCCTGGAGCTGGCCTTTCACTTTGTCCACGTTCGCGGAATTCATGTCGATCTTGGTGATCGCCACAATGATTTTCACCTTCGCCGCCTTGGCGTGGGCGAGAGCTTCCATCGTCTGCGGCATCGGGCCGTCGGTCGCATCGACTACGAGGACGACGATGTCCGTGACGCTCGCGCCGCGTGCCCGCATCTGCGTGAACGCGGCATGGCCCGGCGTGTCGAGGAAAGTGATGGTGTGTTCCTTGCCGTCCGCCGTCTTGCGTTTCACGCTATACGCACCGATGTGCTGCGTGATGCCGCCTGCTTCGCCTGCTGCGACGCGGGTTTTGCGGACTGCGTCCATGAGCGTCGTCTTGCCGTGATCGACGTGGCCCATGAAAACGACCACGGGCGGCCGTGGGACGAGTTCATCCGGGGTCGCTTTTTCGATCTCCTTGGCCTTCGGGGCCGGTGGTGGTTCGATCTTCTTTTCTTCCTTGTGAACGCCTGCGCCTTTTTCGCGCTTCTCGCGCTCATATTTCCAGCCGTGGGCGTCGCAAACTTTCAGAATTACGTCCACATCGACGTTCTGATTCTGGTTGGCGAAAATGCCGATTCCCATCAAGTCCTTGATGATTTGGAAAGGCTTCAGGTTCATCGCCGCGGCGAGATCCTTTACGGAGATTGGGGGCTTCACATGAAGCACTTTTTCGCCATTGTCGCTCACCTCTGCGGTGGCGTTCACAGGCATCGGCGGCGGCGCAACGGGGACGGGATCGGGCACTGGCGCGACCTCGGGCGACATGATGCGGGAAATCGTCGGCAGCACTGCGCGACTGTTTGCCGTGATCGGCTTGCGCACCAGCTTGGGTTGCGGCTTGGTTTTGCCGTCTTCGTCGATCAGCGAGGTGACTTCACCTTTTGGCTTCTCGACTCTCTTCTTGGCCGGCTTTTCCTCTTCCTTTGCAGGCTTCTTCGGTTCCTCCACAGGTGCGGCCTTTCGGCCTGTGATGGGTTTGAGCAGCGATGGTTTCTTAGCCGCTACGGGCTTGGCGCTGTCGGAATTGTTTTTCTTGATCGGCATGAAATTGGAAATGGTTCGTTCTCATGGCTCCGCTATTGGGAAGCCGCGTTTTTCGCCTTGGCGACGATCTGTTCGGCAAGCGCCGCATCGATCTCAATCGCCCCGACAATGTCATCCGCCGAGCAATCCGCAATGATGTCCACTGCGTTCATGCCTGCGTTGACGAGTTTCTCCGCCACCTGAGGGTCGATGCCGAGCTTTCCAGCAAGGTCATTCGCCGCTCCGGATAGACGGGCTTCAAATTTTTGTTTCACCGAGGTGTCTTCCTGGATGTTGATTTCCCAACCCGTGAGACGCGCGGTGAGGCGGGCGTTCTGGCCGCGCTTGCCGATGGCGAGCGAGAGCTGGTCGTTATCCACGCGGACTTCGACAGCCTTCTTTTTCTCTTCCAGCCAAAGGGTTTTGATCTTCGCGGGCTTCAGCGCTTCCGTGACGAGCTCCATGACGTTGGGCGACCACCGGATGATGTCCACCTTCTCGTTGTTCAGCTCGCGGACGATATTCTTCACGCGGGCGCCCTTCATGCCGACGCAAGCGCCGACCGGGTCCACTTTCTCGTTGGCCGAATAGACCGCGACTTTCGTGCGGAAACCGGCCTCGCGGGCGATGGCCTTGATTTCCACTGTTTTATCGGCG
>JAYTMG010000127.1:0-3430 GCA_043728745.1 Verrucomicrobiaceae bacterium
GCTCTCTTCCAAATGATTGTCCCGACAGGTCGGGACAGCAGGGGCTATGAAAGCCCCGCTCCGATTCGTCGCTCGCATCAGGCGAGGCTATCCAGATACGATGCGCAGCGCGGCGGGACGCCCACCCTGCCCGCGCCTCGTCGCTTGGCTTGGGAACGTCTCTTTATTTGGGGAAGATGGTATTACAAGCTCGGCTGTCTCCCTTAATCGCGGGAGACGATGGGACTCGTTGGAGCGAGGAAGGTCGCAAATACGATTTTGCTGAGCACGGACGGAGACGTTTCGTGCCCAGCAAAGAGTCCAAATTTATAAAGTTGCCCGCCGATTGGACGAGCAAGTGAGACAAAACGTTTCTCGGGCGACATCCCGGAACGGGATCGCGACTACTTAAGAGCGGCGATCCGGCTGGCGAGGTCGCTCTTGTGGCGGTTCGCCTTGTTTTTGTGGATTCGGCCGGTCTTCGCGGACTTGTCCAGAAGGCTGCTGACGCTCGCGAGGAGCTTGGCTGCGTCTTCTTTCTTGCCGCCAGTGATTGCTGCACGGATCTCCTTGAGTTCGCCTTTGATGATGCCCTTCGCCTTGCGGTTGCGGGATGTGCGGCGGACGGTTTGGCGTGCGCGTTTTGCGGCTGATGCTGTGTTGGCCATATATCGGTATTCTTAGAAAAAGGAGCGCGGAGGCTATGAATCGGGGCGGGATTGTCAACAGAACACTTTGATCTTCCGGTCATCAATCGCTGAAGAGCCCGCCAAATACACGAAAGAGCCTCCAAGAATATCATCGGTTCGCCGGTTGTCAGCGCGTGAAGTTGTCCTGCGCGATCGTCATTCTGTTTTCTTTTGCCACCGTCCATTTGGCCGGTGCGGAGGATGCCGCTACCATGTGGGCTCGCAAGGTTCAGCCGCTTTTTGATGTCCAGTGCGTAAAATGCCACGGTCCCATCGAGCAAAAAGGCGGTCTGGAGCTCGATACCCCGCAGGCCGTGCTCAAAGGAGGCGATGAAGGCGCGGTCATCGTCCCCGGAAAGCCCGACGAGAGCCCGCTTTTCAAAAACCTCGCAGCGGGTGCAGACCCCCACATGCCGCCGAAAAAACAGCTCTCCGATGCAGAGCGCGAAACCGTCCGCACATGGATCGCCGCGATGACCGTCGCGCCGGTGCAAAAAGAAGCAGTCGCCCGCCAGTTTGAGTCTGTCACTGCGGCAATCGATACGCTGATTGCGGACGGGTGGCGGGCTCGCGGTGTAAAACCGGCGACCGACGCAGACGACCGCACTTGGTGTCGCCGACTTTTCCTCGACCTCGTCGGGCGCATCCCGACTCAAGAGGAACTCGCAGGGTTTCTCGCTTCTGCGGATGCGGACAAACGCGGAGCGCTCGTGGATCGATTGCTCGCGTCCGATGAGTATCCGGTGCGGATGCGCGAATTGTGGGATGTCTTCCTGATGGGCCGCGGAAAGCGGGGAAATCAAGAAGACCGGCGGATTAAAAATGGCTGGTGGTCTTTCCTCGAAACCGCTTTCCGCACGAATCGCCCGTGGAACGAAACGGTGCGCGCTTTCCTTGCCGCCCGCTCGGAGAAAGGCGCTTCGTGGTTTCTTTATGAGCGAAAAAACGACCATCAAGTCATCGCGGAAGCGGTCGCTCCGGTGGTATATGGGACACAGATCGACTGTGCGCAGTGCCACGACCACCCACTCGCAAGGGAGATCAAGCAGGGGCATTATTGGGGCCTTGTGGCGGCGTTTAACCGCAGCAAGAATGTGGAAGGCGGCAACGTTGTGGGCGAATCCGCCGTGGGCGGTTTCATCAATTTCACGAATCTGAAAAAGGAATCGCAGCCCGCTGTGGTGACGCTGCTGACCGGACGTTCCGTGAGTGAAGATCGTCCGAGCGGCGACCAAAAAGAGACCGACGGCGACGATAAATATGTGGACCCGAAGGCGAAGGCGCGTGTACCGAAATTTTCCCGCCGCGAGGCATTTGCCGATGCCGCGACGCACGACAATCCGCTCCTCGCTCGTGCTTTTGTAAATCGCATGTGGGCCGCGTTGACGGGACGCGGAATCGTCAATCCGCCGGATGAAATGACTGCGCGCAACGTGCCGAGTCATCCCGAGCTGCTCGACTGGCTCTCGCAGGATTTCGCGTCCCACAAATACGACATCCGCAGGCTCATTCGTGGAATCGTACTGAGCCGCACGTACGGGCTGGCCGCTTGCGATGCGCCGCCTGAAGCCTTTGCTGGAGCGCAAGAGCGCTCGCTTTCCGCTGAGCAGCTCGCGCGCTCGTGGCGGGTCGCAGCGGGACTGCCGCCGAGTGAGGATGCGCTCCGCCGCGCCGTCGTCACGGCGCTGCCCGATGTGTTGCCGAAGGAATACAACGCGACTTTTCAGCAGGCGCAATTTTTGACGAGTTCGCCGCTTTTCGCCGAGGTCCTGAAGCCCGCGCAGAAGCGCATCACGGCACTGGCTGATGCCCCAGCGCGGGTTCGTGAAACATTTCTCGCAACGTACGGTCGCGAGCCCGATGCCGAGGAATCCGCGCAAACAGCCGCATTTCTCAACGCGCGTGGCGACAAGCAGGAGGAGGCTGTCCGCGATTTGTTGTGGGCGCTCCTCACGAGCGCGGAGTTCATGACGATGCCGCGGTGAGGTGATTCTCCGGCAGCCAGTGCTGGAGTTTCCGGCTGTCCTCGTTCCCTTGTTCGCTGCACTCGCCGCCGTGGCCTCCGAGCAAGGGCAGGGCAATCGCATTAAACCTAAAAACGGCGATGGAAAGTGACTACGAAGGGCGCAAAGAACGCGAAGGAAGGACTTTCCAAGCGGATTGCGTCGGAGGAATTTCTCACCCCAGCGGTGAGTCGAACGCGACCCCGGTATCACTGGCTTTACTTCTGTCTTCGCGCTCTTCGCGCCCTTCGTAGTCACCTCTATTCATGTTTCTGGGTTAAAAATCTCTGACGAAGAAGAACGCGAAAGGAGCGGGGCTTTCCTAAGCCCCGTGCGAGCCGCGTCAGCGGTGAGCGCGCTTGCCGCTTGCGCCGCAAACGGGGCTTAGGAAAGCTCCGGGCAAACAATTCAACAGACTCAAAGAGCGATTGGGGAGAGCGGGTGTGTCAGCATTCATGGCGATGGTGCTCGGGGGACTTCTATTGCGGGACGTTGCGCGTGGCGCGGACGATGTAAACGCGCTTACCCTGGCTTTCGTAAAATGTGCGGACGATCATTTCTGCGAGGAGTCCCATGAGGATGCAGAGCATTCCGGCGGCTCCGGCGACGAGGCAGAGGACGGGGAGGGGGGTATCGATGAAGGGCTTGGATGGGCTCCAGAGGAATTTGAAGAAGCAGGCGAGCGCACCGGCGAGGCCGCTAATCATGAACATGAAGAGGCCCGCGCCGCCGAAGATATACATGGGCTTTTGCTGGAAG
>JAYTMG010000128.1:0-15670 GCA_043728745.1 Verrucomicrobiaceae bacterium
TGGCCGGGACAGATCGTGGACGCGGGCTTTTTCGACGAGAGCTGGAAGTAAATCGCCTACGCAGTCCGGCGGCGGCGGCCCGCCAATACTACGAGGCTGCCGAGTAGTAGCACTGCGCTGCCGGGCTCCGGCACCACGAGTGCGACGTCGTTGCCGCCGTGGAGCGAGTTGGTTTCAAAGTTCGCATCGTAGCTGATTTCGAATTGCACACCGTTGACGGTGAATGGCGTTCCCGCCGCTGCAACATTGGCAAAAGTTCCGGTCACTGCGTCCACTCCGTCGTTTACGATGATGAAGAACAGATCGCCCGCGCGCAATCCGGTCCCCGTGGCGATGTTGAGATTTGCGTCCGTGATGTCCACGGTCCCGTCGAGCGGGCCGGTGCCGACGCTGAGCTGATCGTAGTCCGTCCCTGCGACTGGCACTCCCTGACTGACGTGCGTCAGTTCCACATTGAAGCCAGAGCCAGCTATTAATGCCACGCTTCCGCCGACGCTGAGGATTCCGGTGCTGTTGCCGGGAGCGATGTTTCCGGTTGCTGCGGTCACGCTCACACTACCCGCGACGGTGCCGGAGCCGCTGAGTGTACCGAACGCGACTTCCACGTTCGACGTGTCGGCGAGGGTGTTGTTCACAAAGACTGTTCCGCCTTGAATTGACACGTTGCCATTAATTGTCGCGGTGCCAGTGCCGCTGAACTTGAGGGTGCCTGCGCCATATTTGTAAAGCCCAAAGGCAGACGTCGTGTCGCCGCTGAGGGTTATGTTGGCGGTGTTAGCAGTGATCGTCGGGCTCGGCCCCAAGTCGTTGGGCCCGGAGAATTCGACGCCGTACCCGTTTGCTCCTGCGACTTCAAGCTGTAAGGTAGTCATCGTGAGGCTACCGAGGCGAACCGTGTTGCCGGTATTCGCGCCGCTGCCGCGAGCTACGTCGATTATGGACGTTGCGGTGCCGCCGATGCTGACGTTATTTCCGTATGCGATGGTGCCATTGATACCCGTTCCATTGTCGCGAATTCTGAGTCGTGCATCCGTGAGCGCGATGCTGGCGGTGCCGAACGGATTGCCGGTCGTCAGCGGCTGTGCGGCAAGGCCCTGTGCGGTATTGACGATAAATTGACCGCTGTAGGTGTTGGCGGAGTTTGTCAAAATCAGCGCAGTGGTTGTGTTATCGAGGTTGCCCTGCACGGTAAGCGGTTCGCTGCCAGTAACAGGACCGGCAATCGTGATGTCGTGCGAGTCGGTAGTCGGACTAAAGCTCCGTAGAGAAGCGACCGATGGCGCGACAACGTCCACGGTCCCACCGAATGCACCAAAATTGCCGGAGCGAACTTGGAGCGTGCCTCCATTGAGCGTGATATTGTTCGGCAACGTGGTTCCCGCCGCCGCAGTAGCTGCTTGTTGCTTAACGAGAATGCCGAACTTTCCGCTGGGTATATCCCGATTCAGGGTAATGCTCCCGCTCCCGAGGGCGTTTGCGGATTGCGCCTCAATCGCCCCCTCAGCAATTGTCCAGTCTGCAGTCAGACCGACATTATTTCCAACGATCCGGAGAGGTCCGAGCCCCTCTTTGACGATGGGGCCTGCGCCTGTGAGGCTGCCTGCGCGAGTAAGTTGGAGTCCGGCCGTCGGTCCGCCCTGGGTCACGCGGATGACGCCGCCTGATAGGGAATTAATCGCCCGAGTCTGCGCGGCGGCACCCCAATCCAATGCTGTTGCGGCTGTATATTCCAAGGCACCACCGTCAAGGGTCACCGTCTGTGAGGCCCCGCCCAAGGCATCCACCGTGGAGAACTGAATCGTCCCGCCCTTGAGCATCAGACCGCTGTTAAAGCCGGTTTTTGCGCCCGTAAAGATGGCGGTGCCAAAGCCGGCTTTCGACAGATTCCCTGCGCCGGTGATCGGACCGGCAACGGTGAAAGTCCCGTCGGTCAGTATCGTTCCGTTGCTCGAACTGAGCGTGAGGGTGCGGTCCGTGACGCCGCTGTTCACCTTCAGCGCACCTCCGTTAAACGCCACTGCATTTCCAGCGCCGAGTGGTGAGTTAGTTCCGGAATTCTCGATTGTCGGAACGATGAGAGTTCCCGCATTGAGGGTCACGGCACCGGTGAACGAATGTGCCCCGGTAATCGTCACTTCCTCAAGGCCATCCTTTATGATTGTCGCAGCGCCAGTGATAGCACCAGCGCCAGTCACTTGATAAGTCTGCAATGTATTGTTGAACCGAATGATATTTGGCGCGATGTCGCCTCCGCTGAGTTCCACCAATGTGTTCGTTGCCGTGTCGTCAAAAATCACGTTATCCAGCGGGATGAAATCCGTCGTGCCAGCCATGCCTACGAGTCCCCAGTTCTTCTGGACAGGAATGACCGCTGTGCTCCACTCGGTCGTCTGTCTTCCCGTCCAGACAGGAAATTCAGCCGATAAGATGTTGAGCACGACCGCCGTATTGGTCGCATCGTTCTCAATATCGGCCGTCAACACACGAGCCGGGAGCGTTCCTTTTTTGAAAGCGCTGATCCCGGTTCCGCCCAGCGTGCCAGCATAGTCGATGAGAACATGCCGCCCGAGCCCGGGCATGATACCTGTGAGATTGACTGTCACTGAGTTCGCACCGCCATTCGCGATGAGGCCGTTGGAATTGACGACGTTGATGATTCCGGCGGTGGCGCTCCTCGTCACGGTGAGTGAGGACGTATCGCCGGGTGCCGAGCCAAGGGTGAGTGTCGGAAAGGAGAGCGCGCCAGACCCTGCAACGCCCACGATGATCGCACCGCCGCTGTTCACCGTGGAGCCGCCGAGTGTACTGCCTTTTCCTCTCAAAGTACCGCCGTTATTGATCGTCACGCCGGATGTCGATAGCGCGCCGTCGATAGCGAGCGTGCCGCCATTGATGGTCGTGGTGCCCCGATACGGCTGGTCGCCGGGCATGTTTAGGATTCCGGTGCCTGCCTTGATGATACCGCCCGGTGCCGGAATCGGATCGGTCCCGACGACTTGTGGGTTGCCGTCACGGACGCTCAGCGGTGCTGCGACGGTGCCCAAATTGAGCGTGCCCGTCACATCGAACGTGCGAACTGCGCTGTTGAGCTCAATCGCCGACCGTGCCTGCGCGATGAGCGCGAGACTCCCCGGAGCGCGCAAAATGTTGGTCGTCCCCGACGAGGTGAAGTTGCCGTTGAGCAAAAGGCGGCTTCCGCGCGAGCCTGTGGTCGGAGAGGTCGAAGCGGTGAAGGGACTCGGGCCGGCGTTAAAATTAAAGGTGCCATTCGTGACGTTGATTCCTCCGACCCCGACGGCGAGGCGGCTGTCCTGAACCCCGGCTGCATTCGCGCCGATCGGGCTACCGCCATCAAAATTGAATACGCCGCCCGTTACCTCGACCGAGCCTGCCGAAATGACGCCCCCCCGGGCCACCAGCGGACTTCCACCCGTTACCCTGAAGAGCCCGGTCGTGGTAAATGTCGCGGTTCCGCTGGAAAAATAGCCACCATTGATCGTCGCGGTTGCCACGGTTTCAGCAGGTCCAGGGCTGACCGGACTCACACCAACCGCGTTCACTTCACCGAAATTGCCGCTATTGATTGTGATGGAAGCAGTGTTTGCGATCTGATTTCCATTCGCATTTCCCGCATAACGAAAATTCCCGCCATCCAGCAGGAGATTTCCGGAGATCGCGTTCGTTCCCGTCGTCTTTCCCGCCACCAAAGTGCCGGACAACACTCTCGTAAGCCCTGTGAATGTGTTGGCCGCCGCTCCGCCGCCGAGTGTGACGAGCGCCAGCGGCCCGCCGATCATGTCCAGCCCGCCGGGACCGGTGATCGTCGGCGTAATCGTCGCAGTATCGGTCCGGTTGATTTTGACAGTCGTGTTGTTGTTGATCGTTCCAGCGATGACCGCGCCATTAGTGATCTCGATCGTCCCATCGTTCGTCACATTACCGGAAAAATTTGCACCGGTCCCAAACTCCAGCACGCCCTGCGAAACGGTGGATGTCCCGGAAGCTACGCCTTTGACAATCACTCGACCTGTGCCCGTCTTGACCAAGGTTCCAGAACCGGAAATCGCCCCGGAAATTGATACGGTCCCATTGGTGCGAATGGTTCCACCGGGACCAAGGGTGTTATTGATGGTCAGTGAGCGATTGGTCGAGACCGGAACAGCCGCAGTAACCTCCAGCGTCCCTCCGCCATCAAGAGTCACTGCGGAGCCGCTTCCCAGCGGGCTGTTGACTCCACCATCAGCGAGCGTCGGCACGCTAATAGTTCCTCCATTGACGGCCACGGAGCCTGTGAAACTGTTGGTATTATTAATCGTCACCGTAGCTGCGCCCGATTTTACAAGCGCCGCATTACCCGCAATCGCGCGGGTCCCGCCGAAGGTGTAGTTTCGCGTCGCATTGGTGAAAGTGAGGGATGCCACCGTCACATCCGCAGTATTGATCGTCACGGTTTGATCCGTGGATGGCTGGTCACCAAACACCACAGTGTCGGTCGGAATAAAGGTCGTCGAACTCAGGTCCGAGCTTTTCAGCCAGTTTTCCGAGCCACCCTGTGAGCCGATCACCCAGTTACTACCGAGCGCACCGCTCCAAATCGGGAAGTCGAACGCCGTGAGTCGGAAATCCACGCGTGTGTTCGCTGTGTTGTCCACGAGCACACCCTCCACTCGATTGGGCTTCGTGCCTAAAACAAAACCGCCGTATCCCGCACCGCTAATCGCTGCATAGTCGAGCAACGTAAATGTATGCGGAAGCGGAAACCCGCCCGGATTTCCGGATACGTTCACCGTCACATTTCCTGCGCCTCCGTTGAGCACCAGATTCCCGGTGACATTGACAATGCCCGAGAGCGATGAATCGAACACCGCCGTATTTCCCGCAGCCGACCCGAAAGTCAAATTTTGAAACGAGAGCGTGCCCGTGCCGCCTGTGCCGGATTCGATCGTGCCGCCGTTTGAGACCGTCGTCGTGCCGTTAATCGTTCCCGTGCCGAAAATACGACCGGAGTTTGTGATAGTCGAACCGGTGCCGACGGTTCCGCTTACGCGAAGAGAAGCTCCCGCACTGACGATTAGGTTGTGATTAATTGCCAATGACCCGGACAAAATCGCCGAATCAGCGGAAATTGTCGTGGCAGCATGCGTATTTACTCCGCTGATCGTCAGCGTTTCTGGACCGAGCGTGGTCAGCCTGCCCGCGCCTGTAAGGGCATTGCCGAGTGTGTAAGCCGCCGGTGTCCGCAAAGTCCCACCCGATGCACCCACTGTAATCGTCCCCGCCCCGAGTGCCCCCGCCGCTGAGACTTCAATGGTGCCGCCGTTGAAAGAAACGGTAGTGAAAGCATTCGCTGAAGTCAGGGCAAGGGTTCCCGCCCCGGATTTCTCAAGAGGACCTGCAATTTGCCCGGCCCCACCAATCGTATAGGTGCCGCTGGCTGCAGTGACCTGCAAGGCGGATACCGAAATGTTGGCCGGCACGTCGATGGACGCAGTCCCCGCCTGGCTAAATATCGCGTTCGTCCCCGCATAGTATCTTGCGGCACTACCAGAAGCGAGCCAGTAGTTCGCGCCTACGGCTTCGAGAGTGCCATTTGGAGAGCCTGCCAATCCATGCGCCAAATTATAGGTCGAAGGCAGCCCGCCGACGGGGGAAAAGTTGACATTATCCAAAGTGTAAAGGCCGTCCGGATTGCCGACGCTATTATCATCCAGCCATATCAGATATGCCGGTGCTCCAACTGGCCAAACACCAAAAGGAACGGTCGTGCTCTGGGGAACCGTCGCCGTAGGCGGCCCGCCGGCAGCCGGTGTCACGAAACCGAAATTCCCAACCGCAGTCCACGAAGTGCCATTGAGACTCCAGTAAAGGCGATGGCCTGCGAATGCATCTTCCACCGTAATTACGGAATTATTGTGCAACGTAAGATCCCATCCCAGCGTCAGTGATGTGATCGGCGTTCCGGTGTTGTTGAAAAGGCGCGCCATCAAGACAGTGGCATCAACCCCGGTAGCTCCGCCGCCCACAGCGCCAATCGTCGAGTAGTGATCGCTAAAGTTCGAGGTTACCACGGCCGCCGCTCCCGCTGACAACCCGGTCTTCGTATTTGAAATCGTAACACCCGTCCCCACCGTTCCATTCACCCGATTGTCAGCGGTCGTGAGAGTCGAGGTGATCGTCGCGGACGCCGTCCCAAATCCGGCATCGCTTCGCGACCAATTCGTCGCAGCCGGGGCACCGGTAAATGTCTCTAAAAACGGAACGCCGATACTGTCCAAAACAATCTGCCCATTCGCCGTAAGAACGCCTACCAAAAGACTGGCCGCACTGGCGGTGAGGATTCGGTGATTTGCGAGACTGCGCGTAAGGGAAAACTTCATTGGACGGAAAAAATTGTTGGTTGGAAGCGAGGTGCCTCGGAGCCGATTTTGAGTCCGTAACCACCTCGCAACAAAAGAGCGGACGGCACATACTTTCGCAAGAGCGATTTGTGACAAATCGCGAGGCTCAAAATAACGGGTTCTCCATCATTTTATCGGCCTGTCGGACGATTAGGGCGGGATGGCGAAACTTTCTTGTCGCGCCCCAGTGGCGTTCCCGTAATGCTGGCGGGACATGTTAAGACTGCTTTTTTTAGGGGATATCGTCGGTGAACCGGGTCGCAAGGCCGTGATCGACATCGTGCCGCGTTGGAAGGAAGAACGGGCCATCGACTTCGTCATCGTGAACGGCGAGAACTCCGCGAACGGTCGTGGAATCACCCCGAAGATTTGCACGGACCTCCTTCGCGCCAAGGTCGCAGTCATCACGACCGGCGATCACGTTTGGGACCAAAAAGAAATCGTCGCCCACCTCGACATGGAGCCGCGCCTGCTTCGCCCGATCAATTATCCGCCAGCCACACCGGGCCGCGGCAGTATCGTCCTCGATACGCCAAAGGGCAAAGTCGCAGTCATCAACGTCCAAGGCCGCACCTTCATGCAGCAGCCGCTGGAGAATCCATTCCTCGCCATGCAGTCCGAGGTGGACCGTTTGCGAATGGAAACGCCGGTCATTTTCGTGGACATCCACGCGGAGACGACGAGTGAGAAAATCGCCATGGGCCGTTTCCTTGATGGTAAAGTGAGCGCCGTCGTAGGCACGCACACACACACACAGACGGCGGACGAGCAGATCTTTCCCGGCGGCACCGCTTTCCTTTGCGATGCCGGGATGTGCGGCCCCGCCGTCAGTTGCCTCGGGCGCGAGGTGGAGCCGATCATTACGAAGTTCCTCACCGGCCGCCCTATTCAGTATCCCGTCGCCAGCGGCCCCGTGCGCCTCTGCGGCGTGATGATCGAAATCGACGAACAGACCGGCAAGGCGCTCCGCATCGAGCGCGTCTCCGAAATCTACCGTGAGGAACGCTGACGCAGCGGCTTGACACCGGTTCACCGACACCACGACAAAGAACGCCGTTTTTTCCACACCATGAAGCAACTTTTCGCCGTTCGATTTCTGTCTCTTGTTGCGGCACTCGCCGCCCTTTTCCTCAGCGGTTGCGCGTCGGATCGCGTCATCGACACGAGCCGGACTTTCAAGAAAGTCGTCATCGACGCCGGGCACGGCGGACACGACGCCGGTGCCACGACACGCTACGCCGGCAAGGAAAAAGACCTCGCCCTCGATGTCGCGCTCCGCGTCCGCGCCAAGCTGGAGGCGGCGGGATTCGACACCGTGATGACGCGCAAGAGCGACGTCTTCATCGCACTGGATAAACGCGCCGCCATCTCGAATCGGCAGAGCAATTCCATCTTCGTCTCCATCCACTTCAACTACTCCCCCAACGGCAGCATCCGCGGCAGCGAAGTCTATTACAAAAGCCGCTGCTCCGTGCGCATCGCGGACAACATCCTCACGCAAATCGCGGCCATCCCCGGCTTCAGTCATCGCGGCGTGCGGTCTGCAAATTTCCGCGTCTTAAAAAAGAACCGCTACCCTGCCGTGCTCGTCGAGTGTGGCTTCCTCACCAATCCCTCCGAAGGCCGGCGATGCAGCGACGGCGCCGCCCGCGAAGCACTAGCGGACGCCATCGTACGCGGCATCGTCATCCAGCGTCACGGCGACAACACAATGGTCGCCGCAAACTGAAAGAGAGAATGACAATGACGAATGACGAATGACGAATGACGGATGACGAAACGCAAGCGGGTTGGGTTCGCCGCACGCTTGCGTTTCGTCATTCGTCATTCGTCATTCGTCATTCCCCATCCCAACCACCAACAAACCAACCACTCATGCGCATCTTCATCTTCCTCCTTGCAACCATCGTCTGCGGCTTCGCTGCGGAGAAACCGAACATCGTCTTCATCCTCGCCGACGACCTCGCCATCGGCGATGTCCGCGCCTTTAACAAAGACTCCAAAATCCCCACGCCGAACTACGACCGCCTCGCCGCCAGCGGCATGAAGTTCACCGACGCGCACACACCCTCCTCCGTCTGCACGCCCACGCGCTACGGACTGCTCACTGGCCGCTATAATTGGCGCTCCAAGCTCCAGAGCGGCGTCCTCGGCGGACTCAGCCCGCGCCTCATCGAGCCCGGCCGCACCACCGTCGCAGCGATGCTCAAAGAGCAAGGCTACAACACCGCAGTCATCGGCAAGTGGCACCTCGGCCTCGACTGGGTGAAGCACGAAGGCAAATCCGTCAACGAACTCGCCATCGAAAACGACGCGCAAAACGCCAGCATCGACTTCTCCAAGCCCTTCGCGAATGGTCCCCTCACCCTCGGCTTCGACACATATTTCGGCATCGCCGCGTCCCTCGACATGGTCCCCTACACCTTCCTCGAAAACGACCGCTGCACCGTAATCCCCACCGAAACCAATCGCTACCCGCTGATGGCCGATCGCCCCGACGGACCCAAGACCCGCAACGGCCCCGCAGCACCCGGATTCGACGCCAAAAACGTCCTCCCCACCTGCACCGCGAAAGCCGTCGATTGGATCGGCACCCAGGCAAAAAATGGCAAACCATTCTTCCTCTACATGCCCCTCAGCGCCCCACACACACCCTCCGTGCCTACCGCCGAGTTCGACGGCAAAAGCAACCTCAACAGCTACGCCGATTTCGTCATGCAGACCGACGCCACCATCGGAGCAATCCTCGACGCCCTCGACAAAGCGGGCGTCGCCGACAACACCCTCATCATCGCCACCAGCGACAACGGCTGCTCCCCGCAAGCCCGCATCCCCGAGCTCCGCGAAAAAGGACACGACCCCTGCCTCGGCCTGCGCGGCACCAAAGCGGACATCTGGGAAGGCGGCCACCGCGTCCCCTTCATCGTCCGCTGGCCCGGCAAAGTGAAAGCCGCCAGCGAAAGCGCACAACTCCTCTGCCTCACCGATTTCTACGCCACCTGCGCCGAACTCACCGGCGCAAAAATCCCTGACACCGCTGCTGAAGACAGCGTCAGCTTTCTCCCCGCCCTCCTCGGCAAATCCGGCGGACGCGACACGCTCGTCTCCCACAGCATCTCCGGCCATTTCGCCATCCGCAAAAGCGCCCTCAAACTCTGCCTCACCCCCGGCAGCGGCGGCTGGAGCGACCCGCGGCCCGGCAACCCCGCCGCAGCACAACTACCGCCCGCCCAACTCTACGACCTCGCCGCCGACCGCGCCGAAACCACCAATCTTTCGGCTCAGCGCGAAGCCGACGTAAAAGACCTCACCGCCCTGCTGGAAAAATACATCACCGATGGTCGCAGCACCCCCGGCGCGCCGCAAAAAAACGCCGTCGAAATCGTCATCCACAAAGGCGCAAAAAAGAAGTAGTAGAGAACCGGGCTGCGTGCGCCCCGACTCCCCCGCATCGCGCCAGCCAACCGGCTCATACCAACTGCCGGAGCTAAAAAGACGTTAGCGAAAACGCGGATGGGAGCGGGGCTTTCCTAAGCCCCGTTTGCCGCGATAGCGGCAACTTGGCTCTCGCCACTAAGGTGGCATCGGGGCTTAGGAAAGCCCCGCTCCGATTCGTCCCTGCTTTCGGCGCGCACTAGCCCTTTCATCCACTACGATACGTCCAACTCCCCCGCCGCGCGCGATGTTCCTGTGCATGCGATTACTTCATCCGTCGGATTTCAAGCTCTCGCGGCCCAAGACATGGGCTCGGACGCCCACACCGACAAAGTAAATCGCAGCGCACCACAGCTATGAAAAAACAAACCGCAAAAACGCCCCCGAAAAAAGACTCGCCCAGCAAAAAGCAACCATCGAATCCCATCGAAGATCCGTTAGCTCGCGACTCACGGGGCAAGGCAGGACGAGATGAGATCCGGGCCCAAACGCCGCGAGTTTCTCCGCCCCGGCAGTCCAATCGCGCCACGCCCCGAAGCGCCCAGAAGCGAGCGGAGACGAAATAGAAAACCTCGATAAACGCCGGGCCCGCCTCCCTTTAAAAATCCGCACGGCTCCGTCGTGCCGTCATCCGGGAATCAAGAGACGGTATGCGGCAACAAACGTCGGGCGTCCCGCCTGAATGTTGGCACGGGCAAAGAACGTGATCCTCGCGAGAAGGCTTCACGGAATGCGGGGCGCACACAACTTTCACTCAAAAAAAACAACGTAATAACATGCTCTATACAATCCTCATCGGCCTCATCGTCGGAATCGTCGCCAAGCTCCTCATGCCCGGCAAAGATCCCGGCGGATTCATCATCACCACAGTGCTCGGCATCGTCGGTGCCCTCGTCGCGAAATTCATCGGACAAGGTCTCAACTGGTATCGCGAAGGCGAGCCTGTCGGCTTCGTAGCCTCGGTGATCGGAGCCATGATCCTGCTCTATATCTATCGACTGGCCGTGCGCAAACGCTAGCCAGTCTGGCGCATCGAGCGCAGCTATCAAGTCGCCAGGCGCTTCATCCGAACTGGAGCGCCCGGCTGCTACCGCAGGCAATGCAAAAGCTTGGCCGGTTATCACGTCGTCCCGCGCGTAACAACGGCCTTGCGGCCAAAAACCACCATGCTTCTGCCAATTGTCATCACCGCGCTCTGCACGATTTTCCTCACCGTTTTATTTCTCAATCTTCAAGCGGGCGAGAAGCACATCGACATCCCCCTCGACCATTGCTTCTCGGTCGAAGACCCACAGTTTCTGCGCACCATGGGACTCATCCTCGGTCCGGGAATCCTGCCCGGCAACCGCATCACATCCCTCCAAAACGGCGACGAGATTTTCCCCGCCATGCTTGCCGCCATTCGCGGCGCTCGTGAGTCCGTCTCCTTCGAGACCTTCATCTATTGGTCCGGAGAAATCGGCCGCGAGTTCTCTGCCGCGTTCAGTGAGCGTGCTCGGGCGGGGGTGAAAGTGCATGTGATTCTCGATTGGGTCGGCAGTGGAAAAATCGAGCAGGCCATACTCGATGAACTCAAAGCCGCAGGTGTCCAGGTCGAGCGATACCACCCTCTTCACTGGTACAATCTCGCCCGCATCAACAACCGCACCCATCGCAAACTTCTCGTCGTCGATGGACGCATCGGGTTCACCGGCGGCGTCGGCATCGCGGATTTGTGGAGCGGCCATGCCCAGTCCAAAGAACATTGGCGAGACTCCCATTATCAAATCGAAGGGCCCGCCGTCGGCCAGATGCAGACCGCCTTTATCGACAACTGGATCAAAACCCGCGCCGAAGTCCTCCTCGGCCCCGAATACTTCCCCGAGCTAAAGCCCATCGGCGGTGCTCTCGCACAAGTATCCAAAAGCTCGCAGGGCGAAGGCAGCGAAAGCGTCCGCCTCATGTATCTCCTTTCCATCACCTCCGCCACTCGGCACATCCGCTTGCAGGCTGCCTACTTTGTGCCCGATGGATTAGCCATCGACACCTTGATCGCGGCCCGCACCCGAGGCGTGAAAATCGAGCTCATCGTCCCCGGCCCACATTCCGACGCCGCCATCGTCCAAAGCGCCAGCCGCTCACGCTGGGGCGCACTCCTCGACGCAGGCGTGCAAATCTACGAATACCAGCCGACGATGTATCACTGCAAAGTGATGATCGTGGACGATGTCTGGACCTCCGTCGGCTCGACCAACTTTGACGACCGCTCCTTCCGATTAAACGACGAAGCCAACCTAAACATCTACGACGCCGACTTCGCCCGCCAACAAGTCAGAGTATTCGACGAAGACAAAGCCAAGTCCCGCTTGATGACGCGACAAGAATTCAAAAACCGCTCCGCCATCGGCAAAGTCCTCGACGAACTCGCGGGCATCTTCCGTCGCCAACTGTAATTGCCGCGCTGAAATTTCCGCGTCCGCAAAGACGCAAAAAACGAGCTGCCCGACCGGGCAGAAGTGATACGAAGGACGCCGTGGGCGCGACTAAAAGGCAGCCCTAAGTTGGGCCAACTATTATTCCCGCTCCGTTCTCCCCCGCGTGACATTTTCGAGGCGTCCGGGATCGTCTTCGGAGCCATCGAGCTTGCGGACGACTTCGCGCGGTCCCCGTCCTGAGTTGCCTGCGCTGCCTGCCTGCCCGGATTTGTTTCATTGCTGCCGCCGATGAAATAGGCGGCGACCACGGTGACGAGCCAAAGGAGTGCGATGGCGATGCGCTGGATATTCATATTCGTATTGGTTACTGAGGAATCCGAGTCGCGAGGTTACACGCCGGGGGCGAAGTACCATGAAAAAACGGCTTGGTTGGGGCGCGCGTCACTCGTCGTTTAATTCATCCACGGAGCTCGATTGGCTGAGGATGCGGCGCGAGAGGCGGGCGAGCAGTGTGAGGATGACGACGCTGCTGACAAGCATTGCGGACCAGATTATCCAATCGGATGCGGCGATCTTCGAGTGACCGCTGGCGGCTTCGATGCCGGTGTGCGAGATGCTGCCGAGATAGGCGTAAAGAAGAAGTCCCGGTGCTTGGCCGAGCGCTGTCCAAAGCAGGCTTTGCGCGATGGGAATGCGCGTGGCTCCGTAGAGGTAATTGAGCAGGCTGCTGGGGGCGAGCGGATGGAGCTGGGTGAGGAATACAACGCGCCATCCGTCGCGCGCGATCGCGGCGTCGAGCGATGCCCAGCGTGGCTGGGTGAGGAATTTGCGCTCGATGAATCCGCGTGCGCCGTGGCGGGCAATGAGGATCGCGACCCATGCAGAAAGAACCGAGCCGACGAGATTGAGCAGCCAGCCTTTCCAAACGCCAAAGAAGAGCCCGCCGCCCATGGCGAGCAGCCCGCCGGGGAGGAGCAGGATGTTGCAGAGCGCGAAGAGCAACGGATGCAGAATCGCGCCAAGCAGCGGCTTGGTGGCGAGCGCGGCTTGGAGCGCTGCGATTTTCTCCGCCACGGGAAAAAAACGGGCGAGCGCGATGAGCCCGGCAATCGTGAGCAGCAAGGTGCCGAGGTGAACGACAAGAGCGCGGTTCGCTTTCGTCACGGAGCGCGAAGCTGGTTGCGCAGGTTTTCGATTTCCGGGTGGCCGGGGCGCAGTGTGTTTGCGCGCTCGATGGCCTCCAGTGCGCCTGCGCGGTTGCCGAGTTTGCTGCGGGCCTCGGCGAGAAAGAACCACGTTTTTGCGCTGGCAGGATCGAACTGAAGGGACTGCACAAAGTAGCGCTCGGCCTCTGCCCATGCTTCGCGGCGAGTGGCGACGATGCCGAGATTCCGCAACGCGCCGTCGTGTCCGCGCGCAGGATTCACGGCGAGCGAAATGGCGACGGCCCGCTGGTAACATGCTTCGGCGCGCGGCGTGTCGCCTTTTTCCAAGAGGAGATTCCCCATTGCGAAAACGACGTCGGCATTTCCATCGGCGTAGGCGTATGCGGTATCGAGGTTGCGTTGCGCGCGGTCGAGCGCAGTTGCGGAGGCCGCGGGGTCAGTTGTTTTTAGCGCGATGCCCGCTTCGGTGGCGCGGATGCCCGCTTTGTAGAAATCGAGCGCCCAGCCGACATTTTCGCGCGGCTGTGTGCAGAACCATGCTGCGCCCGCGAGCGCGGCAAGCGAGAGGAACGCGTTCCGCCATTCGCTGCGCACGAGCCGCTCGTGCAGAATCGAGAGCCCGCCGATGCCGAGCAAAATGAGCCCCGGAGCCGCTGCGAGGCGGTAGCGCTCGGTGATGAAGACGGGCATCAGCGAGCAGACATGCAGCGCTACTGCGCCGATGACCCAACGGCTCGTCCGCCAGCGCGCCCAGCAAAATGGCAGCCCGGCTAGCCCGAGCGCCGCGATGAATCCAAAGCGCAGACCGGGCGGGACTGCACCTTCATCGCGGAGAAGTTTGAGGATGCTGAGGTCGTCGTATTGATAGACGTTCCAGAAGTTCTCGAACTTGAGCCAGAGCAGTTTTGCCCACGAGCCCGGCTGCCCACGCATGTAGGCGTGCGCCTTCGTTTTCCAAAACGCGGAGATCTCCGAGCGCTTCATCGGGCGTCCATTTTCCGCCTGCGGAATCAGCTCGGAATCTCGGAGCATCCCAGCTTGCGAAGAGCTCATGGTGGATGGGATTTTCGTGTAGCCGTTCGCTTCAGCGTGGTTGCCGATGTAGAGGTTCAGGCCGTCGTGCGCGGAAAGGAAGACGTTGTCTTTTGCGACCAGCCGATTGTGCAGCCACACGGGCGAGGTCGCGAGATAAACCCCCGCCAGCAGAAGCGCGGCGCGTGCAGCGATCGGAAAAAGCGAGGGCCGCCATCGCGAAGCTATCGCAACGATTCCAAGCGCCACGGCAGCGGTCGCAAGCCGCGCGACGCTAAAATCGAATGCCGCAGAAAAAGACGACGATACCGCGAACGCGCCTGCGAGCGACGCCGCAATGGCGATGCCGCGCTTCTCTTTGCGGCCCGATGTGACCGCGATGCAAAGGAGCATCAGCGGCAGGAGCATCAGAATGGTGGCCACGGTCGCAGCGATGAGGCCCGCTCCGAGCCCTAAGAAAAGCCACGTTCTTTTTCTCGGTTCTGATTCTGCCTGGGTTGCACGAATGAGAAAATACGCCGCGCCCCAGTAACCGCAAATTACCCATGATGTAGGCATGAGAATGGTCGCAAACACTTGCGCCGAGGTCATCGCGAGCCAGGTTGCGGTGGACGCGACTGCAAGAATACTTCCCCGTTTCTCACTTCCGAAAATGCGCCGCCCGATGAGGAAAATGAACGTCGCCGTGAGCGCGTGAAAGGCTGCGTTGAGCTGCGCGATGAGGAAGGGCGAAAACTCTGGATGATACCCGCCGGTCAGGGTGTAAATCCCAGCGAGCGCATACGCAAAACCGGGCATTCCGTAAAACGCTTTCCCGTCCGACCATTGCCCCGCGCTGATTCTCAACGCCCAGTCGTTATAAAACTTCATGTCGTCGCTCTCCGGCAAAAAGTATCGGGTTCCCGCGATCGAATGGAGGATGATAAACTGGACGAGAAATGAGGCCGCAAAGACCCATACGCCCGCAGGAAGCCTCGCTAATCGTGCACCGGGCGACGGATTCATGAGGGCGAATCCGAGGCGTGTTTAATAAATTTTGTAAATTTCATAATCGGACGGCGGTTTGGCACCACGGCTGCTTAAACATGATTTGTTGTGGGAGACCGCATCAAAACAAATCAAAACAAAAACAAAACCGAAATAATACAATGCTTCAGAAACTAAACACAAAACGCGGCGGCTTCACACTCGTCGAAATCATGATCGTGGTCGCCATTATCGCGCT
>JAYTMG010000129.1:0-2101 GCA_043728745.1 Verrucomicrobiaceae bacterium
ATGACGCAAGACGATCGCGGGCGGTTGTGGGTCATCACGAATACGAACTATCCTGTTTGTCCCGGCGAAAAGAAGGACAGCATCCTGATTTTCGAAGACACCGACGGCGATGGCAAAGCGGACAAGCGCACGGTGTTTTACGACAAGCTCACGTTTCCCAGCGGCATCGAAGTCGGCCACGGCGGTGTGTGGATCGGTGCGCCGCCGAACTTGCTCTTCATCGCTGACAAAAACAGCGACGATAAACCCGACTCGGAGCCCGAAATCGTCCTCGATGGCTGGGGCTGGGAGGACACGCACGAGACCCTCAATGACTTTATATGGGGCCCCGACGGATGGCTCTACGGCACGCACGGCGTCTTCACATTCAGCAATGTCGGAAAGCCCGGAACGCCGAAAAACGAGCGCGTCGGAATCAACGCCGGCGTGTGGCGCCTGCATCCCGTCACGCGGAAATTCGAGCGCTGGGCGGAAGGCGCGAGCAACCAGTGGGGCATCGACTGGAACGACCACGGCGAGGCGTTTTTCGAGGCATGTGTCATCCCGCACATGTGGCACGCGATTCAAGGCGCGCGCTACCAGCGGCAGGGCGGACAGCACTTTAATCCGAACACCTACGACGACATCAAAACCATCGCCTGGGGCCGGTACGAAAAGGCCGCGTATTCCGGCATGATGGTCTATCTCGGCGGACTATTTCCCGCCGAATATCGCGACACGCTTTTCTTCCACGACATCCACATGAACAAGCAGCGCAACGAGCGAGTCGTGCGCTCCGGAAGCGGATACAAGAGCGAAAAAAATGGCGACTTCCTCGTGAGCGAGGACAAGTGGTTTCGCGGGCTCCAGCCGCAATACGGGCCGGACGGCAGCGTGTTCATCAACGACTGGTATGACAAAGTCCCCTGCCACCAGCAGCGCGACTTCACCGACCGTTCCAACGGCCGCATCTACAAGATCACAACCGACGCGGTGAAGCCCGTGAAGGTGGATCTCGCGAAAGAAACCGAGCCCGAACTCATCGCGCACCAGCTCAACGTGAACGATTGGTACGTCCGCCACGCCCGCCGCATCCTGCAAGAGCGCGGCCTCAGCGGCGAAGGCGTCACCGCGCTTGAAAAGATCCTTTTGGAAAACACCGACGACACCCGCCAGCTCCGCGCTCTTTGGGCGCTCCATTGCTGCGGCAAACTGAGCGAGTCCACATTGCTGAAAGCCCTCGCTGCAAAAAGCGAATACGTCCGCGGCTGGGCAGTCACCATCGCTTGCGAAAGCGGTGCGCCGGGCACCGCAGTCCTCGCCGAGATGGAGCGTCTTTCTAAGGCCGACTCCACGCCGCTCGTCCGCCTCCGCGTCGCCGGAGCGCTCCAGCGCATCCCGCTCGAAAAACGCTGGCCCGCGCTCACAGCGCTTGCGGCCAATGAAGGTGATGCAAAGGATCAGAACATCCCGCTCATGCTGTGGTACGCCGCCGAGCCCGCCGTCGCCGCTGATCCGGCAAAAGCGACGGAGCTGCTGACCACATGCAAGATCCCGAAGGTCACGGAATTCATCGCGCGCCGGATGGCTGCGAAGTAGTCCGGCGCAGCTTTGACGTTTAAGCCTGCCGCCAACGGTGGGCCTTGAGTTCAAAGCGCGGGAGCGTATCGACGAGCGCAACGGGGATTCGCAGCGAAAACGATTCGGAAAGTGCCCGCTCTAATTGCGGCGCAGCATCGACATCGGTGCTCTCGATTTCGATAGCGAGTTCGGTCATCTCACTCCGCTTCCAGACGGTCACGCGATACTCGATAATTTGAGGGATCTGGCGCACCACGGCATCCACCGCACTGGGATAAATATTCACGCCGCGCACGACCACCATGTCGTCGGCGCGTCCGATGATTCCGCCTTCCAGCGCGGTTCCCCGCCGTCGGACCAGATCGCCTGTGCGGTAGCGGAGGAGCGGCCAGGCGATGCGTCCGAGTGAGGTGAGGACGAGTTCCCCCAACTCGCCATCGGCCACCGGTGCGAGGGTCTGCGAATCGATGACTTCGGCGAAGTAGCTCTCTTCAATAATGTGCAGAGCACCGGGCTGGCCGGTCTTTTGGAACGCCACCGG
>JAYTMG010000130.1:0-1177 GCA_043728745.1 Verrucomicrobiaceae bacterium
GAAGAGTCACTCGCCCAAATTGAAGCTGAATACTCACTGGCTTTGTGAGCGTGAGGATCGACTTCGACGCAGCAGGCGCGACCGGCGCAACGGGCGCAACCGGGGCCGTGATCATCGGCGCTGGCGGTGTCGTCGCCGGGCTATCAGCACGCGGCAGAGTCGCAGGCCCCGACGGCACCGGATTGACAGGCGGGATGGCAGGGACGGCGGGCGTTGCCTCGACCATCGGGGCAGGTGCGGGAGCCGGTGCGACGGGCACCGCTTCGGCTGGCGGCAGCTCCGCGGGGGCAGGAGTTGTAGGCTCGGGCTGCGGGGCGGGAACTGGATCGACTGCGGAGATCAGCGGCGCTTCCGCAGGCACGACCGCGGGCTCGGGCGCCTTTGCCGGAGGCGATGGCGGCGCGGCAGCGACTTCAGCAGTGGTTGATGAATTGGGTTTCAAAAAAGTCATCGCTCCGATGATGATTCCGAGTGCTCCGAGGCCATAAAATACTCCACGAGCCACAGCCTGTAGCGCACTCGGGGCGGGCTCTGAATCAGTCGCGAGGTTTCCCGTCGTGCGAGCTCCAGCAGGCGGGGATTTTGGCGCGCTTCCAAAGCGCAGTTTCGACTTCCACTCCGGTAGGACGAGCATCGGGAAATGCTCCGCGATGGCGGGCAGAAAAAAGTGCCACAGAGCATCCCTCGAATTGGCCTCCCATGCAGGAAAACGCTTATCGAGCGACTCGATGAGCACCTGACAATGGGCCTTCGTCACGTCTTTCACCACGCCCTCGCCTTCCGTCTGGCAACGCTCGACGTAGGTAGCGCCGCGGTTTCCCTTGCGGTGCTCGATTTCGTCGGCAAACACGTCACTGTGGAGGCGCAGTTTTTCGTCGCCCCATTTTGACAACCGCGCCTGAAGCTTCGGATTTTCCAACGCATCGCTCACAAAAACAGCCAGCTCATCCTTCGACGCTCCTTCCGGGAAATCGACCCCGAGATACTTCAGTAAGGCGCGCTGTTTTCCCGTCGGAGCCTTCGCGGAGACTGGGGCGGACTTGATTCCCGAGAGCTGCATCGCTGGCGGCGGCTCGCTCGGTTTTTCGCTGCCGGGGTTCAAGACCTCACTCAACGGCAGCCAAGCGGGCAAGCCCTTGCGCCACGCCATATCGGTCATGCGTACGGCTTCCTGCTT
>JAYTMG010000131.1:0-2920 GCA_043728745.1 Verrucomicrobiaceae bacterium
GCCTGCTACGAATGAGCGCGTGTCACGGGGTGTAGCTTAGCTTGGTAGAGCGCCTGGTTTGGGACCAGGAGGTCGTAGGTTCAAATCCTATCGCCCCGACACTTTTTCACTCCGCGGGAAGGGCAGGGGATTAAAAGCGCGCTTTATTCGAAGCGGTTTGAGGAGAACGAACGATTCACGCGGCTGGAATGCTGTCGATTTGCCAGCGAGCCGCAGTTTTGGACTTCGTGGAAAGCTGGTTTTTATCGTCTCGTGCGATCCAAATTACAGTGGAGGGATGCCCGCAAGAGCATTGGCGAGCCGTGTGGATGTGCCGTGTTTTGCGCACCACGATTCGATGTAGGCCATGTCGAGCGTCTCGGGGCCTTGCACGGCGAGGACATCGCGCGCGTCGTCGAGGTCTTTGCTGCGGCCCCAGCGGAGTTTTTGGACGATGACGTCTTCGGCGGTGGGGAGCCAAGTCGTGCGTTTAAGAACGGGCACGAAAACTTTCACTCTGCGACTAAACTCGGACAGAACGAAGGGGTCATCGAACATTTCGAAAAGCTCCACTTTGTAGGGAGGCGCGGACCGGGTTTTGCCAACGAGCCTCCGCCCCCATGTGAGCGTGTCGAATACCACCTGCCGGTCAAATTCGACTACCGGAGAGAGCGAATTGACGAGGGATTCGACGCCGCCAGCGATGCCGACGGAGACGAGCAAATCAACGTCTCGTGTTGAGCGGGGAACGCCGTAAGCCCCGGCTGCGAATGCTCCCACCGCCATAAATTCCACCCCGATTCGCTCAGCGGTTTCAAACACCAAAACGGCGAGTTCCTCGATGTTCATGCCAGTTTAGCAGAGGAGTAAAAGCCTGCGTCGCTCACGCGGTCCAAGCGATCCATCCAGCGCGCGACTTCCTTCCAGCCGATAGCTTCGTCGCGCGTATTGAGGGCGTGCATCGCCCCGGCCAGCATGATGCCAAACTGAAAGTTCGACTGCTCAAATACATCCGCGAGCCGCTCTTCCATCGTCTGCTTGCGCGCACGGAGGATCTTCTCGCGGTAAATGTCGTCCTGAAGCGCCTTCAGCGCGGCAGGATCGTCGTGGATATTCGGCATGGCGATGACATACATGAATCAGCGCAGGACGACAAGACTGCGCATCGGAGCAATGGTTCATGGAAAACACGCCATTTCACGCGCGGGTAAACCGGCGCAATTCCTGAAATGGCCGCAGTGATGGTGTGAGTGCTCATCCCGGATAGCTCACGGAGTTTGCAGCTTGTGTGAGAACTGGAGGATGACGAACTCGGCGGGACGCAGGGGGGCCACGCCGATTTGGACGATGAGGCGGCCTTCCAAAATGTCTTGAGCGGTCATGGTTGTTCCCAAACCGCAATTCACAAAAAAGGCGTCCTTCGTCGTGGTGCCAGCCAACGCGCCATCGCGCCACTTCTCGGTGAGATAGTTTTCAATCATGCTGCGCACCTTGATCCATGTGTTGGCATCGTTGGGTTCGAACACCGTCCATTGCGTGGATTTCTTGACCGACTCATCAACCATGTTGAAGAAACGACGGACGGGAATGTAACGCCACTCGTTGTCGTTGCCCGCGAGCGTGCGGGCACCCCATACCAGCGTGCCCCTTCCGGTGAAGGCGCGGATGGCGTTGATGGATTTTCCGGACGCGGCATCCACGGTAAGGGAATCCTGATACGCGTTGTCTATTTTCACGACCGGCGCGATCACGTCCGCCAGACTGACATTGGCCGGGGCTTTCCAGACGCCGCGATCGGCGTCCGTCGCGGCATAGACGCCGACAATTGCGCCGCTGGGCGGAAGACTCAGGAAATGCTCCTTGAGGGTGGCCTTGACGAAGTCATAGACGGCGGCGTTCGGGTTCGCACCGGTGGCGGAGAAGCTCCCGAGGGTTCGGCTTTCCGTTGCCGCATGAGCGACGGAAACATTGTCTTCGGCGCTGGTGACGTAGAAGTTTATAGTCGTGCGAATGAACGGATAATACGCGGCTCCGTATTGCAGGTCATTGTTCCCGAAATAGCCGCGATTGGTCGTCAGTTCGGCGGAGGTGAGAGGCTCATCCTTCCTGCCGTCGAAAAGGTCGAACACGCCGAATCGGTCGCGAAGCTGGCCGCATTGAGCGAGCACGGCTTGGACAAGCGTTGCGTAATCGCCCGGTGCGAGGTTCACCGCTTCCGGAATCACAATCAGCGTCGGCTCGTCCTCAAGCGCGACCGCGCCCAAACCGTCCTCAAGGCCATACATCGTGGCAGGGTTGATGCCCCCATCGCCCGTGAGGCCGAGGACTGCCGTCGCCTGATACGAGCCGACGGAGGTGATGTAACATTTGCCCCCGCCGTTGGCGAAAAATAGCGCAACGCTGTGGTAAAGGAGGTATTTTACCGTCGGCTCGGTGAATGAACTTACAGACAACCCACCCGCGCCATCGTTCGCCACCGTGATCGCAATGGCATCGTCCTCCGGGCCACCAAAGTATTCCTCGTATTCCCGGAGTGAGAAAATCTTCGTGGGCTTAAGGATGCGATCGTTATCAGCCTTCTCCGTCGCTTTATCAGTGTAGCCGATGAACGCTGGAATAGCCGTCGCAACCTCAGCCACCGAAGTCGGGAAAGCGGCTATTTCTTCCACGTAAACGTCAGGTGTCTTGTATGTTGGCATAATTGGTCTCCGGCGGCAGATTTTCAATGCCGGGCGCAGTCGGCATCGCGAACATCCCGACGGCGGGCTGCTTGAAAAGTTTGCGGGTAGTATGCGGCTCCGCGACCCGCGGTAAACATTAAAGCTGAACGGGGGATCGACGCCTTCTGTCGTGGTGCGATCAAAACTAGAAAGCACTGTGCGATCAAAAGTAGAAAAGTGATGGGGTGAACAAAAAATCCCTTGGCGCGACCGAAGGTAGG
>JAYTMG010000132.1:0-1336 GCA_043728745.1 Verrucomicrobiaceae bacterium
CCCGCATGGCCGAGCTGTTCGGCATCGACAATCTCACCGTGATTCCCCACGGCGATCTCTCCGTCACACTCGGCCCGCCCATCCCGCAAGCCGCTGCCCGTGCAGCGCTCCAGCTCCCGGCCACGGGAAAAATCGCCCTCATTTTCGGCATGGTCGAGCCCTACAAAGGGCAGGAGGAAATCATCGAATGGTGGCGAACGTCCCGCACCGACATCACGCTCGCCATCGTAGGGAAACCGATGAACGACGAATATCGCGATCACCTCAAATCGCGAATCGGCGACGCAAAAAATATCATCGCCCGATTTGAATGGCTGCCCGACGCGGCGCTCCACGACTGGCTCTGCGCCGCCGACTGCACGATTTTCAACTATCGCCAAATCTTCACATCCGGCGCAGCGAATCTTGCCCGCTCATGGGGGCTACCGATGCTCCTCCCAGCACGGCTCGACACCGTCGTGCTCGATGAACCCACACCATTCATCCATCGCTTTGCTGCCGTCGATTCAGAGTTTGAGAGCCACCTCCGGAAAGCCCTCGCCGTTCAGCCCGATTTCGCTGGAGGCACCGCGTGGAGGGCGGCCACAAACTGGGACCGCGTCGCCGAACTCACGCTCGAAGGCTATCGCCGAGTCCATCGGCTGTGATTTGTGAATGGTGATTGGTGATTTGTCGCAAGCGTGAAAACCACGCCCACTCGCTTGCGACAAATCACACCTCGTCATTCCGAGCACTGCCCGACTCCCCCGCCCTGACCACTTTTTCACCTCCGCACGACAATGGACATTGCCGCGCAGACATCTGCCCGTAGAGTCCCGTCGAATTTATGGCATTTGATCCCGCTTCCGTTGACACCTCTGCATTGAAGGCCCGCGTGGCCGAGATGCGGAGGTTCCTTTGACTTACCCAAACTACAAGAACGCCTCAATGAGCTCGAAGGCCTCATGGGCGAGCAGGACTTCTGGAACAACCAAGAACGCGCCCAAGCCCAGGTGGAGGAAGTCTCCATGCTCCGCAAGAAAGTGCATCCTTTCCTCGCCCTCGAAAAGCGCCCCGACGACATCGCCATCCTGATCGATTTCGCAAAAGAAGACCCCGGCTCCGTGGCCGACCTCGAGCATGAATACCACAGCTTTTTGAAAGCGATGGATGCCTTTGAAATCCAGCAATTCCTCAACGGCCCCAGCGACCACTGCAACTGCTTCCTCACCATCAACAGCGGCGCAGGCGGCACCGAATCGCAGGATTGGGCCGACATGCTCATGCGCATGTATGTGCGCTGGGCCGAGCGCAACGAATACAAAGTCTCCACCGTGGACATCCAGCTCGGCGAAGG
>JAYTMG010000133.1:0-7437 GCA_043728745.1 Verrucomicrobiaceae bacterium
TAGCATCACGCTTTTTCCGTCGGCGGCGACTGTGGCGGCGACGACTTTCACGTCGCACTTGTCCACCTCGGGGCTGCCGTAGCTGGACTGGTAAATATACGTCCACGACGAGACGCTGTAGCTCGCAGTGTCGGCGGCGGTTTTCGCGTCGGCGGGCTGTGTGAATGTCAGCTCGAAGCCATCTGCTTTTGCGCGCATCTCGTGGATCTCGAACGGCATTTTTCCGTTCCACGCGGCGCGCTCGAGGGCGAACGGCTTGCCGCCTTTTGCACCCCAGCCGCGGTCGCTCCCGCCGGTGTAGAGCACGCCGTCCGATGTCATGAGCGTGGCGATGTTGCCGCTGCCAAATCCGCTCAGAAAGTGGAAGACCGCGCCTTGGTAAACGCCGTTCACTTTTTCGAGGAACACGCGCTGAATGTTTGAAAACGTCTGTTCGCCGACAAAGAGCTGGCCTTTGAACGGGCCGAACTTTCCGGTGAGGTCGAAGCACATTCCCGTGGGCGAATGTCCGACGATTCCGTGCGGCAGGACGACTGCGGGCGGGACGAATTCCTCCACGGTGCCGCGCTCGGTGTCGATGCGGCTGCCGCTTTTCGGCGTCGTGGGTTTCTTGGCGATGGGCGCTGTGGAGATGCCGCGTTTCGCCGCTGCTTCGAACGAATTCAGCCCGGTCGGGTTGCCCTGGAATGAGCCGACTTTCACGTGCTTGAGCGACGAACTGCCGTTCCACGGTCCTTGGTTGTCGGTGTAGAAAACTTCGCCATCCGGCGCAAAGCCGATGCCGCCGGGCGAGCGAACGCCGGTCGCTAAGGCCTCGGATTTCCCATCCGGCGAGACTCGCATGACCCATCCGCGGAAAAGGCTGCTGGAGCCGCCGGAGCCGGTGAGACAAAGCGTATTCCAAATCGATCCGTCCTTCGGCGACCGCGCTCCAAATGTGTATTCGTGATAGTCGCCATTGATTCCCCAAGGCGCGGCGACGGTCTCGAAAACATCGGCTTTTCCGTCGCCATCGCTGTCGCGCATTCGCGTGACTTCCGGGCGTTGCGTGGCCCACAGCCAGCCGTTGCTAAACGAGATGCCGAGCGGCTCGTGCAGCCCTGCGGCAAAGCGCGTCCACTTCGGCTGTAGCACAGGCGTCCCGCCTGTGGGGACATTGGGCGTCCCGCCCGATGCAGCAGGCGGGACGCCTGCTGGCCCCACAGCCGAGACGGCTGTGCTACTTGGAGCCGGGATCGCGGCCATCCAGATCTCGCCGCGACGTGTGGCGACGGCGAGTTTGCCATCGGGCAGTAGTTCGAGCCCGGAGACCTCCAGCACTTCGCTCTCGGGCGTCGCGACGCTGGTGACGTTATAGAACTCGCGCTCGGCTTTGATGATGTCTTTTTGTGCAAAAGCGACGCCGCTGAATGCTGCGAGGGCGATGGAAAATGTGATGCGTTTCATGGAATGAGAATGTGATTAGTGGTTCCAGACGTAGCTGACTTCGATGCGGGCGACGCCGTCTTTGAACGCCACCGGCACAAGCAAATCCGAGCCGCGAACAATCGCGCCCGCAGCCTTCAACGAAACGCCTTCATCGAGCGGGAAGATGCCGTTTTTCCCAGCAGCCACGGGCTTTCCGGAAGCGAGTCGGAAGTGCAAACCAGCGGGCGATTTGCTCGCGCGAAGTGTGATGACGCGCTGCATCGCCGCGCCGGTGTGTCCGTGCGACGAAGCGGCGGGCGCGGCTTCCATGCGGTCTTCGACTTCGATGCCGCTGAACGAATAGCGGAACGTCGGGATGCCTTTTTTATCCAGCGTGTAGCCGCCAAATTTGTAGCCCGCAGGCCAGTCGCCCCACGGCAAATCTTTCGGCGGCGCGGGCCACTGCGCATCTGCCTCGAGAACGGCGAGCGGCACGTTTTTATCCAGCGCGACGACGGCGTATCCGAGCGGCGGCTGCGTGCCCGTGCCGCGGTCCGTCCAGTGGCGTTTCGCGTCGATAAATGCACCGCGCCAGACGAGCGCGACGTTGCAAAGCTCGGCGTCGAACGCAGCATTCACGCCGCCGGGAAGCCCGACTGCAATGCCGCGCGAGCCGACTCCGGTGATGAAGTTGCGGTAGATGACAGCCTCATCTTTCACCACGAGCGGGATGCCCGTCTGGTTCTCGCTCTTCTTCTTTTTCGGCGAAGCATCGAGCGTCGTCTTGGTCAGCCACGTCTCGGAAAAATCCGGCCCTGTCCACGACACATAAAGCTCCGCGCCGCCGCCGCCTTGAAAGTAATCGAGCTGAAAATCGTGCATGCCCGGCGCGAGTTTCACGCTCGCCGTCTTGCCGGAACCGGGAGGATGAATGCCGTCCTGCGCGACCACCGTTTTACCGTCGATGCGGATGCGCGAGCCGTCATCCGACGCGAGGCGGAACGTGTGCTCGCCTTCCTTTTTCACCTCCAGCTTGCCGGTGAACCGGATGCCGTATTCGTTTTTATAATCGTCGAACTTCCAAGCGATGATGCCCTTTTCCAGCGCACCTTCGCGCAGCGGCTTGAGCTGCCCGAAGTCCGGCAGCATCTCCCATTTTCCAAGGAAGAGCTGGAACTTCCCATCGGTGAGCCGTGGTCCCGCCGGCATGTTCAGCCCGCCTGCGCGCACTTGCATCACGCCATTCATCGCCGCCGCGTGGCCTGGAAAAGTGCAGACATACGGATAATCGCCCGGCTCAGTCGGCGCGGTAAAAACGAGTTCCTCCTTCGCATGAGGCGCGAGTGTTTTCGTCGCGGCGAGAACGCGCGGGTCGTTGGGAATCCAGTGCATCTCCATGCCCTTCTCGCCAAGCGCCCAAGCCGTCTGCGCCAGCGCCATGCCTTTGTCGGATGCGGGTTTCGTGACCACGAGATTGTGCGGCATTTCATCGTCGTTGATGAGCGTCAGCTTCACCTTCGCGCCCGGCGGAACGATGAAATCCTGAATGTCATATTTCATCTGCGCGGCGAGCGTCTTCACGGTCACGGCGACTTCGCCTTGCGCAAAAAGCGCAGACGAAAGCGAGAGCAGGCAAATCGGAATGGTAAGGAATTTCATGCGGCGGCGGAGTGGAGATGGAACCGCACGCCGATTCCAGAACATTCTTCCTACGTGCGTCGTGGGCTGTGCAAACCGCATGGTTGCTGAATCGTCACACGGAAACGCCTAAGCGCGGAGGCTGGCGGGGATTGGTCCTGCGAATGATATTACTACGAGTGAGTCTGG
Organism: Verrucomicrobiaceae bacterium; assembly: GCA_043728745.1. Taxonomy (GTDB): domain Bacteria; phylum Verrucomicrobiota; class Verrucomicrobiia; order Chthoniobacterales; family Chthoniobacteraceae; genus SXWH01. The sequence continues at coordinate 3,235 of JAYTMG010000133.1, forward strand.
CCTTTCTTTGCGGGGCTGCGTTTGCCGCACCGACGCCGGAGCAGGTGGAATTTTTTGAGAAACAGGTCCGTCCTGTTCTGGTGGAACAGTGCGTGAAATGCCACGGACCCGAGAAGCAGAAGGCGGAGTTGCGGCTGGATTCCCTGGCCGGAGTCCTGAAGGGCGCGGATACAGGACCGGTGGCGCTTGCCGGGCAGCCGGACAAGAGCTCGCTCATCAAAAGCATCCGCCACGAAGGCGGTCTCAAAATGCCGGAGAAGGCTCCGAAGATGCCGGAGCCGCAGATCGCTGCGCTGACCGAATGGGTGAAAATGGGAATGCCTTGGCCGGAGGGTGAACCGTCCAAGGTGAATGCGAATGTCGCGAAGACGCATTGGTCATTCCAGCCGGTAAAACCCGTCGCCGTGCCGCCGCAGACTTCGGCGTGGGTAAAAAGCCCGATCGATGCGTTTGTTTTGGAGAGACTCAATGCCGAGAAGCTTGCGCCGTCGCCGGTTGCGAGCAAACAGACGCTCATCCGCCGTGCGGCATTTGTGCTTACCGGGTTGCCGCCATCGGAGAGTGAAGTGGACGCTTTTTTGAAAGATTCTTCGCCGGATGCGTGGGCGAAAGTCGTGGATTCACTGCTCGCCTCGCCGCGCTACGGCGAGCGTTGGGGCCGGTTCTGGCTCGATGTGGCGCGGTATGCGGATCACCGAGGCTATCTCGCGGGGAACGACAGCCGCGAGTATCCGTTTGCATGGACGTATCGCGACTGGGTCATCCGCGCGTTCAACGATGATCTCCCGTATAATGAGTTTCTCACGCGCCAGATCGCGGCTGACATCGCGGGCTCGGGTGGGGATAAAGAGGACCTCGCGGCGCTTGGATTTTTGACTTTGGGGCGTCGGTTTTTGAATGATCAAAATCTGATCATCGACGACCGCATTGATGTCGTGATGCGTGGGACGATGGGGCTGACCGTCGCCTGTGCGCGCTGCCACGATCATAAATTCGATCCGGTCACGGCGAAGGACTACTACGCGCTCTATGGCGTATTTGCGTCGTGCGACGAGGAGAAAGACCCCGGCAAACTACCCGAGCTTTCCGGCGGTAAGGCGACCGCCGCTTACCAGAAACTGAGGCAGCAGCGGGACGCGGAGATTCTCGCGTATCAGAAAAGCGCGGCGGAACACTTGAACGCTATGTTCGCGCTGGCTGGTGTGCCGCCCGCATTTCCTGCGGAAGGAATTCCGGTTTTGGAGAAGGCGCGCTTTTTCAACCGCAAGTATCGCGACGAGCGCGCGAGGCTGGAGAAGAAGCGCTCGCAAGCGGAGATGAGCGAGGGTGCGCCGCCTCGCGCCCACACGCTTGCTGACAAGGCGAAGCCGACAAATTCCCGTGTCTTCATCCGGGGCAATCAAGGGCGGCAGGGCGATGAAGTGCCACGGAGATTTCCGTCGTTCCTTGGTGGTGAAGCCGCGCCGTTCAAAAACGGAAGCGGGCGATTGGAACTCGCGCAGGCCATCGTGAATCCGTCCAATCCGTTGACTTCGCGGGTGATCGTGAATCGCGTTTGGTCGCACCTCTTCGGTGTGGGACTAGTGCGGACGCCCGGCGATTTTGGGACAAAGTGCGAGCCGCCGATTCATCAAGCGCTGCTGGATTACATGGCGGGGAAATTTGTCGCGGATGGATGGAGTTTCAAGAAGCTGCATCGCTCCATTTTGCTCTCTGCGACATGGATGCAGGCGAGCGACCAGCGCGCCGATGTGCAACTCCGCGACCCGGAGAATCGGTTCCTTTCCCGCCAGAATCGTCAGCGACTCGATTGGGAGTCGCTCCACGATTCGCTACTCACCGCGTCGGATGAACTGGACGAAACGATGTTCGGTCGTCCCGTGAAAATTTTCGACGCGCCGTATCCGAAACGCCGCGCAATTTACGGCTACATCGATCGGCAGAATCTTCCCGCGACGTTGCGGACGTTCGATTTTGCGAGCCCGGATATGATGAACCCGCAGCGCTCCGTAACGAGCGTGCCTCAACAAGCGCTTTACATGCTCAACAGCCCGTTTGTCATGGAGCGTGCGAGCGCGCTGGCGTCGGATGAAGGAACGCCGGACACGCAGAGGATTGCGCAATTGTTTGAGCGAGTTCTCGGTCGTTCGCCGACTCCTGCGGAACTCACGGCGTCGCGCGATTTCATTGCGGAGAAATCCGACGCACCGACTACGGTAGCGCCACCGTTGTGGCAGTTCGGCTACGGGCGCTACGATGGCTCGACTCAGCGGATGAGCTTCACGCCGTTTCCGAAGTGGACCGGTTCTGTATGGCAGGGCGGGGATAAACTTCCCGATCCGAAAATCGGCTGGATTTACCTCGCCGCCGAGGGCGGACACCCGGATGTCGAGCACTCCGCAATCCGGCGATTCACAGCGCCGCGCGACATGGTGCTCACTTTGACGGGCCGGGTGCATCGGAAGGCCGAGGTCGGCAATGGAGTGCTCGCGCGCATCGTGAGTAATCGAAAAGGGCAAATCGCGGAGTGGATCATCGAGCCGAAAGGCGCTGTAGGTTCGCCCGTCGGCACGCTCGATGTGAAAGCCGGGGAGGTGGTCGATTTTGTCGTCGAAAGCCGTGGCGATGCGAACTCCGACACCTTTGAATGGCGGACGATTTTAACCGCCGCTGACGGAACGATTTTCTCCGCGAAAGACCAGTTTCATGGTCCCGACGCCCCCGCCACGACACTCAGTCGCTGGGCCAAATTCGCGCACGTATTGCTACAGTCGAACGAGTTCGCGTTCGTGGATTAATGGAGTCACTGCGCCCGAAATTCGCCCGGACTGATTCCGAATTCCCGTCGGAAGAGCCGATTGAAAAATGAGAGTTGATTGAATCCGTGACTAAACGCGATCGCGCCGATGGGCTCGGCGGTTTCGCGGAGCGCGCGACAGACGGCTTGCAGTCGGACTTGATTCAGAAAAGTGGAGAACGGCTTGCCCGCGTGACGATGAAACTGGCGCGCAAACGTCGCGCGGCTCATGCCAGTGAGGGGCAGCAGTGCATCGAGGCGGACCGGCTCGCGGTAGTGTGCGAGAATGAAGCTCACGGCGCGCTGGATCGCGTCCTGTTGCTCCGCCGTGCCATCGAGCGCAAATGGTCGCGCAGCGAGTGCCCGAGCCTCTCGCGTCGGCGCAGTGGCGAGGAGGCTCATCAGTTTCAGAAAAGCCAACAATCTCGGCAGGCCGTTGAGATGCTGGAGTTCGACCATCAGTTCCGCCGCGTTGCGTGCAGTTTCGCCCCGTAGATGAAGCCCGCGCTGCGCCTTTGTCGCCAACGCCCGCAGCGGCGCGACCGCCTCGCCAAAGCTCCAGATTCCATGCTCCATCGGGAAATCCCACTGAAGCGAAAGCCCCGTCGAGCTCCCGTGCTGATGCCAGTAATGCGGCACATTCGAGCCGATGAGCACCAAATCCCCCGAGTCGAAAAGCTCGATATGATCCGCCACAAACCGCGTCCCCGAGCCGCGCTGAATCAGCGTCAGTTCCGTCGCCCGATGATAATGCCAATGGTCTCCCTGCCCCTGAATCGCCCGCGCCACCCCGCCCCGAATCACGCTTACGCGGTCCACCCCCCGCGTCCAGCGGAGCAGACGGAACGTCTCATCGGGATCAAGTCGGATATCTTCGCGGTGAACGGGCATCAATGGCATGATTGGCGAAACATTACCGGATGCAAAGCGGTGAATTTGAGACGATAGTGCCAGTGTTTGCGCGGGGAGGCGTAGCGGCGGGGGCGGGCGGGGTGCGATGGTCGGGGAAATGAGCACACCTACTGACTACCGTTTTTCATTCGGACCCTGGAACATCAGCGAAGGCGCGGACCCTTTTGGCGTCGAGGTCCGCAAGGCTTTCCCGCACGAGGAGAAGTTCGCGCTTTATCGCCCGCTGGGTTTTGAGGGCGTGCAGTTTCATGATGATGATGTGGTGCCGGGGATGGATGCGCTGACGCCTGCGCAACTGATGGCGAAGGCGGCGGAGGTGAAGGCGATGCTGGCGAATCAAGGGCTGACGCCGGAATTCGTCGCGCCGCGCTTGTGGTTTGCGGAGCAGACGACGGACGGGGCTTATACTTCGAACAGCGAGTCGGACCGGGCGTATGCGTGGGACCGCACGAAGAAGTGCATCGATATTGCGCGGGCGATTGACTGCAAGGGGA
>JAYTMG010000134.1:0-3420 GCA_043728745.1 Verrucomicrobiaceae bacterium
GCGAAGCCGGCTTAAACCAATGAAGGATACGGAGCTTTGCAGTGGTCCGGGAAAACTCGCGCAGGCACTTGCGGTGACGGGTGCAGACCACGGGCGTGATTTTTGCGAATCGCCGGGAATCGGCCTGTTTCAAAGACCGAAACCGGTGGACGTAGTGAGTGATGTCCGCGTCGGGATATCTAAAGCCACGGACCTGCCATGGCGGTTTTTGCTCGCGGGCAATGCGCACGTTTCCCGCGCAGCGGCTACCAGGCCCGCTCGATACTCCGGCGGTTCCAGAGGAACTCGAACATGTTCCCCTCGTGCGGTTGGTCCCACGAAATCGCCATCGTAGAAACCGGGCCGATATTGAGCCGCTCGATCTCGGGATATGCTTCGAGCTCCGCGATAAATGCGGGATCTTTTGTGATGGCGGTGCAGGCGAGTGTGTATTCGATTTTCGAGAGCATCTCGGACTGCGGGCATGTCACCACGCTCGCGTAAGGGCAGAGGAATTCTTTGTTGGCCAGCGGGTGCGCGAAGCTGTCGCAGCGCACGATCGTCGGCTTCAGGAACGTGCCGCCTTCATGCACGACTTTGCGCGGACCGCCGCGATATTTCGCGGTCACGTCTTCCGCGCCGGGCGTGGCGAGACCGACTTCGATGCTTGCTTCGATAAAGTCGGCCATCTTCGGATTTGCAAAGCCGCTCAAGCGCGCATTCGGATCGTCGTTCGCTGTGGGTTGCAACGGGCCGAGCTTTTGCGCGAGTGCGTCGGCGATTTCCGCTGCGTAGCGAGGGACGACGACGGCGCTGGCGTTAATGCACGAGCGTCCGCCGTTGTCAGAAATGGCTCCGGCGATCACGTCGAGATAGTCGCGCCAGTTTTCGATGCAGTCTTCGCCGATCAGAATCTTGCTCCAGCCGGGACCGTGGAGCTGAATAGCGGGATTGTTCGCGTATTGTTGCGTCGTATTTTTGTCGCCGAAAATGAGCGCGCGCCCGCACGTTTTCAGAATCTCCGCCGCGCCTTCGTGGTCGGTCGGGTAAAAGCCAAACGCTTCGGCAGGAACGCCCGCAGCAATGAATGACTGAATGAGCCGGTAGGGCGTCCACGGTTCTTCGCGGCCTGGCTTGATAATCACGGGCGTCTTCAGCGCGATGGCCGGCAGCCACAGCGAATTCACCGCCGGCGAGTTGCTCGGCATCACGAGCCCGAGCGCTTGGCAGGCTGGGAAAAAAGAGAGCTTCGTCCCAAACTGTTCGCCGAAACCGCGGTCGATAATCGTCATGTCCAGCCCGCGCGAAAGGCCGTTCAAGATCACGTCGAGATGCGTCAGTGCGTAGTGCAGCTTCGTCATGTTGCGGCGCACCATCACATGCGGCAGACCGCTCGTGCTGCTCAGCGTCGCGATGTATTCGTCCGCGCTTTGCGTGTGGCCTTTGTCGCCGAGCGGGAGTGTGCCATTGAGGAAAAACTCACCCGCTTTCGCAGACATCGACATGAGTTCGGCGACGGTGAACTTTGCAAGCGCCTTCCGCGCTTCTCCAAGACGCCGGAAGTCTTTGCGCAAGATGCCCGCATTGATCGTCGATACCACTGCGCAGACATTGCCCGTGCGATGGTCTTTGATTTCGAGCTTGTCGAGGCTCTCGTAGCTGCGGCCGAGGCGAAGGACAGGAAGATGCGGTACGTTGGACATCCCGGCGGAATACTACGTTTACGTAGTATTTGGCAAAGAGTTTCTCGTTGGGGCAAATGAGACGCGCTCGACTCCAAAAATCTCTACGCTCACACCGGGCGACCCGACGATGTGGGTCGGCGGGCCTTCGAGGGCGATACCGCTGGGTGCGAGCCCGCGGATGTCGCATTCGCGTACCGAAGGTGTGCTGAGCGGGTAGGGGCTGTGGTGGACTTGCCCGCGGTAGAGACGTCCGCCTTTCATGGAAAAAAGCAGGTATCGCTCGGTGAGAAACCATTCCAGTGTCTCGGGCGTTGCCTCATGCGTGTCAGCCTCGACTTTATACGCGAAGGAGGCTGCCGCCTTCCCGTCGCTCCGTCTGCAATCGTAAGCGCCGTCTTTCATCGACATCGCAGCGTCTTTGTATGGCAGCCCGAAAAAGCGCCGCGCGACTCGCACGGCGATGGGCTGGTTGCAGTCGAGCGAGTAAAACCAGACGCCGGGATTCCCATCGCGATCATGGACGTAAGTGCGGACGTTGAGCTCCATGAAATAGGACAGCCACGGCAACGCGGGCAGAAAAGCCGGGCGCACGCGATTCATGAAAAATGGCACGACGCCGATGAATGCACGGCCTTCCCAAGTATCGACCGTCAGCCCTTCCGGCAATGTGCGCTGGATTGCCTCGGGCGAAGTTTCCCAATGCGCGAACAAAAGATCATCCCAGCGTTGAGTCATCGCCGCGAATCCGCGCGGTCGCTCGCGCACTCGCAGTCGGCTCTCGGGCGTGGGCCTCACGCGTTACTCTCCGGCAAAAAAACCGACGCGACGGAACTTCTCGTAGCGCTCTTTGAGCAGTTGCTCCATCGGGATTTTTTTCAGTTCCTCGATGTGCTTCACGACTGCGGTGCGGAGGTTTGCGATGGCCTGTTCTTGATCTTGATGCGCGCCGCCGAGCGGCTCCGGGACGACATCATCGACGAGCTTGAATTCCTTCAAATCCGTCGCCGTGAGCTTTAGCGCTTCCGCTGCTTCGGGGGCGTGCTTGCGATGCTTCCACAAAATCGCCGCGCAGCCTTCGGGGCTGATGACCGAGTAGTATGCGTTTTCCAGCATCAGCACGCGATCGCAGACGCCGATGCCGAGCGCACCGCCGCTGCCGCCTTCGCCGATGACGACGCCGATCGTGGGAGTGCGAAGCGTCATCATATCGCGGATGTTCACGGCGATTGCCTCGGCGATGTGGCGCTCTTCCGCGCCGATGCCGGGGTACGCGCCGGGCGTGTCGATGAGTGCGACAAATGGCAGGTGGAATTTCTCCGCCATACGCATGAAGCGAAGCGCCTTGCGGTAGCCCTCTGGATTGGCGCAGCCGAAATTGCGGTAGATGTTCTCCTTTGTGTCGCGGCCTTTTTGGTGGCCCACGACCACGCATTTGTGACTGCCGATCGTGGCGAGCCCGCCGGGCATCGAGGGATCTTCAGCGAAGCGCCGGTCGCCGTGGAGCTCGATAAAATCGCTGAATGAAAGCTGTAAGTAGTCGAGGGAGTACGGCCTCGCAGTGTGCCGGGCGATTTGGACACGCTGCCAGGCAGTCAAATTGGAATAGATGTTCCTCTTAGTCTCCTCAATCTTCGCCTCCAGGCGGCGGGTCTCGGGTTCAAGGTTCACATTATTCTCCCGGCTCTGGCGTCGCAATTCTTCAAGCGACTGTTCCAGTTCCGAGATTGGTTTTTCGAAATCCAAAGGCTGCAATTTC
>JAYTMG010000135.1:0-1053 GCA_043728745.1 Verrucomicrobiaceae bacterium
GAGGGCACCGGCTCTCCCTGCGTCTTGGTCACGACAGGCTCACATCTATTCACTTCCTACACCTGTTCGCTTGGCCATCAGCATCTTGAGCGATGCCGACCTGTGCCTTCAGTCGCAGATGTAGCCCCGAGCAGTTTTCCCGGAGTCGAGCATGATCGCCACCGTGCAAGAATATTCTTCTCTCGCCTTGATCGCCGTGCATTCCAGGCCACCGGCTGTTTTCGTCACTTCCGATGGCGCCAGCGCTCCCGCGCAGTCGACGGAACTTCCAAAACCGGGCATCGCATCAAAGATGTCCTTGGCTCCCCTGCCTTGGATGGCAAGAAGTACACGGTCGGGGCGATCGTCCGCCGGAGGGTCGGTCATGTATTCTGATGTGATTGCGTACATCGCATCGAGTACTGCGAAGTCGTTGGCTTTCTCGATTCCGATCACGGCGACCGACGAGAAGGCGAGAGTAGCGACTAGTTTCCGCATCCAGACCTCACTCTTACATCAAGGTGGTTGTTATGACCGTTGGATGAAGATACACCAACGATTTCGGAATCATTGAAGAGTATCCTCTCTACGCTTGGGAAGGCCAGCAGTAAGTTCACGAGTTGCTGCGTTCCGTCTCTAGGGCAGACACGTCGTCTGGTACGCGCGAAACGTCGCCGCAGTACCCGCAATACCTCGCGCCGTGCCACGCAGCGCCACGTTCGATTCCCAAACCACCCGCGCTTCTGCTCCCACCGGCGTGAGCGCCATCACCAGCGTGTCAGCCTCCGTGCGCACGATGCGCAACGACGTCTGGATCGAGTCCACTCGCGCCGTGGTCTCCGCGCGCCAGCATCCTGTGACGCTCATTCTCGCGCCGACGCTCTCAACGGAACGGTCCGCCATCAAGGCGCTGATAGAGTTCGGACTGTCGAGCACGCGCTCCGACTGGATACTCGGCGTCGCGCTGATCGCTCGCTGCACCGACTTTGCACGTGCTTCGCGCTCAGGCACGCCTGCGGTCGCACCGAGCATCTCCTTCGTCTCTGCAGAAGGGCGCGTGACCACGCCACTTGC
>JAYTMG010000136.1:0-42301 GCA_043728745.1 Verrucomicrobiaceae bacterium
CACGGAGATGCCGAACCATTTGAACACCAGCATCGTGATGGCAAACGACAGCGGCATCGCCATGAGCGTGATGAACGTCGTGCGGAAATTCAGCAGGAAGAGGAAGATGACGATCGTGACCATCACCGCGCCCTCGGCGATGGCGGTCTTGAGATTGCCGATGGCGTTTTCGATGAAGTCGCCCTGCCGGAAGAGCACCGTGGCCTCGACGCCGGCGGGCAGCGTCTTTTGCAATTCGGCGATGGCAGTCTCGATCTTTGCGGTCAGCCCGAGCGTGTCGAAGCCGGGCGCTTTCGTGATGCTCATCACCACGCCGCGTTTGCCGTTCACGCTGCCGTCGCCGCGCATCGGCTCGACGCCCCACTCGACGCGCGCCACGTCGGCGATGGTGATGCTGCGGTCGCCGACTTTTTTTACCACGGTGCGTGCGATGTCTTCGAGCTGCACGGTCATGGCGAGATTGCGCACCATGATTTCCGTAGTCGCACTATTGATGAAGCCGCCGGTGGAGTTGCTGGCGGATTCTTTTGCAGCGGTTTCGAGTTCATCGAAAGTCACCTCGTGCGCCGCCATGCGCTGCGGCTCGGGCATCACCTGCACTTGCTTGATGCCGCCGCCCATATTCAGCACTTCGGCGATGCCTGGGATGCTTTGCAGGCGCGGGCGGATGCTCCAATCGGCGAGCGTGCGCACGTCGCGAGGCAGCACTTTCCCATCGCGACTGCTCACGCCGACGAGCATGATTTCGCCCATGAGCGAGGCCGCTGGAGTGAGGAACGGCTCCGCGCCATCCGGCAGCGAACCACGCACTCCAGCGAGGCGTTCCTGCACAAACTGCCGCGCTTTATAAAGGTCCGTTCCCCACGCAAATTCCGCATACACGAGCGAGAGCGAAACGTCCGAATTCGAGCGCAACCGCGTGAGCCCAGCGACGCCTAGAAGCGACCGCTCGATGGGCTGTGTGATGTTGATTTCCACCTCCTCCGGCGCGAGGCCGGGCGATTCGGTGAGCACGATCACAGTCGGCTTCGTGAGGTCCGGCAGCACCTCGACCGGCAGCTCCATCGTCGTCTTCACGCCCATGACCATGAGCAGCAGTGAGAGCGCGATGACGACGGCGCGATTGTGGAGGGCGAAGCGGATGAGTTTATTGAGCATGGTGCGGAGAAGTTAGAATTGCCCCCAGCCGCGTCTTGCGGCATAATTCGTCGATGTCGAAACGGGAACTCATTGCAATGCACCGGGACGCGATTTTAGCGCTCGCAGCGGAACATGGCGCAACGGATGTGCGCATTTTCGGCTCGGTCGCTCGCGGGGATGAGGACGAAACGAGCGATGTGGATGTGCTCGTGAAAATGCTGCCGGGCCGCAGCTTGTTCGACCAAGGTGCTTTGCTGATGGACCTCCGCGAGTTGCTCGGCTGCAAAGTGGATGTGGTAACCGAGCACAAAGACATGCGCCCGCACTTCCGCGAGAGCGTCCTCGGCGAAGCGGTGGCGGTATGAAAAACCCGCGCTCCGACGACCAGCGACTTCAGGATATTCTGGATGCGATTGCTGCCATTAAGCGCCACGCTACGGATGACCACGAGCGATTCCAGCGTGACGAAACATTGCGATGGTTCTTCCGCGCACAGGTGCAGATTGTCGGCGAAGCTTCGTTTAAATTGAGTGATGCAGCCCGCGACGCGCACCCCGAAGTGCCATGGAAATCCATCATCGGGATGCGCCATATCCTTGTGCATGATTACTTCGACGTGGAGTGGGAAGTTTTGTGGGAAGTGCTCCAGTCGCGAATCGCGCCCCTCCATGCACAAGTGGAAGCAATTTTGAGAAAGCGGCAAGCTCACGGCTGAACCTCCGTTTTAGCCGCCACTACTCCATCCGCCTTCGGCTTGCGCAGCATCGCGACGACGAGCAGCACGAGCAGAAGGCCGTTTGAAGCGAGGGAGAAAATGGTGAGCGTGGAGAGTCCTTCGGCGTGGTCGTGAGCCTCGCCACTTTTCTTTGGGCCCGCAGCTTTTTGGCCGGCGGATAGTTCGCTGCCGTCCTCGTTGTGTTCGTGGCCGTGAGCGGCATCGAGGGCTTCTTTCAAAGAGACGCTCCCTTTTCCGGCGAAGCCGAGCGAGTAGGCTCCTGTGGTAACGACTTGGTCGCCTGCGAGCAGTCCGCTGGTGATTTCCACGAAGCGGTCATTGCCTGCGCCGACTTCTACGGCGACGCGGACGAATGTGTTCTTCAGCGAATCGTCGTAGTGCTTGCGATAGACGGTGCGACTGAGCACGTCGCCTTGCAGCGCGAGGCGCGGGACGCTCATCACGCCCTCGCGCTTGGCGAGCACGATGGAAAATTCCGCGCGCATATCCGGTCGCAAAGTGAGGCTTGGGTTTGGCAGGGAAAAAATCGCATCGATGGTTCCGCTGGCCTTGTCCGCCGCTGTGCCGAAACGCAGGAGGGTTCCGTCAAATTTCTCACCGGGCAACGCGGCGACGGCGATGTGTGCGACCGAGCCCGGCTTGAGCTTTCCAGCGAGATGCTCGGGCACCCGTGCGGTAGCATACACTTCGGCGAGGTCAGTGATTTCGAGCAGCACTTTATCCGGGTCCACCGGCTCGCCGATTCGTGCGGCGCTCTCGGTGACGAGGCCGCTGGTTGGCGCTTTCTCCCACGGAAGGGGCAGGGCGTTGGTGCGGCCTTCGAGGCGGAGCACGTCAGCGTTTGCCTCCACCATGGTGCCGAGCGTGGTTTTTAGCTCCACGATGCGCCCCGCCACACGGCTCGCTACGACGGCGCGCCGCTCGGGAATCGCTTGGATGCGGCCCAGCGAAAAGACGGTTTCCTCGAAGTCTGTTTCTTCGACTTCGACCATTTCGATTTTAAGATTTTTCACGCCCGTCTCGGTGAGGATGATGGTGTTTGCCGCTTCCTCTGGCGTGACTGCGGCGTGGAGCGGCAGCAGAGTGAGCGAAAGGCCAAATATGAGTGAGAGTATGTGTTTCATTGTTTCTCCTGCGAAGTGGTGGTTGTTACGTTGCCTATGGCGGTCATGTGTTTTGCTCGGGCGAGGTGAAAATCGCGCAGTGCGTCGAGGCGCTGAGCTTCCAGCTCGAAGCGCTTGCCGCGTGCGCGGATGACTTCCGGCAGCGGGGTCAACCCGGCGGCGTAATTGGTGCGGAGTTGTTCCTCGATCTGCTTCGCAGCGGGAATGAGCTTGTCGTCGATGTCGCCGACGATCTTTGCGAGCGTGACCATCTCGGCGCGGGCGGAAGCCGCTTCGGCTCGGGCTTGCGCGGCTACGGCTTCGATCTCTTTTTCCGTCCGCTTGGCCGTGGCAAGGGCCTCGCGAATTTTGCCTTCGTTCTTATTCCAGAGCGGCAGCGGCACGTTCACCTTGAAGCCAATCATCGTATCCCGCGAAAGTCCCTCGGGTGCATCTTCCGTTCGGTCGTGCGACGCGGAAATGCCGACCGTGATGTCCTCCCATTTATTCGCCCGTGCGAGTTCCACGCCTTGGCGCGCGGCTTCGGCATTGGCCTTCGCTGCGCGATAGTCGCCACGTTCGGAAAGCACTGCACTTTTCCCCGGTAGTCCGCCCGGTTCGGCGAGCGTTCCGGTGATGTCGATGAGATCGCTCGTGCGGACTCCCAGCAAGGGCCGGAGCGTGCCGAGCAACGTCGCCTTCTCGACGTTGAGCATTAGAATTTGGGTGCTCAGTTGCTGCGATTCCAGCTCGACCTGCGCCGCATCCACCGCCGCTGCTTCGCCGCTTTGCACGCGCTTGGTCATGAATCCGGTGAGCTCGTCGCTATTCGCGATCTGCCGTGTGCGCAGCCCACGCTCTTTTTCCAAAGCGAGCAAGCCTATCGCAGCGGTCCGCACCTCGCCCGCCAGCCGGCGCTCGGCATCGCGCACTTCGGCGATTGCTGCGGTGAGTTCCGCGCGGGAGACGGCTTTCTCCAAGGCCAGCCGCGCCGTGCGTGGAAACTTCTGCATCCAAGCCACGCCGACTCCGTGTTCGAGCGAGCGGACATTTTGCGAAAGCTCCCACTCCAATTCGGGATTCGGACGAAGCCCCGCACCGTCCAGCCGCCCGCGAGCTTCCTCGATGCGAAGCCGCGCCGCAGCGAGTGCCGGATTGTTTTTAATTGCGAAAGCCGCCGCGCTCTCAACGGAAAACGAGACTTCGCGTGCGTGCGCAGAAACTGCGCAAGCGACCGATGCGATGGTGGTAAATATGATGGTACGTAAATTCATGAATCGAAGAAATGGTGTGAGGAAGGAGCCTACGCACGAAGTCACGCCGATCGGCGCGAGTGCAAAGGACTTGGCGGATGGGCAACCGCGAACGCGGTTGCTCAGGACTCAAATACGCAGGACGACAGTCCGCGCCACAGCGATGTTCGGCGGCGGTCCGCCAAACGCATCTGGAAAATACACGAGGGGCGCGAGGGATGTCTCGGGAGAGAAAAACGAAAAGTCCGGCAGTATCGCGAGCACTACTGGCGATGGAACTACGATGGGCGGAACAATCGTAGTCGTGGCGGCAAGCTCCTCGCTTTCCTGTTCATGATGCTTCTGGTCGCCCTCATCGCTGCCGTGATGCGAAGTATCGCCCTCATGCTCGTCATCAGTGTGGCACTCTTGCCCGTGAGGCCCTTCGCAACTACTGGTCTCCACGATCACTTGCACTCCTCCGCAGTCGCAAACGAAACGAACTGCGGCTCCAAATACCTGCGCGCCGAACATTGCGAAGACGCAAAGCACGAAAACAAGACGCATAAATGGTGAGCGAGACTGCACTGCTCTATAAGACGCCTCAGCCGGAATAATGTTCAAGGAAATTGTGGCACGCCCAAAATCGATGGGTGTGATTGGAAGTGGAATCCCGGCGAACGGAGCAGCGAAAGCAGGAAAGCTTTCCAACCCGTCTCACTTCGGAACGTAAGACGAGTTTCTAACCCGTCCTCACCCCGCCTACTTGTAAAATGAACGTCTTCGCGGCTGGCCTCGCTGATGACAGGTTGGAAACCCGTCTTACTTTCGCTTATCCGTTCCCGCATGTTTCACTTTCAGCCGCACTCCAGTAACCGCGCTTCGCCTTTGACGTGGACGCTTTCCCCCATTAAACCGCGCGCCCTTAACTCGCATATTTCATCATGGCTTTTCTCAACGACAACTATCTCAAGCTCAAAGCAGGCTACCTTTTTCCAGAAATCGGACGGCGCGTCACCGCATTCACCACGGCGAATGTAGAAGCGGCGAAGCGGCTCATCCGCTGCGGAATCGGCGACGTCACCGAGCCGCTTCCGGAAGCCGTTCGCGCTGCAATGCACAAGGCTGTGGATGACATGGGCGACCGCTCCACTTTCAAAGGATACGGCCCCGAGCAAGGCTACGACTGGCTCCGCAAGGCGATTGCGGAGAATGATTATCGTGCGCACGGCATCGACATCGCGGACGACGAGATCGTCGTGAGCGACGGATCGAAGTGCGACACGGGCAGCATCCTCGACATCCTCGGCGCAAAAAATGTCATCGCGGTGACGGACCCGGTTTACCCCGTGTACGTCGATACGAACGTGATGTGCGGCAACACCGGCGAGGCGAATGAGCACGGTGCTTACGCGGGGCTCGTGTATTTGAAAGGCGATGAATCGAACGGCTTCATCCCCGCGCCGCCGTCGCAGCATGTGGATGTGATTTACCTCTGCTCGCCGAACAACCCGACGGGTGCCGCAGCGACGCGCGAGCAACTGGAGGCATGGGTCGCTTTCGCGAAGGCGAACGACGCCATCATCCTGTTCGATGCGGCGTATGAGGCATACATCACGCAGCCGGGAATCCCGCATTCCATCTACGAGATTCCCGGTGCGCGGGAATGCGCGATTGAGTTCCGCTCGTTTTCGAAAAACGGCGGTTTCACCGGGGTTCGCTGCGCGTTTGTCGTGATGCCAAAGACCCTGATGGCGAAGACAGCGTCGGGGGAAAAGAAGCCATTGCACCCGCTGTGGCTGCGTCGCCAGACGACAAAATTCAACGGCGTTTCCTACATCGTTCAGCGCGGTGCAGAAGCCCTCTACTCCGCAGAAGGCAAGGCGCAGGTGAAGGCATTGATCGAGCATTACCTCGGCAACGCCGCGATCCTCCTCGCCGCTGCAAACAAGGCTGGATGGCCGACGTGGGGTGGCGTGAACGCACCGTATATCTGGGTGAAATGCCCCGGCGGCCTGACTTCGTGGGAGATGTTCGACAAGATGCTCAACGACGCAAACGTGGTGATCACACCGGGCGCAGGCTTCGGCGCGGCGGGCGAAGGCTATTTCCGCATCAGCTCGTTCAACTCCCGCGCCAACGTCGAGGAAGTCGCACGCCGGATCCTGACGCTGAAGGTGTAGGGGGGGGAATGACGAATGACGAATGACGAATGACGAATGACGAAACGCAAGCGAGTTGATCGAGCCGCACGCTTGCGTTTCGTCATTCGTCATTCGTCATTCGTCATTCGTCATTCGTCATTCGTCATTCCCCCCATCCTTTCCCACTCAACGAACGGGCGGGCGCTTCGTCCTACTTCGCCAAGGCGAGCAGCTCGTCGATATTGTCGATGCAGAATTGGCTCCATGTTTCCAGCGCGTCGCGGCGTTTCCGCAACTCGGCGATGGGCAGGAAGCCGGCCTCGGTGATGACACTTTCACGTTTGCGCGCGTTCTCTTCCGCGAGGCGGAAAATGTGGACGACTCCGAGATGGACTTTGCCGACTTCGTTCGAGTCGTCATTCAGCAGCGCGACGATGTGGTTCGTGTAGGAAGTCTCGATGAACATTTCCTCCGCCACCTCGCGTTGCACGGCGGTGTTGTATGCGTCGCGGTCGAGGGAAAAGAGACCTTCATCGCCATCGTTCATGTGTCCGCCGATGCCGAGGCTGCCTTTCGCGACGAGTCGCTGTTCGCCTGATTTTTTCCCGCGCACGTAGTGGAAAATCGAGTCGCCGTGGACGATGAGCACGTAGGGGATAATTTGCTTCAGTTCCGTGTTCGTTTCAGCGGGAGCCCGCGGAGTGAAGAAGTTGTTTTCGCGCGCGAGCAGGGCCGGGAGATAGCGGTCCACATCGAGGCAGAGTCCTTGAAACATGCCGATTCCCTCAACGAGTGAACGGCGCACAACCATGATATTTTCGTCTTTCATCACTCCCGTTTATCCGGCCCGCAGAAATTTCAGACAAAAAAATCGAGCAACTCCGCTCTTATTGCAGACTAAGATGCTTCAAAACTTATGCCAACTGAACCTTCGCCCGATGAATGGAGGGACTGGCTCCGCAGCCACGGACCCAAATTTCTCCTCTTCGCCCGGCAACAAACTCGCAGGGATTCCGATGCCGAGGATGTCCTGCAGGATGCGCTCGTGGAGTCGTGGCAACGTGTCGGGCGGACTCCGGACGATGCGCTCGTCTATTCCACGATTCGCCGCCGCGCCATCGATCTCGCCCGGAGCTCCGATCGCCGCGCCATTCGCGAAGAATCCAGCGGTCCCGCCGAGCCGTGGTTTTCACCCGATGTCGAGCAGCGGGAAACTCAACGCCTTTTGGAGGAAGCTGTGAAAGAAATCACGCCGATCTACCGCGATGTTGTGGTCTTGAAAATGTGGAGCGGTCTCACATTTCAGCAGATCTCGGAGACGCTCGGAATCCCGCTCAACACCGCAGCATCCCGCTACCGATACGCCATTGAGGAATTGCGCGAAAATTTGAAAGGAGTGCTGTTGTGAACGACGAAATGGACCCAGTGGAAAAACTGCTCGCGGGGATGACCCCGGCATCTTTGAGCAACGACTTGATGGCGAGGCTCACTGCGGCTCGTCCGTCGGCCGCTCCGGCGAAGTCACGCTTGCGGGACATCATCACCCGGTGGCTTGTGCCATCTGCGGCCGTCGCATGTGTGGCGCTGGTTACGGTAAAATTTCTTGATGCCACTCCGCAGGTGCCCGCACCGGTGGCTGCCGCCGCAAGCCCGGCAAAAGCGATGCCCATGATGGTGGAAAACCACCTCACGCAAGCTCGCGAAATGGGCGTGATGGTCGGCCCAAACCGGCAGCCCTATCGGATGATGGAATATCAATGGGTCGAAGCCGAAACCATTGTGCCCGGCGCGAACGCGCCAGCCATCCGGCTCGAAACTACACGCCGTCAAATCGTCCCGATTCAACTCGAGGTCTATTAGCCAGCCATGAAACGCACCATACTCGCTTGCACGCTCGCGTCGCTCCCGCTGTTTGCGGAGGTCACGACCCAGTCGTCCACCATCGTCACAAACGTGGATGGCACCGGCACCATCACGATTGATGTCGATGGAAAAAAAGAAACCAAGACCTTCAAACTGGGCGACTCCAAAAAAGACGACGCGCCAGCGAAGCCCGCCAAGTTGGAGAAGATCACATTTCTCGGCGTCGCGCCGGGACCGGTCTCGGATGATCTTCGTGCGCAACTCCCGCTGAAACCCGGCGAAGGAATCAAAGTGAACCACGTTGCCGAAGGCAGCCCGGCGGCCAGCGCAGGGATTAAAGAGCACGACATTTTGCTTCGTCTCGACGACCAGATTTTGGTCGAGCCGCAACAGCTCAAAACGCTGGTGAAAATGCACAAGCCCGGCGACGAAGTGCGCATCATCTTGCTCCGCAAAGGCGAGCAAAAGGAACTCAAGGCGGTGCTCGCAGAGACTGAAGAGCGACCGCAACTGGAGAATCCGTGGGAGATGGGGCGTCCATTCAAAGAATGGAAAGGCGGCTCAATGCCTTTCCTTCTACAGCAGAAGGGCATCGTCATCGGGCCCGATGGAAAATCCCACACTTTCGACGGCGCAAACCTTGATGAAATCTTGGAGTCCACGCGCAAACAGCTCGAGAAATCCGGCCTGCCAAAGGAGCAGTTACAGAGCATCCTCGAAACTCTGAAAAACGCCATGAAGGATGGCAAAAAGTCGCTCAAGGAACCCGCGGAGCCGAAGCCGGACAAATAATTTTCTTTGGGGGAGGAAAACCGGGCGCAGTGTGGTTGTGGGCCATGCTGCGCCCGAACTTTTCTCTCGAACTCTGCGCGGTTCGGCTCGCGCAGGGAAGGCGATGAACCAGGCGTTTGCAAATAGCGTCCATGTGGGGACATCGGGCGATTTCACCACGCGATAGAGCCGTAACAGTCCGCGCCCACTTACTTTCGATTAGCGAAGATTGGCGGTTCTGAATGAATCGGCGTTAGGCCGCCACCGCCATCATCTTTTCCCGGCTAGAACTCGAATGTTAGCGAGTCCGTCTCGCCATTGAAAATGAAGTGGCCGCCTGCGCCGAGGCCTTGGAGGAATACTCCGCTGAATTTCAACGTCTTCGCGGCCAAGGAAAGTTTCCCGGTAAATGTGCCGGTTTTCTTATTCACCTTGAAGGCGAGCAATGGCGCGGTGGGCGTCACTTTGGTGGGTTCGATGGTGAATGCGGCGGTCACGGAATTGGTGCGGGCCCCGGTGGTGAGCGTGGACGGGCTGGCGATGAATGGCACGACCGTGGTGAGGTCAGTGAGCGGTGTGTAGCCGACGAAGAGCGTTTCCAAGTCGGTGAGGAAACCCTGCGGGTATGGCGCGCCTTGTTTGCTGGAGGGCGGGCGATGCCAATACATCGCCCCTGAATTCGCCGACCCGAAATTGTTGAGCGGCAGTTCGCCGCCACACACTCCGCCTTTGAACGGGACGGCGTACACGGGGGTGAAATAATCCGGCGTCACGATTCCTCCATTGCGGTCCACTTTGTGGGTGGCCCATGAAATCGGAGTGCCGTCGGGCATTTTGCCGACGCATTTTATGACTGCCGTTTTCGGCGTGAGTTTTGCAGTTCCGAAGCCGGAGGCGAGAGGGACGGGGCCGGTGATGGTTATTCCGGCGGGCTGCGGAGCGCCCAATACGAATGTGTAGGAAACCGGCGGTGGCGGTGGCGTTTGCGGATCGGCTGCGACGGGGAAAATGGAGCCTGTCCAGAGTTCCGAATCGGCGACTATGGCGTGCATGAAGCCTCCGGTAAGTTCGTCAAATCCCAGGATGAGCACGGCTTTGAGCCGCCCCGTGAGCTTCACGCGGGCGACGGCGACTCCGTCCACGGCGGTCGCTTTAAAGCCGACTCGTTTGCCGTTGTATGAAAGTTTCCCCGTGAGCTTGCCGGTGGCCGTCAGTTTTATCACCAACTGCCCGCGCGGCACGGTGCCGTCCCCGGTGAGCGTTGGGTCGAGATACACGAGCCCATTGTACAGGCCGG
Source organism: Verrucomicrobiaceae bacterium (assembly GCA_043728745.1). Taxonomy (GTDB): domain Bacteria; phylum Verrucomicrobiota; class Verrucomicrobiia; order Chthoniobacterales; family Chthoniobacteraceae; genus SXWH01. The sequence continues at coordinate 10,287 of JAYTMG010000136.1, forward strand.
GCAGCGGTGCCGCCGCAGGAGGTGTGTCGGAGATTGAGACGGTGGCGGTGGCGGATTTTCCGAGCGGATCGGTGATGCGGTAGATGAATGAATCACTCCCCACGAAGCCGCCGCCGGGCGTGTAGGTGATGGTCCCGTTGCTGCTCACGATTGCGTTGCCGAATTGCGGCGCGGTGACGATGGAGACGGTGAGGAGTCCATTTTCCGGGTCGGTGTCGTTGGCGAGGACGGTGACCACGGTGGGCGTGTCGCCGAGTTGGAACGCGGAATCGTTGAGCGCGAGAGGCGCGCGGTTTGGCGGTGGGGCGGGGAGGTTGATGCGGTAGATCGTGCCGACGTTGCCAGTCCCGCCGTCGGCTGTGGTGCCGTAAAGATTGCCGTCGTCGGCTTGCACGAGTCCGCCGCGCGGTTCCTGGCCGTTTGCATCGTGAAATTGCTGGATCACTTTGTAGCCGGTCCCGTCGAGTTTCATTCGGAAGACGCCGCCGTCTGCGAACGTTCCGCCCGATGAGGTGGTGCCGTAAAGATAGCCGTCGGATGCTTGGATGAGGTCCATGCCGGGGGAATCGGTGGAGGCATTGAGCGTATCGCCGTTGATTCCAAAAATGTGGACTACCGTGTAAGTGCCACTTGGCGTGAGCCGATACACGCAGCCGTGTTCAATATTGGAGCCGGTGGATGGCCCGTTCCCGCCGCTTTGCATCATGCCGTAAAAATTACCATCCGACGCCAGCGTGAGTGCGCCGCAGGGTCGCGAGCCGGTCGGGAAGAAACAGGTGTGCAGAATGGTCTTGCTGGTGCCGTTCGGAGCGATTCGGAAAATGGTGCCGCTCGACGGATCGGGTTGCGCTCCACCCACGCCGCTTCCAGTGCCGCTGGTGACGCCGTAAAGCATCCCGTTTTCGTCGCTCGACAAACTCTGTGCGAAGACGCCATCGGGCGGATTTGCAAAGCGATAGACGATCGTAGTTTGCGCGGTATCCGCCACCGGGATGCGCCACAGTCCGTCGGGCCTTGAGCCGAGAACGTGGAGCACGCCGGGCTCGACGGAGATGAGCGAAAGCGGGACGAGCGGATTCCCGCCGACGCCGGGAGTTTGGCGCGGGAGCTGATAGACCTGCGAGATCCCGCCCTGCGGGTCCACGCGAAACACTGTGCCACCCGTGTTTACGACTCCCGGAGCCAGCGACGTGACTCCGTAGAGGAACCCATCGCCCATATCCACCAAGCGCGCGAGCGGGCTCGCACCGGTGGTGGGCGTGGACAAGCTCCCGAGCAGTGTGAAAGCACCGCTGGTGGTGAGTTTGAAAGCAGTGCCATTATTGTTAGCACCGCCGGTTTCGCACACGCCGTAAAGCGCGCCGTCGGGTCCGACGGTGAGCGTGGCGGTGGGCAGTTTCCCGCTGGAGCCATCCACAGGAAAAGAAAAGAGCTGCTCAAAAATCTGCCCGTGAGCGAGACCGGCGCAGGCAAAAAAGAAGGCGAGTGGAATGGATGTAGTTTTCATGATTGTTTCGAAACTAGAGCCCGAACGTCAGCGAGTCCGTCTCGCCATTGAGAATGAAGTGCCCGGCGGCTCCGATGCCTCCGAAGAACACGCCGCCGAATGGCAGTACCTTGCCGCCGATGAGGATTTTCCCGCTGAATGCGCCGGTCTTTTTGTTCACGGTAAATGACCGCAACGGTGCAGTCGGGACGATTTTGAGCGGCTCTACTTTGAACGTCGCCGACACCGCGCCGGAGCGGGCTCCCGTCGTGAGAATCGAACTGATGTCGAAGGTCGCGAGGTCGGTCAAACTTGCCACCGGTGTGTAGCTGTGAAACCGGGGTTCCAGCGTGGCGGTGAAACCCGTATCGTAGGGCGTGCCGGGTTGCGCGGGCGGGCGGTACCAAAACATCGGTCCGCCTTCGCTGAGGATAAGTTCGCCACCGCAGACGCCGCCTTTGATCGGATTGGCATACACGGGAACAAAGCCTCCGGCGTTCATCGGGGGTGGAAAATCCACGAGGTGTGTCGCCCACGAGAGCGGAGTGCCGTCGGGCATTTTCCCGACGCATTTAACGACGCCAGTTTTCCGAGTGTGAATCGCGGTGCCGAACCCATTGGCCGCTGGTTGGTCGGTCGTGGGGCTTAGTATTCCGAGCACTAACGTGTAAGCAACTGGCGGAGGCGTGGGCGTGGACAAATTGAACACCACCGGCAGGAGGTTGCCGGTCCAATTTTCCGCGCCCGAGACGACTGCATTGAAGATTCTACCGTGGACTCGATCGAATGACAGGATGAGCGCGGCTTTCGGTTTACCCGCGAGCGCGACTCGGGCGACGGCGACTCCGCCAACGACGGTCGCTTTGAACCCGACGCGCTTGCCTTGGAAGGACAGCTTGCCCGTCAGCTTTCCTGTATTGGTGAGCTTTGCCACGATTTGACCACGCGGCACGGTGCCTTCGCTGGAGATGGTCGGATCGAGGTAAACCAACCCGTTGTAAACTCCCGGCTGCGGGTCGGGCGCGGGCGAACCTGCGAAAACTCCGACGCCAGCGATGGAGGATTTTCCGAGTGGGTCGGTGATGCGGTAGGTGAACGAATCGCCGTCCTCAAATCCGCCGCCGGGCGAGTAGGTGATGGTGCCACTGGCGTTGACGACGGCGTTCCCAAATTGCGGTGCCCTGACGATGGCGACGGTCAGTTTTCCGTTCTCCGGATCGGTGTCGTTGGCGAGCACTTTGATCTCAGTCGGCGTGTCGCCCAAAACAAACGCAACATCGGCTAACGCCAGCGGCGCGCGGTTTGGCGGCGGCGCGGGGATTTTCACGCGGAAAATCGTGCCCGCTCGGTCGGGGCCGCCGCCGGTCGTCGTGCCGTAAAGATTGCCGTCTTCCGCCTGCGTGAGTCCGGCGAGCGGATACGCGCCGGTGTTGCTGAAATCGAAGCCGCGCACTTTCGTCAGCACGCCCGCGAGACTTACGCGGAAGACATCGCCGTAGCCGGAACTCGTCACGCCATAAAGAAAGCCGTCGCTCGCTTGCGTGAGATCGCCGATGGGGTTCACCATTCCCGTCGCCGGGAAGTTCGCGATCACGGAATAAACTCCGGCAGGCGTGAGCCGGAAAACACAGCCTTTGCCCGCACTGCCGCCGCCCGACATCGTGCCGTAGAAATTACCATCCGTCGCCTGGACCATGCCGCCATTGGGATTCACGCCCGTCGCCATCACGCAATTGTGCAAGAGCGAAAAGCCCGTCCCGTCAGGCCGAACGCGGATAATCGTGCCGGGTGACGGCGCTGGGAAAATTGGATTCGAGCCCTGCGCCACCGCATAAAGAAACCCGTCGTTTCCGAGCGTCGGGTGTTTGAAATGATTGCCCGCATTTGCGCCAAAAACGGTGGATGTGATCGGCACGCCGCTGTCGGCGGACACATGCCAAAGCCCGCCATCATTCAAGCTGCCCGTGAGTACGGTGAAATTCCCCGTCGCCGTGGAGAGAATGGAAACAGGGTAAGACAACGCTGCTGGCCGCAGAGGAAGGCCGCGCACCACATTCACACCGCCAGCAGGCGAGACGGAAAAAATCGTCCCCTCCGGCTGGCCGTTGATCCGGCCATTTCCCTCCGTGACGCCGTACAACAAACCGTCGCCGAGATTGAGCAACCGCGTCGCCGGATACTGCCCCGTCGTCGCCGTGGTAAAGTTCCCGAGCAGCGTGAACTGTCCCGCAGTGGTGATTCGGAAAACAGTCCCATTGTCGCCGACTCCGCCGCGCTGAGCCGTGCCATACAGCGCGCCGTCCGGCCCGACCGTGAGCGAAACCGATGGATTTGCCCCGCTGGATTCGTTCTCGGGAAAAGAGTAAAGCCGCTCAATCGTCTGCCCGTGGGCGAGCCCAGCGGCGGCGATAAATAGAACGACGAGTGGAATGGATGGAGTTTTCATGGATTGGAAATTGGACGCGAAACTTACGTTACGGCGCGAGCAGAACGCTGCCAGTCTCCGCGCCTATGGTGAATTGTCCGTAGCCGAAGCCCGCTTTTTGCAGGACGACGAGGGTGAACGGTGTTTTCTTTCCCGGTGCGGGGAGGAGGTTCGGTGCGAATGTTCCTGTTCCTGCGCCGGTGGCGGTGGCGAATTTGAGTCCGAAGTTCGCCGGGTTGCCGGTTGCGGTGACGAGTTGGGTGCTGGCCGCGATGTTGATGGCCGCATCGAAATCGGTGCCGGGGCCGCCGAGGTGGAGGGTTCCGTTGCCGCCGAAATCATCGAGCAGGATTCGCGTGTTGCCTGCGGGCTTTGTGTAAATGGAGGCGATGAATGCGGTCTGCACGTTGAAGCCGCCGGGATAGAGTTTCTCGCCGATGAGCCCGGCAGGTTTGAACCACGATAGCGTGCTGTCGGCGTCGGTCGCGGCTCGGTCGCGGAACGTGATGCGGCCTGCGATGGAGCCTTTTCCTTTATACAGCGGGACGTAAAAAATCGTCTCTCCACTGCGGCTCACGAAGCCGCCGAATGCGATGGGTGTGCCGTCGCCGAGTTTTGCGCCGATGAACTTCACTACGCCGGTGGCCGCGACGGTCATCCCGGCCACGCCGTTTCCGCGTGGGCCGTCTGCACTGGCGAGTGTGGCGGCGGTGTAGAGGCCGGTTTGCGCGGGGACGTCGCCGGTTTTCGGGTTGAAGTTCCCGGCGCGGATTCCGTCGAGTTGGAGATCGATGGTGCCGTCGTACACGCGGCCTGTGAGCGTCTCGCCGCCACCCGCGAGTTGCAGGGCGATGGTGAGCGGTGCGCGGGCTTTGCGCGGGAGCGTGATGCTGGCTGCGCCAAATGCGTCGAACGATCCTTTGAGCGGCAGTGTCGCGCCGCCGAGTAGGAGTTTGCCGGTGAGTGCGCCGGTTTTTGCGACGGCAAATGTGATGACGCCGGAGGCTGCGTGCGGACCGCCGAGGTTCACGTGCGCGGCGTAGTTGCCGGGCTTTGCAAAGAGCACGTCGGGCGTAAATGCGTCGTCGTTTCGGATGCTGATGATCTCGGCGCTGTTCGCTCCGATGGCCGCGCCGTCGGCAACCGTGGTCAGCTCCGCGCGGAATGTTTCGGTGCCTTCAAACAGCGTGTCTTCGACGATACCGACGGTGATGGATTTCGAAGTTTCGCCCGCGGCGAAATTCAGCGTCCCGCTGGAACTGCCGGTGAAGTCCACGCCGATCGTGGCTGTCTCGCCGATGAGCGAGTAATCGACCGCGACTGCACCGTCGCTGCCGCCGGTGCGCCGGACGGTGAAGACGACGTTCACTGCGTCTTCGAACAAGCCTTGCGTTGCATTCTCGAAGGAGAATGTGCCGGGGATGCTCATCGTCCAGTTCAGCACGAAGGGCGCTTGCTGGTACTCGCCATTTTCCAAAGCGTTGGTGTCCACGGCCACTCGATATTCTGCCCCGGCGATGACGGGGATTGTCGCGCTGGCGCTACCGCTCGCGAACGAAGTGAATACTTGGAACGACTCGCCGACGCCGATGTTGACGAGTGCCGCGAGTGGGCTGCCTGCGGTGTTAAACGTGACGGTGCCAGCGCTCGGCGCGGTCCAGCGGTACCAAACGGTGCGGCGCGAGACGGATGTTTCGCCGACTTCTGCCGTGGCTCGGGAATTGGTGCCGGCGACGATGCCGCTGCGACCAGTGATGGTTGCTGCGTTTGCGAGGTCGTCGTTCGCGGGGCGTCCGTCGTCGTCTTGGATGACGAGCGCAGCGTCTGCATCGGCGATGATGCAGCCCGAGGCGTCGCTCAGCAAAATGGCGGCGCGTTCTTCGCCTTCGATATCCGCATCGTTGAGCAGTGAAACAGGGAGTGTTTTTTGCGTCTCGCCTGCGTTGAAAGCGACGAATTGATCCAGCGGCGCAAAATCGTTCCCTACGCTCGCTGTCCCGCTTTGCAGGCGGACGCGCAGTGACGCAACGCCCGCGCCGGAAGTGCGTGTGAGCACGATCGAAGCGGCTCCATTTTCCCGCCCGATGACATCAGCGACGGCGACGATTGCGCCGCTCGTAAAGGAGCAGGAAAGCGTGAAGCTGCCTCCGGAAAATGCGACACTGTACTGATTTTGAGCTACGCGGATGCGGTAAGTCTGACCTGCGGCGGCGATGATTTTTTCGATGCCGCCGATGGCCGTGAGGGAGCCGAGCGAGTTGCCAGTGTACGCGGTTGCTGTGGCAAATGGATTCCCGAGGGTGAAAGCGGCGATTCCATCTGCTGGCGCGGTCCACGAGTACCACACGGAGTTCTCCGGGTCGGTGCCGGCTTGCGGCTCCAGTGCCTCCGTTGTGGCATTGGCGAGCGTGCCAAACACGCTGCCGCCGTTCGCCGGAAACACGGCGCTGTTGGCGAAGTTGTCGTTGGTCGGCGCAGGGATTTCGTTGTCACGAATGGTGATGCTCGTCCGGTCCCGCAAGATGCCGCTCGAGTCCGTGGATTCAAGGATAGCGCTGAACTGCTCGTCATATTCCTGGGAACCATCATCGATCGTGGAGACGATGAAATCCTTCGTGGTCTCGCCCGCTCCGAAAGAAAGGATTTGGAAGAAGCTATTGAAATCGCTCGAGTCGCCGCTTGAGACCACCCGCACGGTGCCGGGCGACGTGGTATTTCCGCTGCGAAGGACTCGGACAAATACGCTTCCGCCTTCGGCTACGCTGAGCGATTCGGCCTCCATCGAGTAAAGGCTGTCCGTACTGCTGTTCGAGAGAACCAGTCCGAATATGCCGAGATTCGGATTGTCCGTCGAACGCTCCGTCACCGCGATCCGGTAAGTCTGCCCGGCCACCGCAGCGAAATAAACAACACCGTTCCGTGACGTTGCGACTTGCGTGAGCGCATTCACGCTGGTGCCGGTATAAACAGCGATGCCCGGCAGAAGCATTGCGGTTGTCGTGAAATTTATACGAGTGACGCCGCTCGTCGAGGGCGTCCACTGGCACCACACGGAGGCGAGGCCGTGCTCTGGCTCACCGGGCTCCCGGTCCGCACCGGCAGTCGAGTAGCCATTCAAGAATACCGGGGTGCCATTCAACGTCAACGGGCTAGCGAAAGCGTTGTTGAACGGCTCACCGTCATCGTCCGAAATTGTGACCGTATTCGACGAGCCATCCGGCACCGCCGCGATGAAATTCCGCAGCCCGAGCGTGATCGTCTCTGCTGACTCGATGAAGCCGTCATTGAGCAAAGTCACACGCACCGTCTTGCGAGTCTCGCCGTCTGCAAAAACGACCGTCTGCGGCGCGAACGAATAGTCCGCCCCCGCAGTCGCTGAGCCGGCGGCCGCATACACCTCCACCGAGGCACGTCCGCCCCCCGCGCGAGTCAGCGCGATGTCGGCAAAACCAGCATTCTCTTTCACGGCAGTTTCATCCGTTTCAAATCCAATGAGCCCGCCGGAATACAGCGTCCAAGTCAGTTCCACGACGCCTGGGACGGACGCCGGGCCGCCTGCACGGAAATAATAAGTCAGCCCCGCGTGTACCACGACAGGTTCCCCGCCTGGATTCAGCTTTATCAGCCCCGCCAGTGTCGCGCCGGAAAAAGCGTCTGGTGTCAAGAAGCCGGAGCCAAATTCTGTAGTCACCATCGCAGTCAACCTCAATACCCCGTCCACCGGAGCCTGCCAACGATACCAAATCGTCCCGATGGCATCGCGAACGGACGGCTCCCCTTGCTCCATATCCGCTCCCGCATAGGATCCCGTCACCGTGCCATTCACGCCGAAGACATCGATGGCGTTTGCAATGTCGTCATTCACCGGATCATCGTCATCATCGTCGATATCCACACGCAAACTGTTAGAATCAAATAATGGCGAGCCGTTCGTCACCGCCGAGATAGTGACGACAAACCATTCGAGGGGATCTACCAGCGAATCATTGATAATCGCCACACTCACCGTCTTCCGTGTTTCGCCATCGGCAAAATTGGCTGTCAAATTGATCGGGCCGAAATCCACCCCCGCCGTCGCCGAGATCTCGTTCAGCGTTACCGTCGCCGAAGCCGCCCCGCTGGCTGGGCCATAGCGAACGATGGCGATGTCAATGCGCCCCGCGTTTTCGGAAACGGGCGGAGCGCCGAAGTAATAGTCTTCGAACGCGAATACGCTGCCTTGCGCAAATGACCAATAGAAACTGAACGCTTCTGGAAAACTATTGCCCACTGCAATGTAGTAAGTCTCGCCAGCTTGCATCGCATACTCTGCGGAGCCAAACGATGATCGCAGTGAGGTTTGGCGGACCAAGTTCGGGTACGATGTGCCTTTGAAAAGGACCAAGCGGGCGCTGCTGCTCCCAAAATTTGCCCCAAGCTGGAAGACTCCAGAAGACGGCGCGGTAAACCGATGCCACACTGCATTGAAGCCCAACAGCGAGTCCTCGATGCTCCCTTCCGACGTCGCGCGGATGTTCGATGCGTCGAGAGATTCTCCTGCCCCCGTCAGCATCGTCGCACTAGCGAAGTTGTCGTTGAGCGGCAGATCGGTGTCCGTGATGTTCACCGTTACTTCCTGACTCTGAAAACTCCCCATCGACACTCCACTTGGATTGCTGAGGGAAACGCCAAAGTATTCCGTACCCTCTGCCAAGGTATCGTTGATGATTGGGACGATAATCTGTTTACTCGTTTCCCCCGAAGCAAATGTAAGTGTGCCCGGAGCAAAGATGAAGTCCTCAGCGCTCGCTGAGACTCCGTTGTTAAAATTTAGAGAATAGTCCACCGTCCCCGAGCCCGTGCTGCCATTCGTCCTCTGCACTGTGAGCGTCACCGATCCCACACTCTCCGCGACCGTCACGCTCGGCACCGTGAACGACACGACGCCCGGCCGGTCATCATCAATGATAGTCACCGATGAAAACTGAGCAGCAATGGACTGCGATCCCGTCGCGTTGTGCAGGTAAGGGAAGAATGACTCGTCGGCCTCCGCGACCGAGTCATTCGTGATCGCAATCGTAAATGTCTTACTCGTCTCACCGATTCCAAAACTCAATAGCCCCGTCGTCGCGGTGAAGTCCTCAGGACTGGAGGCGGTGATCGCACTTGCGGAGTGGTTCACCGTTGAGGCTCCGACAGGTAGTGTTCGCGTCGCCGTCAGGGTCACGGTACCAGCGTTTTCTGAGACTTGGTAGTTGTCAGGGGAAATCGAAAGCAATCCCGTCAGCGCCAACGAAAACGAGGCTGGCGAGGGTGCGTCTGCTGCGATCTGCACTCGATAAGTTGTGCCTGTAGTGACGGGAATATCCACGAATACCACAGCCCCGGAACTCGTCCCGGTGAGCAATGTAACCGTATTCACCACCGAGCCGGTATAAACAGTGATGGTATGCGCCTGCGTGCTCGAAAGGAACAAGCGCACCGCTCCACTCGAAGTCGCCGTCCACTGATACCACACCGTCCTCAGATTGGAGGCGAGCGGCACAGGTTCAGCGACTTCAGTCGTGGCGTCCACCGTAGTCCCCGCGATTGAGCTGTTGATCGCCGGAGTCAGATCAATGGAGTTCGCGAAATGATCATTCACCGGCGGCGCAGCGAAGGCGGCGAGCGAAAGTGCGAAGGCAGCGAGAAGATTAAATAGACGTTTCATAGAAAAAGACACGCCCTCTTTAGCTAAAACCGAGCCGCTAAGGATGTTGTGTTATCTCCAGAATTCGTCCGCCATGCGGGGATTTATCACGTTTTCTCAAGAAATGTTTTCAGCGGGGGAAACGCCCGTTTTCACATCCCCGGACCCGCCGACGTGAACAGCATGAAGACGCAGTGAAATAATGCGACACACGCGAGAAACGTGAGAATGGAAAGTGAGTAGTCGAGCGTTTTCATAAGTTCGTTGGGAATTGCACACCGGAAAACTCTCCGGGCGCGATGGAGCATCACTTCAGGATTCGCGGCTTGCGCGGGGATCTATCACGCTGTCTCAACTTTTTTTTTCTACCCGTCCGCCGGAGTCGGGAAAATGACGCGCGATGTTTGGCGAAATCCGGCTACTTTTTCACGGCGTGAGCGGGCGCTTCGCCTCCACTCGGAAGAAATACTTCGCCTGCGGGCTCGGCAGCGTTTCCGTGGCGATGGTGCTGCCGAAGAATCCGCTGAACCAGCCGTTCAGCGACGGCGTCCACGTCGTGAGGTTTGGCGAACTCACCACGCGATACACACGCGTCGGGCTGCTCGTAAATGTCAGCGTCTCCACGGTGCGCGCGGGGTTGATGCTGCTGGCGAGGATTCGCAGGTAACTCTGCCCGTCGAGCGGGTCGATGCCGACGATTCTGGACAGCAACGATATCTGGAGGAATAGACCATCATTCTGTGCTCATCATTTTGTTTCCATGTAACGCCAGAATTCACAAAATGATGGTCACAAAATGATACAGTGATGGTTTCCCCTCGCTGTCCTCTGTCGGTTCATAGTGGAAATACTCCCCGAGTAACAAAGCAGAGCGCATCACTCGTTGCTGCGCAGGAGGCCGAATTCACAGAGACCGTTTCGGCACCACTACGCGCTCGCGTTGCACATCGCACCTTCCGCCCTTCGCGGTCATTTGCTCCCGAGTTTCCGGGGTATCGCGGCTTTTTTCTGCCCAACATCTTTCTGCCAAAAAGGAGTCGCTCATTTTGGCATAAAAATGGTCGGCAAAAAAGAGCGCGATATTTCCTGCTCTTTCCGCCCCGGTCTTTTGCTCCTGAAGAACACTGTGCAAAGTATTGAAGAATGAAGCGTTGCGATTGCGATAAAACGTGCGCGGGGTAGGGCGGGTATTCTACCCGCCGTGCCGCGTATTCTACGCGGCACGCCCGGAGTAGAATACGGGTCTTTCGCGAGAAGAACGTCCGTCCTACGCTGTATGCACCGGGTAAAATACCCGCCCTACCCCGCGCACGTTGTTCCCGCAGACAACGTCTTCGTGTTATTTCCCATTCCTTCCGCATCTCGCAGTCTTTTGCTGACTACTTTCGCAAGCGAGGCGCTGCGGCCCAAAGCACTTCGCCACGTCGCGACGGCTGAATTCGTTTGATAGTTTTTTTGATAAATCCGCCCCGCTCCGCCGAACAAAGGTGAGACAAAAACCGTGTTCATCTTCCCGAATCTGTTATCCAAATCTCATGTCCACCGCGACAAATACCGATCCTTTTCCGCCGACTCGCAGCAGCTTGCTGGCGCGCGTTCGCAATGCATCGGATGCGGCGGGGTGGCGGATTTTTCATGAGCAATATGCACGGCTGGTTTTCCATGTGTGCGCCAAGGCGGGGCTGAAGAATGAGGATGCGGAGGATGTCGCGCAGGAGGCGCTGGCGGCTGTGGCGAAGGGCATCTCCACGTTTACTCTCGACCGCTCGAAGGGTTCTTTCCGTGGCTGGTTGCGGCAGATCACGACGCATAAAGTGGCGGACTTTTTGCGGAAGAAATATCGCGAGGGCGCGGTGCGCGTGGAGTTGCCGCCGGAGGTGTTCGATGTGCGTGCGGACAAGGCGCTCATCAATGACGCGGTGTGGGATGAGGAATGGCAGGCTTACTTGCTGCGGGAGGCGATGGAGACGGCGGGGAAAGATACTTCGACTCGGTCGATGCAGATTTTCCACATGAGCGCGGTGCAGGGGCTGAGCGTGGAGCAAATTCGGGAGACGCTGGGGCTAAGCCGCACGCAGGTTTATCTGGCGAAATATCGGGTGGGTTCGCTGGTGAAAAAAGAGATCGCCCGGCTTCGAAAGGAATTGGATTGATGAGTTCGGAAGAGGCGCGGAGCGATTGTAGCACAGGCGTCCCGCCCGATGCAGCGGGGTCGGCTGTGCTCCATCCCGCTATCCCGGACCACGAGCTGTTGCGGAGAATCGGTCGCGGCAGCTACGGCGAAGTGTGGCTGGCCCGCAATGTGATGGGGACATGGCGGGCGGTGAAAATCGTGCGGCGGGATTCGTTTGAAAACGAACGTCCGTATGAGCGGGAGTTTGCGGGCATTCGGCGCAGTGAGCCTGTCTCCAGGGCACACGAGGGGATGGTGGATATTCTTCACATCGGGCGGCGGGACGATGAGGGTTTTTTTTACTACGTGATGGAACTCGCGGACTCCGCCACGGTCGGGCCGGAGAACAGCCCAGAGTCTTACAAGCCGCTCACGCTGGCGACCCGCTTGGAGGCTGGAAAGCAGTTGCCTGCGGAGGATTGTATCGAGCTGGTGACGGCGCTGGCGGGCGTCTTAGCGCATCTGCACGAGGCGGGGCTGATTCATCGCGATGTGAAGCCGTCGAACATTCTCTTCGTGTCCGGCGTCGCAAAACTCGGGGACATCGGCCTGGTCGCGGAGGCGGGGCACTCGCGGACTTTTGTGGGCACGGAAGGCTATGTGCCGATGGATGGGCCGGGGACGGAGCGGGCGGATATTTTCGGGCTGGGGAAAACGCTCTACGAAGCGCTCACCGGGTTTGAGCGGTCGCGCTTTCCCGAGGTTCCGCTGGACTGGTCGCAACGGTATGATTTTCACCAATGTCTGGAACTCAACGAAATCGTGCTCCGGGCGTGTGAGAGCAATCCAGAGCAACGATATAAGTCGGCGCGCGAGATGTTGGCGGATGCGGCATTGGTGGCGAGTGGGCGCTCGGTGCGGAGGCTGCGGCGGCTGGAAAGTGGGCTGCGCTCGGCGCGTGTTGCCATGCTCGCGCTTGGAGGCATCGCGGTGCTGGCCAGCGCGGCTTTTTATTGGCAGCGCCGGGAGTCGGATTTTGCCAAGGTAAAACTCGCCCAAGCGCAGAGCGAAAGCACCGCTGCCTCTGCCCTCGAAGCCGCCCGTCTCGCCAAATGGTATGGCCTGCAAGACCGCGTGCGGGCCGCGCGCTACGACCATTCCGCCGGGAGCGTGGCGAACGGCCTCGCTGCTGCTCGCGAGGCTGCGACCATCGAGCCCACGCTGCCATTGCGGGACGACGCGGCTTTTTTACTCGGCCATGCCGACCTAGTCGTGCTGCCCTGCGGCGAGATCCCCGTCGGCGTGCAAAGTCTCGCGATGAATCTCGCCCAGCGCCAATACCTGCGGCTCTCCTACCGGCCTGGGACACCGCGTCTCCAGCGCCTGACGGGGCGCGCCGAGATCATCCCGCTCGATGGCGGCCCGGCTCTGCCGATGCCTGCTGGTTTTGTAATCACGCACGATTGGTCGCTCGAATTCATCGAAGGCGGCACCGTGCTCCAGGATGGCTCCGGCAACCGATGGGCCGTGCCCGGCACAAAGCCGAGGGAAGCTCGCCCGCTGAAGGAGCCCGTCCTTTCCGCCGAGAAATTGCGGCTCACGGTGCCCGGAGTTTCCCGAGTAAATTCCAGCCACGATGGGCGGTGGGCCGTTGCGTTTACCAAAGACGCCAGCGGGCACCACACGCTGAACACTTTTCATAATGGCGCAAAAGGCCCCGCCCTTGCCACCCGTCAACGCGGCGGCGGAGCACAGGCCGCATTTTTAGACCCGCCGCATCTCATGGCGACGAGCTCTTGGCTCGGCGTCACATGGGTGGAGGATCTTCTCCATGAGCAACCCATCCTGCGCATCCCTAATGCAGGCTATCTCAACTACTCACCCGAACAGGAGTTGCTCGCCTCCGTGAGTTGGGAGAACGACGCAGCCCAAGTCTATGCGTGGCGACCCAGCACAGTCCTACACAATTTCCCGACCCACTCAGACCAGCCGATGAGCCCACGATTTAGCCCCGACGAACGGTGGCTCACCGCATGGGACGGCAACGGCGTGCGGTGGTGGCCCTTGGACCCGCTGAATCTCGCGGAGGCCGCGCGCAAAGATGCCGCAGCCGCCTTCGGCATCCACTGGCAGGCCGAGCCTCCACGCTTCACCATCTTGGCAAAAAATGGAGCCACCACGCACGCGTTTCATAGCACAGCAGGGCCTGACGCGCTCATCACCGATGCCCATTCTGAGCCGTTAAAAATCACCGATTTCCCCGAACTGCACCCGGACCACATCGAATCGTGGGCAGCCTCCGCCGATGGCCGCGTCGTCGCCATCGGCAACATGGGGCCCGCCTGTGTCTGGCGCGATGGCAAGCCGTGGCGAAAGGTGCCGAGCAGAGCGCCCGGCACCCAAGGCGACCCCGTCCGCCTCGCCCTGAGCGCCGACGGAAGGCGATTGGCGGTCGGCAGTTTTCATGGCCGGGGCGTCTGGGTGTGGGACTTGGAAGGCCGCCAAGATCGACCGATTTTACTCCACACAGAGACATTCAACGTCGGCGCACATGTGGCCCTTAGTCTCGACGGACGCTGGCTCTCCTGCGCCGGGGACAACGAAATCCGCGTGCTGGAAACCACGGGCTGGAACATCGTAGCCCGCTGGCCGCGCAAAACCCACGGCATCGGCGAAACCAACTTTTCCGCCGACAGTAAACTGCTCATCATCCAACCCACCGCCGAAGAAATCGCCATCATCCGCACGGAAAAATGGGAAACGCTCATCACGCTCAAACTTCCCATCCAAGAACGCATCGGCGGACTCGCCATCAGCGCCACCGGCCACTGGCTCTCCGCCATCGGCACGGGGAAAAGCGACTTGTGGCTTTGGGATTTGCAAAAGCTCAACAACGAACTCCGCGCAATGGGGCTTGGGTGGTAAAGTCCTCTCGTGGAGATTCCGCAGTACCAGGCTAGCCCCTCCGATGAGAGGATCGTCTCCTCCTTCTTTCTCTTGCTCTGCTGTATGAAATCGTGCCGGTTCATCACAAGTCCGCTTGCGTGGATGCCCCGAAGGTTCTAGCTATCACCGTCATTCTTTCATGAGACTTCTCGCCGTCATCTTCGCCTTCATTTCCCTCTCGCTGTCTCCTGCATTTGCGGCACCGGCGAAACCTTCAGGAAAGTCGAAGCCGGCCCCGACTTCGAGGCCGAGCACGATTGCGCGCCCGGAGACTCCCGGAGTATTCCGCCCGTTTGGGGATTTTGATCCCAGCGTTTTTCCGGGGACGAGCGCTGAGACCGTCATCGTTTGCGACGCTGCAACGGGGCGTGTTCTCTACGAGAAAAATGCGTCTGTCCCCCGAGCTGTGGCAAGCACGCAAAAACTGATGACCGCGCTTATCATCGCCGAGGAAGGGGATCTTTACTCAAGCGTGACGGTTAGGGCGGAGGATGCCCGATGCGAGCAAACGAAGCTCGGGCTCAAGGATGGCGAGCGGTATCGCCGCTACGATCTCCTGCGTATTTTGCTGGTGAAAAGCATGAACGATGTCGCCCGTTGCCTTGCCCGCGACAATGCCGGAAGTGTGGAGGACTTTGCCGAGAAAATGAATTCGAAAGCCCGTGAACTCGGCATGAGGAATTCGCGTTTTGTGAACCCGAATGGTCTCACCGAGCCTTCCCAATACAGCACTGGCCATGACATGGCGCGGCTCGCCTTGCACGCATATCGCAATCGTGTTCTCCGCGGGATCATGAGCACGAAGATCCTCCAGTGGAACTACAGCTCCGGTAGGGTCACAAATTTCGACAACACCAACAAGCTGATGAAATATTTCGGCCTCTGCAACGGCATGAAGACCGGATACACGGAGGCTTCGGGGCATTGTCTTATTTCGAGCGCGACGGAAAACGGACGGCACGTCATCTGCGTCCTGCTCGGCGAGCGCCGCCGGGACAATATATGGACGGATTCTCACCGGTTGTTGTCGTGGGGGCTGCATCAATTGAGGCAATGAAGGTGAGGTAGGGCGGGATGGGGAATGACCCCGCCAATGACGAATGACGAATGACGAATGACGAATGACGAAACGCAAGCGTGTTGATTTCACCGCACGCTTGCGACTTCGTCATTCGTCATTCGTCATTTCCCCCCGCACCATGCGCTTGCAAAGGGCGCGGTCTTCCCCCATTCCCCTCAGATGAACCTATCCCATCTTCGCGCCGGGCTCATTGGCACTGGCTTCATCGGTCCCGTTCACCTTGAGGCGCTCAAGCGTCTCGGCGTGCAAGTCACCGCAGTCTGCGGCTCCACGAAATCCGCCACCGCGCTCGCTGAAAAATGGGGCATTTCCGAAGTGTACGGCGACTACAACTACGAGGGACTGCTCAAATCGCCGAATGTCGATGTCGTCCACATCACCTCTCCCAACAAGCTCCACGTCGTGCAAGCGCTCGCAGCCATCAAGGCCGGCAAACACGTCGTCTGCGAAAAGCCGCTCGGCATGACGACGAAGGAAACCGCGTTGCTCGTAAAAGCAGCGAAGAAAGCGAAGACGGTTTTTGCAGTAAATTACAACTGCCGCTTTTTCCCCGCGATCCTGCAAATGCGAGCAATGGTCCAGCGCGGCGACATCGGGCGCATCATCCATGTGCAGGGCCATTTTTTCCAAGACTGGCTCTTGAAGGAGACCGACTACAACTGGCGGCTCAATGCCAGCGAGGGCGGCAAACTGCGCGCCGTCGGCGACATCGGCACACATTGGATGGACGCCGTTTCATTCATCCTCGGGGCGAAAGTGGACAGCGTATTTGCCACGTTGGAGACCTTCCACAAAAAGCGGATGCGGCCTCGTGGCGAGGTGCAGACATTTGCAAAGGTGGACCCGAACGACATGGTGCAATACACCGTGGATACCGAGGATTTCGCCACGGTGCTTTTGCAATTTGCGCGCGCAAAACACGGCTTCGCCGACCGCGTTCACGCCAACGCCAGCATCTCCCAAGTTGCCGCTGGCTGGAAGTGCAGCCTCGCGATTGGCATCTACGGCTCGGAGGGAAGTGTACGCTGGGAATTGCAGGACCCAAACGTCTTGCACGTCGGACGCCGCGACCAGCCCAACGAAGTGCGCCAGCGGTTCGCGCCGGGCTTTCACGAAGACATCGCACATTTTTCCGACTACCCCGGTGGCCACGCCGAGGGCTTTCCTGATAGCCATAAAATGCACTACCGCTGCGTGTATGAGCACATCGCCAGCGGCAAAAAAACCGAACCGCTTTTCGCGAGCGTCGAAGACGGACACGAGGAAGTGAAGCTCTGCGAAGCAATCCTCAGAGCCGACCGCGCGCAGCGTTGGATGAAGGTCTGAGGCCATCCTTCACAAAATAAAGAAACGCGACAGCGGCGTCAAATCGGAGCGGGGCTTTCCTAAGCCCCGATTGGCGCGATAGCGGCAACTCGCGCTTGCCACTTACGTGGCAACGGGGCTTAGGAAAGCCCCGCTCCCATTCGCGCTTCCGATATAATCTCGTTATTTTGGAGCAGATCGCATTACGCGCTCCACAGCCGGTCCCGAAGTCCGCTGAATCGACGGACCGTGCGGGAAAGGCATGGGCCGATGGCTGCTTCATTCCACCACAGCTCGACGTTTTCGCGCGCGCGAGTCACCGCGGTATAAAGCAGCTCGCGAGAGAGCACGGGCACATCGCGCGGCGGCAGAACGACAAGCACGCGGCGGAATTCGCTGCCCTGCGATTTGTGGACCGTCATCGCGAATGCCGTCTCGTGCTCCGGCAATCGCGTCGGCGCGAGCGTGCGGAGATCGCCATCTTCGCCTGCAAAAAAAGCGCGCAAATTTCCGCCAGATTCCGGGTCGGGACGGATGATGCCGATGTCGCCGTTGAAAAGGCGCAGGTTGTAGTCGTTGTGGCGAATGATGATCGGGCGGCCTGCATAATTGCGGTCGGTGGGATCAATGAGCCGGGCGTCCGCAAGTGCGCGCTCGGTGAGCCGGTTCATGTGTTCCGCGCTCCCGTCGCCGTTGCGAGTGGCGGTAAGAATTCGGTATTCGCTAAAGCGTGCAAGCGCTTCACCGGCAGTCGCCGCCGTGAGGAAATGCCGAAACCCTTCGACGACTCGCGGCGCAAGATGCGTGGCGAAAGATGCGGAGATTTCCAGCGAGGAAAGATCAGAGCGATCCACTTTGAGCAGCGCACGCACCGAGCCTTCATTGCCCGTGCGAATCGCGCGACTGAGCCGATGGATGCTGCTTTCGTCGCCAAATCGGTAGTTCCGCGAAAGCTCGGTGATGCTCTCCCGAATCGGGCTCGCGCTGCCATCATGCAGCCCGGCGCAAATGTCGCCGAGCACGTGCCCGGCTTCCACGCTGGCGAGCTGATCTTTGTCTCCGAGCAGGATCACTCGTGTCTCTGGTCGCAGCGCGTCGAAGAGTCGCGCCATCAGCGGGAGATCGACCATCGTGGCCTCATCGATCACCACAACGTCTGCATTCAGCGGATTCCCAGCGCGGAATTTGAACTCCGGCGAACCGGGACGACTGCCGAGGAGCCGATGCACCGTGCTCGCTTCAGTCGGCAAAAGTGCGCGCACTTCCGGCGTAAGCGGGAATTTCTCCAGCGTGGATTTCAGCGATTCGCCGATGCGCGCCGCAGCCTTTCCTGTCGGCGCAGCGATGACGATGCGCGCGCGGATTCCGCTTGCGGAAAACTGCGTCGCAAGAAGCGCAAGTGCGACAGTCGCCGTGTAGGTTTTCCCCGTTCCAGGACCGCCTGTGATGACGCTGAACTTGCGAGTCGCTGCGTTCCTTACCGCCGCGCGTTGCAGCGGATCGCCGTCGGCGAGAAAATGTTCGATTCCCGAAGAGAGGAGCGCGTCATCGAACACCGGCCGAGTGGCAGCGCGAGCGAGAAGATTCACTGCGAGCCGGTTCTCGTGATCCCAGTATCGCTGAAGATACAGCCTTCCTGCGGCGTCGAGAATGAGTGGACGAAAGTCGCCCGGATTACCCACCACACTGGACGCCCGCAACTGATGAAGCCCCGTCACTTTATCCGGCGGAAGGCAGACGTGGCCTTGCTCCAGCGCTTCGCAGAGCGCAAACACGCTCGCTTCCAATTCGGGAAAAGTGGAGCCGTTTAGGCGTGCGAGCAAGTGGATGAGATGGGGCGCGATGGCAGTGCTCATGGATTGGAAAAGAGGGCATCAAGCCGGTTAATCGCAGCTAGATCGGGCTCGGCGCGGTAAATGCCAAGCGTCGGCTGGTAAATCTCCACGCCGCGTAGAAACACATAAAAAACGGTGCCGAGGTTGCGCGCAGGATCGTAGTTTTTGCCCAGCCTCATGCGAAGGTATCGGTGCAGCGCGAGGAGATAAATCTGCCATTGCAGGTCGTAGCGGTGATGCACGATCTCTGCCCGCATCGCTTCCGCCGAATAGTTGTCGCTCGATGTGCCAAGTGAATTGGATTTCCAGTCGAGAATGTGGAACCGCCCGTCATGCTCAAACACAAGATCCATGAATCCCTTCAAGATCCCGCGCCGAGGCTCGAACGTGAGTCCTGCCTCAACGAACGCCGAGAGTTCCTGCTGCGTGATGAGTCCGGACGGCAAGTGAAACTCCCATTCGCGGAGCGTGCGGCTCGTCGGAATAGCCGAGAGACGAAGCCCGTCGCCCGGCATCGGCAGCTCCAGTGTTGCTTCCTCTTTCTTGCGCGACTTCTTCGCAGGCGGGGCGGGCGGAGCGAGGAGGAGCGGGACATCGACGAGCTTGCGAACGGTCTGCACGACCGCGAGCGCGTGCTCCAGAGTGTGCATCCCGTGGAGCCTCAGCTTGCTCTCTACGAGGGCATGAATACTCGATGGACGAGTGAAATCGAGGTTCTCCAGAATGTCATGGAGGCAGACGCCCGCTTTCATTCCGCACGGAAAAGCGTGAATCCCGCGACGTTCGCCCGTCGCTGCCGGGCGCACGTCATGGTCGTGATCGGCTTCCTCGGAATTCCGCGCGGCAGTAAATGCGGTGAAGCTCGAAACTCGCCACGAACGATCGATGGCTCCGTGAAAAACACGAGCGTCGCCGATAGCGGACGCGCTCGCGGTTGGCGCGTATAGAGCATCCGCGATTTCGGGAATCCCGCCCGTGGCAAAGTGCTCCGGGCTCTCAGCGGCAATGGAGGTGATTGTCCGTTGCAACATATCCGAAGTGAGGCTTTCGGCGTGCGTGCGGAGCGCCGCAGGAGCATCGTCACCTGGGTCTGCTGGCGGCTCCAGGAGCCACATCAACGCGCTGTTTTCGCTGTCGCGAAATTTGCCCCACACGACGTGGCATTCGTGCTTAGCGCGTGTGAGCGCGACGTAGAGCAGGCGGAGCCGCTCTGAGAGTTGCTCGTGCTCGGCGCGCGTCACTGCGTGGGCGCGGTCGGGTGATCCAAGGTCGAGGATGGCTTGGAAATCAGCATCGTGAAAAAGCGGATCGTGGTTCTTATGAAGGTCGGCTTTCGACCAAAGAAACGGGCAAAAGACGACGGGCCATTCGAGCCCCTTGCTTTTGTGAATGGTCAGAATTTTCACCGCGTCGTCATCGCTCTCCAGACGCAGTTCCCGCTCCTCGCCGGAACCAGGATTTTGCACCTGCTCGGCGAACCAGCGCAGCAGACCGCTCGGACCGAGTTGAAGTTCCTGCGCCGTGGAGTGAAGGAGTTCCGCGAGGTGCAGCAGATTCGTCAGAACGCGTTCGCCCTGCGGCTGCGCAAGCATACGCGTGCGAAGATGCTCGGCCTGAATCAGCTCGCGAAACATCTGGATGAATCCGCCTTCCCGCCAGCGCAAGTGGTAGCCGTGAAACCGCGCGAGAATCGCCTCCCACTCGTGGGACTCAGTGCTCACGCGCTCCAGCGCCGCAGCATCGTATCCAAGAATACGCGTCGCCAGCGCAGCGCGGATACACGCTTCGCGGGAAGGCGATGCGAGCGCTGTTACGATGAGATGAAATTCGCGCGCTTCATCGGAGCCGAACACGCTGGCGTTGGTGAGCACCACGGACGGGACGCCGCGCTCGCCGAGCGCTGCCTGCATTTCCTGACACTGCGCATTCTTCACGCACAAAATCGCGCAGTCGCGCGGAAGCAGGGCGCGCTCTCCGAGGCGGCTGCTTTTCAACATGCGAACAATCTCGCTCGCGACGACCTGCGGTAGATCGGCATTCGCTTTTCCCGATGTCGTGGCTTTCTCCGATTCCCAAAACCAAAACCGCATCGGTGAGCGAGGCGATCCATTGACCGTGAGCGGGCGCTCTTCCGGCTTTCGCGCAGCGAGGACCGACTCGAACTTGATCTCTCCATCAATAAACGGCGTGGCGGTGCGACGAAAAAGTGTGTTCACCGATTCGACCAGCAGCGCGTCGGAGCGGTGATTCGTATCGAGCCGGAATTTTCGATCGGCCTTACCGGTGACGCGGAGATACGTGAATAAATCAGCGCCGCGAAAGCCGTAGATAGCCTGCTTCGGGTCGCCGATGAAGAACAGGCGCTGCGGCTTTTCGCCGAATAGCCGCTGGAAGATTCCGGCCTGAATCGGGTCGGTGTCCTGGAACTCGTCCACGAGCGCAACGTCGAATCTAGCCTGAATCGCCGAGACCAAATGTTCGGAACCGGGTCGATGCAACGCAGCGTGAAAAATCGAGAGAAGATCGCCGAACGCGATGAGCCCGAGGCGGTCTTTTCGGGAGGCCAAATCCGCTCGCGCCCACTTCAAAAACGAAGCGCGGGTCGTCGCGGCGAATGCGTCGCACGCCGCGTCGAGCTTCTCGCACCAATCCATGAACGGATGCGAAGGGAGCGGCTTCTTTTTGCTGACGCCCGATTTGTGAATTACGGAAGGCCGGAAATAGTCGAGCGCTTGATACGCGCTGAGTGGTGCGTGCTCGTCGGTGGCGAGTCGCTCAATGAGTTCGAACTGAGGCTGCATGACCTCGACCTTGCCCCAATCGCCAATCGCCCAATCCGCGTCGGTGATGAAAATCCGCAGCAGAGCTTCGCGCCACGTCGGCCATTGTGCGCGCAACTCGGTCAGCATCGCGAGCACTTCGGCACCGGTCCGCTCCGCATCCGCTGCATCGGGGCGCACGATGGCCTGCTGGTGATTCGAGGCGTTAGCGTAAAGACGTGCGAGGTTGTCTGGAGTCAGCCCTTTCAGCATGGCGATCGGCGTAAGGCCGGGTGCGGTATTGCTGAAATGAAGACGCCAAAAATCCTCGGCAGTTTCCTGCACGAGCGCGCTTTCATCAGGCACGAGTTCCAGCGAGGGTCGCGTCCCGCTTTCGAAAGTCCGCTCCGAAATCATGCGGTGGCAGAAGCCGTGGATGGTCGAGATGCTCGCTTGGTCGAAGTCCCGAAGCGCCGCCGCGAGTCGTGGCGTGAAGTCTGGATTTCCGGCGTTGTGTCGTACGAATTCAGCGACAAAAGGCGTGGGCTTTTCTCGCGGCAAATCGTCGAGTACTTCGGCCAACAACTCGCGAACTCTGCTGCGCAATTCCGCAGTCGCGGGGATTGTGTAGGTCGTGACGACGATCCTGCCGATGGGGATGCCTTCCTCGGCGATGAGCCTAAGCACGAGTGCGGCGAGCGTGTAGGTTTTTCCCGTTCCGGCGCTTGCTTGCAAGAGGGTCACGCCGGGCGGGAGCGGAGTATCGAGCAGGAGAAATGGTGTGCTCATTTTCGCGATGTAAGATTTTTCAAAAGCGGCGAGAAAACGGCGAGTGAGATCCTCGTAAACTCCTCGCCAAGCGGCTCGGGCTCATCGCGCCAAACGAGCGCGTTCCACGAGTCGCGTGACTCGGGCTTGCCTGCGGCGTATTGGCCGCCGAACCATTTTAGGCGTGCCGCGTCGTGCGGGTCCTTCTTTTTTTTGCCGCCGAGATTCAGTGTGTAAATCGCGAACTCGATCGAGCTGTCAGGAAAAAGTGGGACGGGCTTCTCGTGGAGCGTTGCGTAGAGCGCGAGGAGTTCCAGCAGGAGTTGCGTAGCTTCTTCGGCTGGCACTTGTCCGTATTCGGACACGCCGTTGTCGCCGATAAGGATCGAACGGGGTTCGACGCCGTGTGACTTGGCGGCGCAGAGCACGAGATGGGAAATCCATGCTCGGAGATAGTCGCGCCCTTTGAGCGTCGCGGGCCGGAGGCTGAGCAATCCGGCATCCGTGACGATTCGCAATGAACCGGTGATGCGCCAGTCGCCAACGGGGAGGCTGATGGATACTGGCTCTTTCGCTGATCCCGGCAGATGGCTCGTGAGGCGGCGCACTTCGAGCGCGGTGTCTTGAAAGAAGCTCTCGCCCGCGTAGCCGTGCGGTAACATGCCAGTGGCAGTCGTTGCGCGGAGCAGCGAATCCGAGTCGGTGCCGGAGAAGTGTGCGTCTGTGAGTCGCGTGGCGAGCGCGTATTCATCGAGCCTGCCGGTTTCCATCGGTTCCGTATCCTCGGGCTGTGCCTCGTCATACGGAAGCTGGATGCCGAGTCTCTCAGTGGCAAAAAATCGGGCGGGCCGCGTGAGTGCCTCGACGAGTCGATCCAGCGTGACATCGCTGCTTGGCGTGGTTTTTGGAATTGCCGCAGCGAAAGGCAGAGTGGCACCGGGAGCAAGTGCTGAGGCTGCGCCGCGCGCATTGGCTGCGGAGTAGCTGAACAAAGGGCCGCCTTCAAAATAGCGACGGCTGAATGGCTGGAGGCGGTGTTTTGTGATGAGCGTTTCCGCCACGATCCCGTAGTGGCGCGCGAGCACGTCGAGCAGCTCGGAGACGATCACGCTGGGTGGCAGAGGGCTGTTGTCGCGCGCGGACTGCCCGCACCACGAGATGATGATCCGGTCGCGAGCGCTGATGAGCGCTTCGAGAAAAAGGTAGCGGTCATCATCGCGCGTGGAGCGATCGCCGGGGCGCGGTTGCGCGGCGGTGAGGTCGAACGCGGGCGCGCGATCTTGGCGGGGAAATGAGGTGTCGTTCATTCCCAGCAGACAAATCACGCGATGCGGGATCGCTCGCATCGGGCGCAACGAACAAAATGTGATGCCTCCGCGGAGAAACGCTGTGCCCCTTTGCGAGCCCACGAGCGTTTCGCGGACGCAATTGCGGATGACGCTGAATGGAATGAGTTCGCGGTGTTGCGCGAACGCTGCGTTTGCCGCGAGCTCCGCGACCGCCTGTGCAACGTCCGTCCATTGTTCCGCGAAATCGTGGTCGTTCTCACAAAGCTCGGTGAGCGTGCTTTGCAGCGCGGCGACCCATTCCGCAACGGTGCGCGGGAGACGCAGGGTTGCGGCTTTTTCAAACAGCGTGTGCGTGAACATGGCGAAGCGCCCGAGGGTGTCCGCGAGACTTCCTTCGACCGCCGGTTCGGGCAGGATTTCGCGGAACAGTTGCGCTCCGTCGCCGGGCAGCGCGAAGCCGAGGATGAGCCGGTCGAGGCCGAACTGCCATGTGTGCTCGTTGCTCTGCGGGAGATTTAGCTCGGCGCGATGCGCGGCGTCGCGGCCCCAGCGGATGCCGCTGTCCACGATCCACTGTCGCACGAGCGGGAGGTCGGCATCGGTAAATCCAAACTTCGTGTGGATGGCCGGGCAGTCGAGCAGACTCAGCACTGCGCTTGCGGGGAATCGGGATTCGACGAGTTCGAGCGCGCGGAGAAACGCATCGGCGACGCCGCTTTCCGCGCGAACTTCGCGGTCTGCGATGGAGTAGGGGAATCGCACTGTCTCGCTCTCCGGCGCGCCGAAAACGCCCTCGATAAATGGCGCGTAGTCTTCGATGTCGGGCACGGCGACGAGCACATCGCGCGGAGTGAGCGAGCGGTCGGCTTCAAATGCGGCGAGCAATTGATCGTGGAGCACTTCCAGCTCGCGGACGGGCGAGTGGCAGTTGTGCAGACGCAGGCTTTCGTCGGGCGGCAGTGCATCGCGCTCCTCGTCGAGCGGGGTGAGCTCGAGAATGTCGTCCTGCAAGCGTGCGAGCAGTGTGTTTCCGCCGGACGAGATGAATGCATCGGGTTCATCCGCAGCGGACAATTCGACGAGGGCTTCATGGAAATCGCGGCCGACTTTCCCGAGGCTTGCGAGCAATGGATGGCCGGGCTCGCTGTGCTCTGCGCCGGCGATTTTTTTGTGGCGCGCGCTCCATTGGATGAGCCGGGCTTTTTCCCGCTCGCTCTGGATGTCGCCCCAATAATGGCGCGTCGGTGCGAGGAGAAAAAGATGCACTTCGCGATGAGTCGAGATCATCGCGAGAAATTCCAGATACGTCGGCGCGAGCGAGCTGAGGCCGAAGATCGCGCATCGCGGGACCGAATTATTCGGGGGCAATGCGGCGGCTTTCGCGAGGAGCGCGGCGGGGTGGAGAGCGCCGTCGGCGAGGGCTTTCCAGAGCTTTGCCTGCCAGCGTTCATCGGGCGTGTAGCGTTCGGCGTCCCACTCGCGGAGCATCTGCGGGCGGTGCGCAACGTATCGGTCGAAGGTCGCGGCGAGTTGCTGGCAGAGCTGCCAAAAGCGGTCAGCATCGTCGCCAGCGTAGTCGCGGAGTTGTTTGAAATCGGGGTCTGCGAGCAACGGCCCGAGCACCGCATGAATCCGCCACGGGAGTACTTCGCGGCGGTAGATGGGCGAGCCGGTTTGGGATGGGAGGAGTCGGGCGAGTTCCTCCTCCGCAAACTTTGCAGGGAAGGGGAATACGATGTTTGCTGCGACGCCGAGTTTCTCTGCGAGCGCGAGGCAGAGCCAGCGACTCATGCCGATGCTTTGCGTGACGACGGTTTCCGGCATCAGCGGCGGGAGCGGGTTCTGTTGAATCATCCCGGCCAGCATTTCTGCGAGCGCTTCGAGCTGATTGCTGGTGTGGATGATGAGCATCGCTTTTTTGCCTACAGCCACTTCTTCCGTTTGAAGAAATAGATTTGTCCGAGCGCCACGAGTGCCATGAGCGCGAGTGCAAACAAGTATCCGTATTTCCAATGCAGCTCGGGCATGTTGGCGGGCGCGGGACTTCCGTCCGGGAGCGTCGGGGAGAAGTTCATCCCGTAGAGCCCGACGATGAACGTGAGCGGGATGAAAATGGCGGAGATGACGGTGAGGACCCGCATCGTTTCATTGGTCCGCATACTTACGCTGCTGAGGTACATTTCAAAAAGGCTCGTCGCGACTTCGCGATATGCCTCGATGAGGTCCATGATTTGCACGGTGTGGTCGTAGAGGTCGCGGAGGAAGACTTTCGTCTCCGTGCGGATGAGTGCGTTGTCGCTGTGCAGCATCGCGCTGACGACATCGCGCTCCGGCCAGACGAATCGCCGGAGTTGCATGAGCATCCGCTTTGCGTTGTGAATCTGCGCCACGTTGCGGGAGTCGGGCTTTGCGAGGACTTTGTCCTCCATTTCTTCGAGTTCTTCGCCGAACTTTTCCAATACGGGGAAGCAGTGATCCACGATCGCGTCGAGCAGCGCGTAGGCGAGGTAGTCGGGCCCCATTTTGCGGATGTAGCCGCCGCCCACCCGGATGCGCTGGCGGACGGGCTCAAAGACATCCGTCTCGGCGTCTTCCTGGACACTGATGAGTAGATTGTTGGAGACGAAAAGGCTTACTTGCTCCGCGCACATCGTCTCCTGGTCTTCGTTGTAAATCATCTGTGCAATGATGAAGAGGTGCTTCTCGTATGCCTCAAACTTAGGGCGCTGGCCGACGTTGAGAACGTCTTCCAGTGCGAGAGGATGGAGGTCGTAGCGCTCGCCCAATTGACGGAGCGCGTTTGCGTCGCCGATGCCGTTCATTTCGATCCAGCGAGTCTTCCCGTCGTTGGCGTTCGCCGGAAGGTCGGCGACGCTCTTCACGGTGGTTTCGTTCACACCGTCGGGACCGTATTCCAGCACCCGAAGCATCGTCTTCCCTTGTGCGCAGGGCAGAGGATTTAGAGTGGCGGGAGCCGTGCCGGGCCGTGAGTAGCGCTTCTTAAACATGGGCCGCGATAGTACCGCTGTAGCTTCGCGTTTGGCGACAGCGGAGTTTTTAAAAAGTGGCGCGGGCCACGTCTGCTACGGCGCTACCATGCGGAGGCGAATGTAGCGGGCTCCGCCGGTCGCGGGCGTGTTGTCGCGGACGGTGAAAAGATTCACTCCGTCGGTGCGCGAGATCGGGCCGCCGAGCGTGATGACGTTGCCTGCGCCACTGAGCCAGCTCGCGAGGTCGCTGGAGACTTGCGGCGTGGTGGTCGCGTCGCTGGCGCCTGCATTGAGCCGGTATTGGTAGGTGAGGTAGTTCGTGCCGCCGGAGTCTGCGATGGTCGGCGGCAGGATGAGGGCGGCGCTGTCGTTGAAGAGCGGGTTTCCGCCGAGGCCGTACTCGATGAGGTTCGATAGACCGTCGCGGTCGGGGTCGGCAGTCATGCCGGAGATTGCGTTATTGGCGGCATCGCCGGGATCAAATGAGAGCCCTTTCCACGACGTGTAGTTGAGCAGTCGGACCACGCCGCCGGGCAATCCGCCGGGTTGGGCGCTGGCCATCCAGTTGAAGCCGAATGACGGATCTGGATCGGACGAGGGATTGAGCAGCACAAGCGACGGGCCGTAGCCATCGGGTGTGGCGGGCCAAGTCGGGTCGGCGTCGTCTTTATAGGAAAAGAGCGCGACGTTCACGATAGCGGGACTGACGATGTCGAGGCGCAAGGATTCGCCGCCGTTGTTCAGCGCGCCGCCGTATTCGCCGGCGATGGTGGCGTTAAAGCTCGCACCGTAGCGGGCGACAAATGCGGCCTGGCGTTTTACGACGAGCATGTTTCCGCCGGGAGGGAGGGAAAGGATGTCTCCCGTGCCGAAGGTGAATGTGATGCCGCCGGTAAACTGCACATTGCGGAGGTCGAGCGGGCTGGCGCTGATGTTCGTCAGCCGGATGAATTCGAAGTCGTCCGCGTCCGTGTAGCCGAGCGCTTCCTCTGCACTGGTCGGGGCTGGCGGGTGGTAGTTGATCTCGGAAATGATGAGCGAACTTGCCGACGGCGCGACCGCGCCGGGCTGGAAGTATGCCTCGGTGAGAGCGCTCCATTCGCCGCCCGCGCTCTTCACGCGGACCTTCACGGTGCCGAGTGCGTTGAGGTTTACGGGGCCGGTGTAGGTGATGGCGGACGACGACACCGCGCCGCCCGTCACACGAGGATCGCTGCCGTCGAGCGTGTAGTAAATCGTGCCTCCCGTGGGCGAGGTGATGACGAGTGGGTAGTTCGCGGAGACGATGCCTCCGTGCTGGCTAAATGTGGCGGGTAGCGTGACAGGCCAGATCCCGCGGGCTGCGGAAAAGATGGGCGGCTGCGCGGCTCCGGCGGAATTTGTGTAGCCGTTGAACAGCGCGGTGCGGCGCGGCGGCCAGTCGGCGTTGCCCGCGATTCCGTTGATGTGATTGTTCATCCATCCGTCGTTCATTGTTTGATTCATGACGTAGGTCATCATCGGCTGGATCTGCGCTTTGAGTGTGTCGCGCAGCACTTTCATCGGGGCGTTCGGCGCACGGTCATCGAGCATGTTGTTGTTAAAGAAATGTTTGTTGATCCGGTCCGCGACCAAGAGCTTGAACTCTGGGCTGGCGTAGAAGCGCCGGAAGATCTCCGCGCACTCCGGGCCACCGCTGAGGATGCTGAGGCCGAGCGTATCGTAGCCGCTGGTGCGCCCAAACACCTCCCACGCGCCCTCGGCGTCCCATGTGACCATCCGGTAGCGTCCCGTCGCGGTGCGCTCGCGCTGGAGGGCGTAGTTGTTGCCGGGCCAGTCGTTGTATTGGATGTAGATGCAGAAGAGGAAGTAGTCGGCAACATTGACGGGGTCAAAGTAGCCGAGCGCTGCGTTGTAGTTCGCCAAGGTTGGGGCGGCGTTCAGCGTGCCGAGCGCCGCGTAGCCTGCATTGAAGAACGTGGCGTCGCCATCGACCATCTCGCCGATGTAGCGCACGTCGAACTCGTTGGTCGTGCGATAGTGCTGCTGGAACATTTTTTGCCGCAGCCGCTCGGTGGGGTTGAAGATGCCTTTGAACGACCCGTTGATATACAGCGAGGCGAGCGACCCGATGGGCTGAACCCAGCCCATCTCGCGGTACATCCGGCGCGAGACTTCATCGATGATGAAAGGATTGCTGATGTCGTTCTTTCCAGCGCGGATGCGCAGCTCGTTATAAGTGTTCACATCATTTCCCGGAATGATGTTGGGGTTGTTCATCTCGCTGGCGCCGTAGTCGTCGCGCCATTTGATGTTAAAAGAAGTCTTCTCCGAGTGGTCGAGCCGCCATGGGGATTCGGAGAAGTAATTATACCGGATGTAAGGCCGTGAGTACGGACTCGAAGATAGGCGGATGCCCACTTCATCGCGCCAGCCGTCCTGACCATTGGGGAAGTACCATTCCGCCGTCACCTTGCGCTCCGCAGGGTCGCCGCGGGTGATCGGGATGTTGTAGGTTTGTGGTCCACCGTTCACCCACTGTGAGCCGCTCGTAGCAGTGCCGCCGACGACGGACGTGATGCCGTGAGGGTCGAAGAAATCCCGCCCGGCGTCGCCGCTGAAAATAATCACGGGCAACGTCTTGAGCGCGGCATTCACACTCAGCAGGAAAGTCCGTGTCTTCGGGTCCGATGCCACAAGCCCGGCGAGGAATGCGCGCGTCTTGATGACGATTGCGTCCTTCGCATTGACGGGCGGCGTGAGCGTGATGGGGCCGGTGTAAACTGTGCCGTTCGTCTCCGTGGGATCGCTGCCGTCCGTCGTGTAGCGCACGGTCGCGCCGGGCGTCTCGGAGATGAGTTGGAGCGTTTGCGCGCCGGTGTAAAAGCCGCCGGCCATCGGCGTGATTCCGTCGGCTGCGAGGAAATCGGGCGTCTTTGCGCGGTTGGAAGAAAAGACTCCGATGTTCGCAGCACCCGGCGTCGCAGTGTCGAGGAAGCCGTAAGTTCCGTCGCCATTCGGATTGCGACCCCACGAGTGGAAGGCGTCTTGTTTTGGCACGTTCGTCACCGCCGATTGCAGCGCGCCTCCAGCGTTGTAGAGCCGGATGGCCTCGCCGCTCGCCGAGAGCGAAAAGCTCGCGTGCAGGTAAGTCGCTGTGCCGTTTGATTCCTCGCGGTCGTCGCACATCACGATCTTGTAGCCGCCTGCGGGAATCGTCGTGCCGGCGGGGAACACCCATTTCATCGGCATGTCCGCTTCGTCGCTCAGGCCCCACCCGCCGATGTTCACGGCGGCGAGACTCGGATTGTATAGCTCCACCCAGTCGCGGAAGTTTTGCGGATTGTCGTAGAGGTCTTCCTCGCCGGGAGGGATCGGGAAGCCCGTGAGCAGCGCAGGGTCAAACAGCCCGCCGCTCGGCTCCGCGAGGCCCACGAAGTATTTCCAGCCGGTGCCTGCGAGCGCGACGATTTGCTGTGCGGCATTCGGGTCCGGGCCGAAATAAGTCACTTGGAAATTGTCGATCGACAGCGTCCCGCCCGACACCGGCGCGACGCTGTTTTTCACCAGCGTCGGGATGAAAGTGACGCCCGAGTTCGTATTCAGATAGTCGAGAAAGCGCTGCTGATTCGCCGTCGTGCCGCCCGTGAGCAGCGTGGTGTAATTCCGCCATGGCGTGATCACCACATCGTCGAGCGCAAGTTGCTCGCCGGCCACCGGGTTCGATGGGAAAACAAACGTCAGCCGGAACTGCGTGCTGTTTGCCGTGTTCAAGTCGGTGCGGAACGCCTCCACATTTCCCGCGCCGGCAAACTCTTTCGTGACGGATTGCCATGTCCCGTTACCCGTCATCGTGCCGAGGTTCGCGCGATTGCTCACCGAGCCGCCGATTCGTTCGCCATAAAGTTGCACCGTCACGCCGGTCGGGATCTTCGTGCTCATCACCAGCGAGACATCGCTGAGTTGCGCCACGGTGATTGCGCCTTTCGTCCAATTCCGAATCGTCGGCCCGTTCAGGCTGAAGCCCCACGGAGCGCCCGTGTCCGGCGTATCCGTCACCTCGCAACGCAAAAGCCCCGGAGTCCCGTCGGCACCCACCGCGGAATCTTCCACCACTCGGAATCCCATCCCCGTCACCCCAGGATCGTGGAAAGGCGTCAGCGTATTTCGCAGCGTCCCCGTCGTCGTATTTGTGCCGACGGCCGCGCCCGTCACCGCGCGCGCAATCTCGCCGCCGACTGCGAGCGAGAAGGTATTCGGCAGATTCTCCGCGAGCGTCTCGCCTGCCACTTCGTAGTAAATGCTCAGGTCATCGAGCTGCACTTTCTCCCCCGAGACGAAAGGCGCACCGTTGTAGTGCATCGTCAGCTTCACCGTCCGGCTGTTGCTGTTCTTCATCTTCGTGAGGAACGCATTCACATTGCCCAGGTCCGAGATGCTTGCCGTGTAAGATTCCCAATTTCCCGTCCCGGTAAACGTCCCGAGATTCGCACGATCCCCGACGAGCGAGGCGTTCGTCTCCTGGAGGAAAAAATCCATCGTCCGCCCCGCTGGCATCTTCCAGCGGAAGCTCAGTCGTGTGTTTTGAAAATGGGCCAGAGTCAGTGTCGTCCCCGTCGGCCACTCCGCCACCGCGACGTTCTTCACGCCGAGATTCAGCGCCGTCACGCCCGTCGGCCATGTATCGAAAAGGCCCGTGAAAATCCCGAAGCTCCCGCCCGGTCCCGCGCCCACCGTGTTGTCTTCGCGGATAGTCACCTGGCCGCTCGTCGCGCCAGCGTTCACGTTCACCTCGTAGTTGCTGCCATTGATGCTCCCGCTCGTAATCGTCCCCGCCACTCCCGCCGCAGAAAACGTTTTTCCGTAAATCCCCGAGCCCGGCGTCGTCCAATTAAAATCCGGCGTCCCCCCGATGGGCAGGCCCACAATCGGGAACCCATCTGCACTCACCGCGTCCTGCCCGATCGCCGGATCCATCCGCAGGCCAAATTGCAAATCTCCCGCCGTGCGATAGCGAAATGTCATCGTCGTCTGCGAGAGCGATGAGAGGTTCAGCGAACCCGGTGCCCACGCATTCAACATACTCACCACCGGCGCACGCAGCCACGCTGCCGTGCCATTCGCCCCCGTTTGCGAAATCGTATATCGCAAGCCGCCCGAGCCACCCACGCCCGCCGCCGCGATTTCCCCCGACACGATATTCAGGCTCGTCCAAGTCCCCGTCGTCGTCGGGTCCGTCGCCGTCGCCAGCCAGCCGCCAGCGATTGGCACGCCCGCGCTCGAGTTCGTATCCGTCGTCCCCGTGCGTTGACGCGTCTTTGTCGCCCCCGTCGCCGCATTGAAATCATAGAACGCCTTCGTCAACTGCACC
>JAYTMG010000137.1:0-13426 GCA_043728745.1 Verrucomicrobiaceae bacterium
AGTGCATCGAATTGATCAATGTCGGCACTCACGACGACGTTTACTAAACAATCTTCCCTCCCAAAAACTAAACAACCAACACACACAAACCCTACCAAAAAAATATGTCAGCAAAAGATGAAGGTATAACACCAAACGCCAGTCGGCTCCTATGGGCCGGCTTCATGGCGATCCTCGCAGCGGGAGTCGGCTTCGCCATTCGTGGCGGAATTTTCGACAACTGGGGCAAAGAATTCGGATTTAGTGCAACGCAACTCGGAGCTATCGGTGGCGCGGGCTTCACTGGGTTCTGCTTCGGAATTATCATCGGCGGAGTCATCGTCGATAAAATCGGATACGGAAAACTCGTGGCGGCAGCATTTGTACTCCACATTCTTTCGGCAGTCGTAACGTTCACCGCGACCAAGGATAATGCGTATGGCATTTTGACTGCGGGAATGTTTATCTTCGCGTTTGCCAACGGCACACTCGAAGCCGTTGCAAATCCGCTCGTGGCAACGGTATTTCCGAAAAACCGGACACATTACCTGAATATTCTGCACGCTTCATGGCCCGCGGGCATGATTCTCGGCGGCGTCATCGGATGGGTTCTGGACGACAAGATGGAGATTCACTGGAAATACCAGCTCGCTCTCTACCTTATCCCTACGGCCCTTTACGGTCTCATGTTCATGGGACAAAAGTTCCCGAAATCCGAAGCGGCGGAAAAGGGAGCAAGCATTGGAGAAATGTTCAAAGATGTCGGAATCCTCGGCACCTTCGTCGCGTGTTATCTGCTTAATCTTTTCTTCACTAACTCATTGGGCATGACTGATGGCTCTGCTTTTGGGCTCGCCTCGACCATTTTTGTTCTCGTGCAGATTATCACTCACACTCATGGACGCCGTGGAGAATCCAGCATCCCTTTCGGCGCTGTTCTTTTAGCCATCCTCTTCATCACTCACGCTTTAGTCGGAGCGGTCGAACTCGGAACTGACGGATGGATTCAAAACATTACTGGAAACCTGTTCACATCGGAGCAAGGCAAAGTTCTGTTCGTCTGGACATCGGCAATCATGTTCAGCCTCCGGTTCTGTGCTCACTTCATTGAGACAAAGCTGGGCCTTTCGCCAATCGTGCTTCTCTTCGTTTGTGCTGCTCTCGCGGTGATCGGTTTGCAACTCGCTAGTGGGATGCAGACCTTCGGCGTCGCCCTTGTCGCTCTCGGCATTTACGCCGTCGGCAAGACGTTCTTCTGGCCAACGATGCTCGCAGTCGTCGGCGACCGCTTCCCACGTTCGGGCGCAGTCGCGATGTCCATCATGGGTGGAATCGGGATGCTCTCCGCTGGTCTCATCGGCGGTCCTGGTCTCGGCTACGCCAAAGACCGTTTCTCTGCGGAAGCACTCAAAACTACGGATGCCGCAGTTTATGACAGCGTGAAGGCACCCAAGCCATCCAGTTTCCTGAGCTTTGCCGAAGTGACTCCAATCGACGGTGCGAAACTCGGCGAAATCAACGATAAGCTGAACAAGGCCCGTGGTATTGTTGCGTCCGGAAAAGTTGACGAACTCGACCCGGCGACACTTACCGCGCTCACGCCCGAAAAACGCAAGGAAGCGGAGGAAAAGCAGGTTCAGTTGAAGGCGATTGAGTCCACATTAAAGGCAGCGGGATCAATCAAGGAAGGTGGCAATCCTGATCCGCTTGCGGCGTTCGCCGCCCTCACGCCGCCGGAAAAGAAAGTCTTCGACAGCAGCATCACGGGAGATCGTAACACGTTGAAAGCGGACTCGTATATCCCAGCAGCAATGGCGTTGATTTACCTATTGATGGCTCTCTACTTCAAGATGATCGGCGGCTACAAGCCGGTGAAGATCGAAGATCAGGCATCGTAGTCTGAAACGATAATCCAGTTCACAAACGGGGCACGGTTCACGCCGTGCCCCGTTTTGCGTTTTGAGGGGGCGTTCCGCGCGGAAAAACAAATTTGAGGTGGACCGCCCCTGCACGGCACTTGCTAATAAGGCTCAGCCCAAAATGAATCGACCGACCGCAAACCAGCCGCCACGCCGCAACAACGGGGTCCTCGTGCGTTCATCCGGTCGGCCTCAAGCGCCGCAAGACGATTGCCCGCGGGCAAACCCGGTGGGGACAGCGTTCGCGGTGATGATTATCGCCGTCGCACTGCTCTCGCTCCAGGGAACCGCTCCCTCGCAGATAGCGGCCTACGGCGCAAAGTTCACAGCGGTCGCGCTGGGTGTGAGCGTCCTTTTTGATCTGCGGAAGGGGCTCTCCAACATCATCCGCGCCGACATCATGGCGATGATCGCATTCTATTTTCTCACGCTGTTTGAGTTTCTCTTCCCGCAGGTTTTGTTCGACCGCCTCGCTCATCCCACGAGCGCCACGACGGCCACTCAGCTCGTATTGCTCTCGTTCGTCGGGATGCTGGTCGGTCGCCACCTCATTCACCCGAAGAAGCAGCCATTCCAATCCGTGCTCACGCACGAAATACCGCCGATATTCCTCGTCGCCCTATTTTGGGTATCGTTCATCGTTGGCTTCATGCACCAATGGACGGCTCCGGCGGTGAACTGGGACTTCGTCAAATGGATTGATTTCAGCATGATGAAGCGGTTCGACCAGCCGTGGGGCCGAGGAAAATTCGGCGATTTCCGGGCGCTTCTTTACGAGCTGAACATGCTCATCAATCTCCTCCCGCCGCTCGCCGGAATCATCCTCGCCCGCCGTCATCGGTTTGGGACGCTGTCGCTCGCGCTCATCGCGGTGACCTTTCTGTTTACGCTATTCCTCGCGTTCGCGAGCGGCACCCGGAATGTGCTGGCGACGTATCTCGTGACGTTTGTCATCGGCTTCGCATTTGCCTCACCGAGGAACCGGAAATGGGAACTCATAGCGGTAAGCGTCGCAGCCACGGCCCTGCTGATTTTCGGCACGGTCACCATGATTTATTTCAGAACCATCGGCCTCAAAAAATACCTCGCCGGTGAAGAGCAGATATACGCCGAGACGAAGAACACGCTCTACGTCGATTACAACCTCTACAATATCTCCGAACTCACCAAAGTGTTCCCCAATCGCACCCCGTATCTCGGAGTCGAAGTTGCATATCTCGCCCTCATTCGGCCCATCCCGCGGGCCATCTGGCCGGGCAAACCTGAAGGTCTCTCCAGCAGCATCGAAGAAGCCCTCAACTGCAACGCCGGTAACGTCACCATCTCCGCAAGTTACACCGGCGAAGCCTACATGGCGGGCGGCTTTTTCGGGGTGATCCTATTTAGCCTTTTCTTCGGCGCGATGAACGGCTGGTGGTCCCACCTCGCATCGCCAAAAAACTCCGAACTCGGCATCCTCATTTATTCCTCCGGGTTCTTTGCTGCCGTCATCTCGATGCGCAGCCTCTTCACGTACACGACCGCCCTTTTGCCCACCGTCGCGGCGATCGTCGGCGGCACTTACCTCGTCCGCTACCTCGCCGAAAAGGCCCGCACAATGGCCTTTCGCACAGGAAACAGGACGCGAAAAACAATGCAAACCAACCGCCCGACAACGCCGCCGCCGAAGCCGGGAAAATGAACACTTCGTCCCGCACAGAGCGCTTTAGTTCGCGATGAAAGTGGCTTTCGTTTCAGTCCTGCCGTCGCCGTATCAGCGCGATCTGTTTGCTGAACTTGCAGTGCAGCCGGGCGTAAATCTGAGCGTTTTTTACATGGAGAAATCCGCGCCGGATTCCCCGTGGCCCGAGAAGCCGCTCGCCGCGCACGAGCACTATCTGCCGGGATTCTGGTTTCACCTCGGACACGCCCGCGTGCATCTGAACTGGCGGCTCCCAGCGCCGCGCGACTACGACGTAATCGTCTGCAACACACTCATGTCCCTCACCGGACAATGGCTCATGCGCACGCGGCTGCGCGGGTCGCGCTGGGCATTTTGGGGCGAAAAACTCGGCGCTCGTTCGCGAAAGCACGACCTGCTCACAGCCCCGTTGCGCCGCGCCTCCGGCATCGCCGCAATCGGCACCCGCGCTGCTGCGGACTACGCGGAGCGATTCCCCGGCGTGCCCGTCTGGAACATTCCGTATCACTGCTCGCTCACGCCATTCATCGAGGCGCCGCGCCCTCCACGAGAGCCCGGCAGCGTCACGTTTCTTTTCTGCGGACAAATGATCGCCCGCAAAGGGCTCGACACATTGCTCGACGCATTTTTCACGCTCCCTTCCGCCGCGCGTCTCCTCCTCGTGGGCCGCGAAGCCGAGCTTCCGGGACTTCTCTCCGCACTCCCCGCCGATGTCCGCGCACGCGTGGAATACGCAGGCTTCCAATCCCCCGACGCACTTCCGGCATTCTTCGCGAAGGCTGATGTATTCGTGCTCCCAAGCCGATACGACGGGTGGGGCGTCGTCGTGAATCAAGCCCTCGGCGCGGGTCTCCCGATCATCGCAAGCGACCAAGTCGGTGCCGCCTACGACCTCGTGCGCGAAGGCGAAAATGGGTTCGTTTTCCCCGCCGGAAACGGCAGCGTGCTCGCAGAAAAAATGCGCGCGTTGATCGAAAATACCGACCTCGCCCGACACTACGGAGCCGCCTCTGCGGCGCTTGCTGCCGACTGGCACCCTGCCGCCGGCGCTCGCAAATGGGTCGCAGCATTGAAACAAATCGCTCCATGAAAATTCTCCTCGCAAGCAGCAGCAGCGGCTCCCGCGGCGGCGGTGAACTCTATCTTCTGTATCTCGCCCGCGCACTCGCTGCACGCGGCCATGAAGTGACGCTCTGGGCATCGACGCACACCCGCATGGACGAGCTGTGCGAGCTTTTCACGCCGATTGGCCGCGTCGTGCGATCACCGTACACAAACACCTACGACCACCGCACCCGCAGCATCGCCAGCTTCCTCGCATTTGGCACTGCGGCCCGCATCGCGCGTGAATGGAAGGCGCTCAGGCCCGACTTCATCCACGTCAACAAACAGAATCTCGAAGACGGCCTCGACCTCCTCCGCGCCGCGCGGCTCGCCCGCATTCCCACGCTCGCCACCATCCACCTTACGCAAAGCGCGCGCTA
Organism: Verrucomicrobiaceae bacterium; assembly: GCA_043728745.1. Classification (GTDB taxonomy): domain Bacteria; phylum Verrucomicrobiota; class Verrucomicrobiia; order Chthoniobacterales; family Chthoniobacteraceae; genus SXWH01. Next base: position 5,064 of record JAYTMG010000137.1, read on the forward strand.
CCTCCGCGCCGTCGTCGCACCGCTGCGGGACCGCGTTTCGCGCCGCGCTTTGGACGCGTATCCCGGCCCGCTCGTCTGCGTTTTGGAGCAGCGCGCGAAAGACCTCCGCGACTTCCTCGGCGACCAGCCGCGCATCCACGCAGTCCCAAACGGCGTCGAGCTTTACGACCTCACGCAACGCGACGCCGCCCGTTCCGCAAAGCGCGCCGAACTCGAGATTGAGCCCGGCACTTTGCTCCTCGCCGCAGTCGGACGCCTCGTCCCGCAAAAACGCCCGCTCGTTTTTCTCGACCTCGCCGCCCGCATCCACGCACGCGTCCCGAACGCCCGATTCATCTGGGTCGGCGACGGAGAACTCGCGCCCGAATGGGACGCACGCGTAGCGAAGCTCGGACTTGAAAAAATCGTCCGCCGCCTCGGCTGGCAACGCCTCGTGCGCGACTTCCTTTTTGCCGCCGACGTATTTCTTCACACTGCGGAATTTGAAGGACTCCCGCTGGCAATTCTCGAAGCACTCAGCGCCCGTCTGCCGTGCGCCATCACTCCGAATCTCCTTTCCGAAATGCCCTTCCTCGACGCCACCAATTCCATCTCCATCGGCGAGGACGATGAATGGGCCGCAGTTCTCTCCGACAGCGCCCGGCTCGCCGAGCTTGGAGAAAACGCCCGCAGACTGGCCGAGGAACGATTCTCATTCGACATCATGGCCGCGCGTTTCGAAGCGCTGTATCGGACGTGCAAATGAAATCTCGCATTCCGCAGATGGCACGCGCCGATGAAGCGCTATACAGGGTTACGTGAACATTCATTTCCACGAACCGCCTCCCGAACAAAAAGTCGGTGGTCTCGACGCTGCGATTCGCAGCATGGAAGCCGCTCTGAGCGCGCTTGGACACACCGTTCTCATCAACCCGACGGACTACAGCGAGCCGCCAAACGTCGTCCACTTTCACGGCCTCTGGCAGCGCAACTTCCCGGCGCTCGCCGCGCGTGCCGATAAAGCGAGCGTCCCCGTCATCGTCTCGCCGCACGGCATGTTGGAGCCCTGGGCGTTGAACCACAAACGCTGGAAAAAACTGCCTTATTTTCACCTCATCGAAAAACGCTGGCTCTCTCGCGCAGCCTGTATTTTAGCCACTGCCGAGCCGGAAGGCGCACGCCTCCGCGAGCTCATGCCTGCGACTCGCATCGAGAGTATTCCGCTGGGACTCACGAGCGATGCGCGCCCCGAGTTCGCCGCCGCTCGCGCGCAACTCGGCTGGCGCGAAAACGAAACCGTCCTGCTGTATCTCTCGCGCATCCACGAAAAAAAGGGGCTCGATTTACTCATCGCAGCCCTCGCAGGCGCGGAGCAAAAACCGAACACGCGACTCATCATCGTCGGCCCGGAAGAGCAGCCCGCTTTCGCGCAAAAATGCCGCCGGCTTGCCGAGCAACACGCCATGAAGCTGCCGCGCATCGATTGGATCGGACCGGTATGGGGCGACGATCGTTTCCGCTACTTCCAAGGCGCGGACCTTTTTTGCCTGCCGACGCACTCCGAGAATTTCGGCCTCGTCGTCCTCGAATCATTGCAAGTCGGCACGCCCGTGCTCACCACGACCGGCACCCCGTGGGGGTCGCTCACGCCACCGAGCGGCTACATCGCCGAGCCGCGCGAAGACAGCCTGCAAACACAGCTCACTCGCTTTTTCAAATCGCCAACGCTCACGGAATCCCAGCGAAGCAGCATCGCAGAATCAACCCGCGCGATTTACCATTGGGACATCCTTGGGCGGCGATACGAGGGTCTTTATAAGAGCCTGTAAGAACACTGCCGGACAAAAAAAAGTCCGGGACCGCCGGTCCTAACCCTCCCAGCGGTCCCGGTGTTCCCCCCAGAACAAAAGATAAGACCGGCACGGCCCGGTTTCGTTAGAAAATAGACCGTTCTTTTTTCTCACGCCCGATTTTCCTGAGCGAACCACCTTCCGGAGAGCAGTTTACGGAAAATGAAAGTTTTCCCGTCTGGAATGCGGAGCAGACTTCGCCGGGTTTTCCGACCGTGCTGGACCCAACAAGTAAGCGACTCGGGTTCTGGCTTGGGCTCTTCGACTTCCGCCACGGGGGCCGAAGCGGCTATCAATTCCGGCCACACGGTCGCGAGGACCGTATTTAGAATCCCGGCGGCCATTTCGCGGAGGGATTCTTCAGAAAGCAGCGTGTCGGACAACGCTCTAGCATCTGCGCCTGCGAGATAGCTGGCGGTGACGTGGATTTCAAAGTCAGCAGCCTTCCACTGCGGAGGCTCGCCGCCTCTAGCGATAGAGACCTTTAGCCGATGAACGAATCCTGCGAGGCTACGCGAGTTCCAGTAATCCCGGATCGCCTTGTCGCCCAGCATGGCCGGAAGGAGCGGGAGCAGGATTTCGCGATGCAGCTCGTCATCAGGAAGTCCGAGCACAGCTACGCGCGCAGGTGCGAGCGCGGCTGCCGTCAAGTCCAGCAAACGGGCCAACGGATCCACATCGGATGTGTTCGGCGCGGTCACTCGCTCTTACGATTTTCCTGCATGGCTAGCTTACAAAGCGGAACACGACCACATTGCCAACTGCTACAGGAACCGTTGGATAGTTACCCATCTCAAGAGCATCCGCGCCGAAGAATGTGGCGAGGTTGATGCCAGGTGCGACGCTGTTTAGTGCCGTGTAGATGGTCCATGTTCCGGGTGTCACCAACACGGGGTCGGTGGTGCCGGTGTAGGTGAACGAGCCGCCGGTCGCCGCGAGGATCATGTTCCCGCCGCCTGCTGTCATCGTTCCTTCAAGGACGACCGAGTTTCCGCTTCCGCTGCGGAGCGTGAGCGCGCCATTGGTCGCCGTGACATCGGTGAACTGCGAGATGCGATTCCGCAGGTTGTCGAGGTTGATGGAAGCAAAGGCGGTGGCCGTGAAGTTCGCCGCAGTGATTCCGCCCGTTTGGGTAATGTTTCCGCCGAGCCCGAGCACATCGAGTGCGGTGATGGAAGCGAGCACCTCCGCGCGCAGGCCGCGGATGTTGATATTGCCCTCGGCCTGAATCTCGACGTTGCGACCGCGAGCGATCAGATGATCAAAGCGGTTGTTCGTGGCTCCGACGTTGAGAAGGGTGATGTCACGCGTCTTGCTCGTGTTAATGGTCGCGATTCCGGAGATGCGCCATTCCTCGACGTTTGTAACGTCCGCAGTGGTCGTGATCGACAGGCGCTCGCTGGTGATTGCACCGAGGAAGTTACCCGTTCCGCTGTAGATTTGACCGTTGGATACTGAATCCAGCGGTAGGTAAGTATCAACATCGTTCACGGTGAACTCCGCAGCACGAATCGAAACCGCCTTCGCGTAGATGGAGTCGTTCATTTCAGCGACGCCGCTTGTGTTGACCCGGAAGGTTCCGAGACGTTGCGTGCCGCCAACCTCTGCGTCAAAGCGGACCACGGTGGTTCCGACTGCGGCTGCGCGGTTGGTGACCGAGAGCGTGTTAAACTTCGTGGCAATGCTGTCCACGGTGGACTGGAACTCAATGAGCCCGCTTGCGTGCTTGCTCGTGAGGTTCGTCGCTTTGGCGATCTCAACGGCTCCCTGATAGGTCTGACCGGCTGCGCCAGACGTGAGGATTGTGCCGCCGAGCTTCGCGATTCCCGTTCCGTTCACGGCGAGGGATGCTGCGGTCAACGTTCTGCCGAAGACCACGATGCCGTCGCTATCGAGAGTGACCGCTCCCAAGGCCGGCGACCTGCCGGATGGGAGACCGATGTCTCCGCTCATGGTGATGTCGCCCGTGCCGGCGCTGACCGTCAGGCTGGAACCTGCACCAGCAGCCGTTGCCGCCCAGTTGCCACGGAGGAAGATGTCGCCACCACCTGCCGAGGAATCGAGCGTGGTATTACCCGCGATGAGACCTGTGAGGATGTCGATGTTTCCACCGCCCAGTGTGGTCACGGAGCCGTCGAGGAGCGTGGTGCTCTTCGTCGTGATACTTCCGTTTGCGGTGTCGCCGATCAAGTCGCCGAGGATTCGGATTTGGCCGCCGCCGGGCTGTGTCTGGCGGAACGTGACTGCATCCTTGAAGGTGACTGATCCTGTTTCCGCGACCACGATTGGCAGACTGCCGAGGAGGCGTCCGAAGATAATCGAAGTGGCACCATCTGCGAGGGCGGCCACATCGTCATCCGAGAAGTTCAATGTTGGCGCGCCATCGACGAGGAGCGCTTCGACTCCGCCGATGCGCAGTGCAGTGGATGCGCTTGCGACTTCAATCGCCAGCGTGCCGGTGACGAAGACGCTGTTCGCTCCGCCGCCGAAGTCCACTTCATTCGCCTTGATGGAGAGCGTGGCGGCCGCGAGTGAATCATCGACCGATAATGTTCCGCCCACGTCGACGGTGATATACAGGAGCGGCACGGCAGAACCGACCGCACCGGTGAAGGTGACGTCGGTCGCGTAGAGCCCGAGTGCGCCGAGTCCCGCAGCGCCGCTATCGACATCGCCATTGAAGACGATGCTTCCGGCGGCGCGATTGTTCACTGCTTTTTCGATGACCGTGGAGCCGTTGAACACCAGGTCGCCAGCGGTGGAAACGCGTGTGCCATCGAGGATGCGAATCTGCGTGCCGGTGTAATTCTGAGTTCCTGTCGTCGTGATGTTCGGACGGAGCGTCACGATTCCACCGGACACGGTGATGGATGAGAGCGGCGACGTGCCGCCGATGCTCGTGCCGGAGAGCACTGCTGTCGGGCTGCCCCACAGGGTCACAGCGCCCGCATCAGCGTCAACGGAGAGGTCAAATGCGCCATTGATGGTGCCGTAGGAAATCACATCGCCGCCCACTGTCTCAATGGACAGATCCGTCAGGAGTGCGATGGCGTTCGGTTGACTGAATGTGCCGAACAACACATCGCCACCGGTCGTGGAGATGGTTGGCGATCCGGCCACATTCACGACGGTTTTCGGTGCGAGGAATGTGAAGCCGCCGTCCGCCGTCGTGCCGGCGATTTGGCCAATGAGGTCGATCTGTCCGCCTGCGCCCGGCGACCGGAAGGTCACTGGGTCGAGCCACGAATTCAATCCTGCACGTTCACCGACGGTGATGAGTCCGGTTCCGGTCGAGCGACCGATGATGATCCGGCTGAAGCCGTCCTGGAGTTGGTCGATTTCTGCGGTCGTGAGGTTGAGCGAGCCAGCGGCGTTGAGGCCGATGGAGCGCGTGATGTCTTGCGGCTGAATGGTGAGGACACCGTTGCCAGCGACCGTGTCAGCGATGTCGATGTTATCGACTTGCAGAATCGCATCACCCGTTGTGCCCGTTGCGGTGAAGTTCAGCGGCGCACCGATGAGCATCGTGAGTGCGTTCACGTTGAGATTCAATCCATCCGCAGTGAGCGTCACCGGTCCGCCGAAGTCCACGGTTCCGAGAATGTTGCCTGCGGTGAAGCTGCCTGCATCGAACGGAGCGACGATGGTCACGTCGAACGCGGTATCGACAATCACGTCGCCGAGCGGATTCACCTGACCGACGGCTGCATTAAAGAGGACGATACCGACATCCGTGGAGATACGGAGGTCGAAGTTGTCGGTCGCTTCGCTGTCGATCGTCGATTGGAAGATGACGTCGCCTGCGCCGTGGGTGAGCACCCGTGCGTCGTCGTGGGTGACGAGCACCGAGCTATCGAAGGAGACATCGCCGCTGGTGTTGGAGCGGATGAGTCCGCCGAGCCAAATCTGCGACGTCACCGGCGCGGAGTTGTTCGTTTTCAGGAACACATTGCCCACTGCTTCGAGTCGGGCGGCGCTGCCGTTCGAGTCGATGATGATGCTGTTGTCCAGATTCGCGAGAGCCGGCACAAAGCTGCCGAGATACTCGGAGCCCCGCACATCGAGATTGCGACCAGCTTTCAAGCTGCCGTTAAAGACATTGTCGCCAATATAGACGCCGCCGGTTCCATTGAAATCAAGGTCGGCCAGCACGGTGATATCCGATAGCAGCGAGGTCGTCTCGACCTTCGCGAGGATGTTCACGTCTTCCGTGGATTGCAGAACAATCGGGCTGGAGACGGTGATTGGCGCGTTGATGGTCAGCGGTCCTGCGCCGCCCTGGAGCGTGACATCGCCGAAGCCGACAACCGGCGAAGCGTTCAGCGTCAGCAATCCGCCGAGCGTGAGCGTTCCACCTGCACCGCCCTGACTGTTCACCTGCGCATTCACCGAGAGGAGACCGTCGGTCTGGACGTTGATATCGCCGCCGAGTGCCGGTGTTCCGGATGAAATGACGCCGTTGATGTTGGCGTCGATACCATCATTGTTGATGACCACGTTGCCGCCCGTTTGATTCGTGACCGCAAGAATTTCGAAGGCGTCGAACGTGTTTTGCAGCGTGATGCCGGTTCCCGCGCCCGTGTTGGTGGCGGTGAAGGAGCCGACTTCATTGTCGCCGTTCAGCGTTTGAGCACCGACCGACGAAGTGACGAGGTCCCCGGCGCTGATGACACCAGCTCCGGATTCCGTAATCGTGCCCGTGGAGTTGAGCGTGACCGATCCGGGAGTGTCGATGGTCTCGATAATCGAGAGCGAACCGCTCGTGATTCGCACGTCGCCGGTGAGCGTGGAGACACCGTCCATCGCGGAGATTCCGCCGATGGTGAGCGCGTTCGCTTCAGCAATATACACATCGCCGTTCCCGCCGTCCGCTTCAAGGTTCGCGATGTCGGTTTCGATCAAGTCGCCCGCCGTGCCGATGCCCGAACCACCGACGATGATTGCGGCGAGAGCCGTGAGATTGTTGGTAGCACCGTTATTATCCAACACGGAAGCTCCCGCGATGATGTTTGCCACCGTGCTCGCCGCGCTCAGTGCGAGGACGTTCACGTTCCAGTTGCCCGAAGCACTGAGATTCACCTGCGTGTTCCCTGCGCCCGTCACACCGCCGACGATTGCGTCGTTCTGCTCGGAGAGATTCACGTTTCCGGTTCCGGTTGCGGTGAAGTTAATCGTTGCGCCGGAGGTGAGGAAGTCGGTCAAAGGCGAGCCGATGCCTCCATCCGCTCCGCCTGCGGTGAGCGTAAGCACATTGCCCGCGACGACTGCGCCGAGTCCGATACGCACCAGGTCGCCATCGAGAGCCGTCATCAAGACGTTCCCCGCTGTGCCGACGCCCGTATTGACGACCGTCCAGTCGCCCGTTGCTGTTGTGAGCGTCACGTTGCCCGTGCCGGTCGAACCCGTCACCGTTGCGCCGTTGGATTCCGAAATCACCACGTCGCCAGTCCCCGATCCCGCGAAGACGATCGCGGTGCCGATTGTTTGGATAGCCGCACCGGTCGCGCCGATGTCGCCGTCCGCTCCGCCTGCCGTAAATGTCAGCACATTACCGCTGACTGTGCCCGCCGTGCGGAGGATGTCGGCCCCTGCTGAAATGGTCACGTTGCCCGTGGTCGCGACGTTACCAATCAGCGTCCAAGTGCCCGCGGTGCTCAAAAGATTGATGTCTCCACTGCCCGTCGTTCCGCTCACCGAAGCTCCGTTGCTTTCCGTGATCGCGGCCTCGCCGGTTCCGTTGCCGGTGAACGAAATCGTGGTGGCACTCGTGAAGATCGGGGCAGCGAGATTTCCCACGGTTCCGTTCGCTCCACTTGCCGTGAGGGTGAGCAAGTTGCCGCTCACCGTTCCAGCCGTGCGAAGGATGCTACCCGCGCTCGCGGTGATGTTCACGTTTCCGGTCGTCGTGATGTTTCCGTCGATCGTCCAGTCGCCGGTCGTGCTCAAGAGATTGATCACGCCGCTGCCGGTTGTGCCGCTCACGGTTGCGCCGTCGGCTTCCGTGATCGCGACTTCGCCAAGGCCTGCGCCTGCGAACACAATTGTGCTGCCGCTTGTCAGGATTGGCGTCGCCGCTTCACCGATGTCGCCGTCCACTGGGTTTACTCCGTCGATGCCACTCGCAGTGAATGTCAGCACGTTGCCGCTCACCGTTCCACCCGTGGTCAAAATGTCGTCGCCCGCCGTGATGGTCACGTTGCCCGTAGTCGTCACATCGCCGGTAATCGTCCAGTCGCCCGACGTGCTCACGAGGTTGATGTCGCCGCTGCCGGTCGTGCCGCTCACCGTCGCTCCATTGGTCTCGGTGATGAACACTTCGCCCGTTCCAGCGCCGGTGAAGCCGATGCTTGCGACCGTTGTCAGCAACGGCGATGCACTCGAGCCGATGTCGCCGTCTGCGCCGCCCGCGAATAGCGTCAACGCAGCACCGGAAATCAAAGCCCCGGCTCCACTCCGCAGGATGTCGCCACCCAGCGCTGTGATGTTTTGATTGCCCGTGGTCGTCAGACCGCTGCTGACGACCGTCCAGTCACC
>JAYTMG010000138.1:0-1437 GCA_043728745.1 Verrucomicrobiaceae bacterium
GTTCAGAGCAGCGGCGGTCGTAAGACCGCCGCTGTGTTATTTATTGAAGCTGCGGACAGCCCTGTCCGCAGTTCGTGATTCGTTCAGACTTGGGACAAATTCAAAACCTCCGGCGGATCGTGCAGCCGGCAAGGGCGCGTCTGTCCAAAGCACGCACGGGAGACTGGAAAGTCTCCCGACCTGCCGGCTGGAAAGCCGGCGTTACATGAGCACGGCTCCAGCCGCCGGTTCCGATGTTTTCCGTTTTCGAGGTTGTGGCTCCGGATAGCACCGCACTGATCCTTCCTAGAAGCGCCCCGATCCATCTCCCTGCCCATTATTCCAGCCCCATCTTCTTCCGCTTGCGATAGAGCGTGGCCTGGTCAATGCCGAGAATTTCTGCAGCATCCGCGAGACTTTTGGCGGTGGCGAGCACGCCGCGGATGTGCGCTTCCTCGAGTTTTTCCAACGAGATGGGAAGGCCGGTTTGCACCGGGCCAGCGGCCTCCGCTCCGCCGTCCGCTCCGGGGGCGGCCCGCAGTTCCACCGGCAAATCGCCCGGCTCAATCTGGCTCTCTCGCGCCATGATCACGGCCCGTTCAATGGCGTTGCTCAGCTCGCGCAAATTCCCCGGCCACGTGTAGGCCAGCAGCCGCGCGGAAGCTTCGGGGGAAAAACCGTCCAGCGTCCGCCCGCACTGTGCGGCGAAGTGCCGGAGGTAATGCTCGGCAAAGCGGGCGACCTCGTCCGTGCGCGTGCGCAGCGGCGGGATTTCCACGGTGATGACGTTGAGCCGGAAATAGAGATCCTCGCGAAACGCGCCCAGGGCCAGGCGCTTTTTCAAATCCCGGTTCGTGGCGGCGATGATGCGGACATCCGTGGTGCGCGTGATGTTTTCGCCGAGCCGCTCGTATTCCCGCTCTTGCAGCAGGCGCAGCAGTTTGGGCTGAATCTCCATCGGCAGGTCGCCGATTTCGTCGAGGAACAGGGTGCCGCCTTGCGCCGCCTTCACCTTGCCCCAGTGATCCTTGATCGCGCCGGTGAAGGAGCCTTTGACGTGGCCGAAGAGTTCGCTCTCCAAAAGTTCATTGGACAGGCTCGGGCAGCTCACGGTGACGAACGGCTTGTCCGCAAGCTGCCCGTGCTGGTGCACGGCGCGCGCGACCATGCTTTTGCCGGTGCCGCTCTCGCCGAGAATGAGAATGGACGCGGGCGTCTTCGCGGCGCGCAGCAGCACGTCCATCACGTCGCGCATGACCGGCGTGGTGAAATCAAAAATGGGCTGCACGCCCTGCGCCTTGGTCTCCGTGACTTCGCGCTCCAGCCGCTCGATGCGCTGGCCCATCTGGCGCAGGCGTTGCAAGCGCGCGAGCACGGTCAGGAACTGTTCGCGGCGAAAGGGCTTCTCCAGAAAATCCACCGCGCCGCGCCGCATCGCCTCCACCGCCGTCTGCACTC
>JAYTMG010000139.1:0-5670 GCA_043728745.1 Verrucomicrobiaceae bacterium
GCTGAAAAGTCGGTGCCGTTTTTGTTTCAAAGGACAAATGAGGAATCACAAAATGCAGCGAGTGAGACGAGACTAAAAGTGGGTGCGCAAAGTAAGACAGGTTTCCAACCTGTCCGCAGCGCGCATTTCACGAATGCTCCGTCTTCCGTGTGAGCCCGACAGGTTGGAAACCTGTCCTACTTTCGCTGCTCCGTTCGCGCGTGTTCCACTTTTAATACCCGAGACGAGATTCACGATGGGTGGACCACATCGGCATTCGTGCAAGAGTGGCTCGGTGTTTGCTAACCGGGGCAGTATGATCAAACCCCTCTCCATCAATCGACTAGTCCACAAAATCAGCAAAAGCATTCGATTCCGCATGAAGCGTTATCGACTTCGGATCGGCTTGCAGAGCTCACCCAGCGGAGCGAGCGCCTTTCGTGTCCGCATCGCAGGGAAGGATGTAGAACTCCAATTCCCGGAAAGCGAGAAGGCTGTGTTTGAGCACGAATTCGGTGAGATTTTTATTCGGGATTGCTACGGGATCGCGGCGCTGCCGGGCGACATCCGGACGATTTTGGATGTCGGCGCGAATCTCGGTTTATTCACGATGGCGGCGATTCATCGCTTTCCAAATGCGCTCATCCACTCGTACGAGCCCAATGCTGCAATCGAGAAATACCTGAGGGCCAACCTCGGGAATTTCGGACGGCAACCCAAGATGTCCGCAGTCGGCGGCAAGAGCGGAATGGTCAATCTCGAGACGACCGGCACCTCGCTTTTCTCCGTCACCCAACTCGACGAGAGCGGGACGACGCCGCAGGTTTCATTCGATGAAGCGATCGAGTCGCTCGGCGGTGCCGTCGATCTTGTGAAACTCGACTGCGAAGGCGCGGAATGGGAGATATTCAAACGCAAGGACGCGTGGAAAAACGTGCAATTTCTCGTGATGGAATACCATCTCTGGGCCAAGCCCGGATCGACCTTCGCCGATGTCATCGCAGCCCTGAAAGAAATTGGATTTGAAGTCACCCACCACGCACCATCTGCGGACTCAACCGTGAAAAATGATTTCGGTGGAACCTTCGGGCTCCTGCACGCCAAAAAGCGCACACCATAGCCACGACGGAACTGACAGCGCGCAGCACCCAAACCATCAGCTTTCGCGCAGAAGACGCAATAGAACAATGAGTCCATCTCCGCCGTTCGCACGCGGCGCGGCGGGGCATTTCTTGCATTCATTTCGCAACAATTCTCCAGGTCACCGGTTTCAAGCATCCGTCTTACGATTGTCACTTTATGTCATTACCCGTTTTCACCCATTACCTCCGTCCCACACTTGCGTCCCTACTCGCACTAGCAGCCTCCACACAGGCTGGAGTGGTTATCAACGAAATCATGTATCGCCCCGGCACGGCGTATCCAGAGCCGGTCGCCGAGGAGTTTGTGGAGATCCACAATACCGACGCCACGGCGGTGGATATCAGCGGCTGGGCGTTCCGGTCCGGCGTTTCGTTCACTTTTCCGGCAGCGACGACGATTCCGGCAGGCGGATTCATCGTCGTGGCGAATAGTCCGGCGACTGTGCAGACAAAATACGGCATCGCGGGCGTTTTCGGGCCGTGGACTGCGGGCGGGACGCTGTCGAACAGCTCCGAAAAAGTGACCCTGTCCAAGCCCGGTCTCATCGCGGGAACGTGGGATAAAGTGGACGAGGTCACGTATGCCAGCGAAGGCGATTGGGCGACGCGCTTCCGCGAGGCAGCTTTTGGCGGTTGGGCGTGGCAGACGGCGGCGGACGGCGGCGACAAATCGCTGGAATTGCAGAATCCCATCGTCAGCAACGATAGCGGACAAAATTGGGCCGTCTCCATTGCGGTCTCCGGCGCGACTCCAGGCACGGCAAACTCGGTGCTCACGGCGAACATCCCGCCCGTCATCAAGGCCGTGAGCCATTCCCCTGCGGTGCCGACGACGACGCAGAGTGTGCAGATCCAGTGCGAGCTAAACGACGAGACTCCGCCTGCGGGATTATCTGCGATCCTTTTCTGGCGCGATGCGACCGGCACGAGCCCTGCCGCTTTTCAAGGTATCCCGATGACGAGCGACGGCGCTGGCGGTTTCTCCACAACGCTGCCCGCATTCCCTACGAACCTGACCGTCGTCGAATGGTATATCTCCGCGAGCGACGGCACCCTGACACGGACCTGGCCCGCGCCGACGACGGAGGGGCAGAACGCAAACGCGCAGTATCAGGTAAACAACGAGGCGTTTAGCGCGACCGACAGTTACTACATGCTCGTGCTCACGGGCACGGAGAACGCCGCTTACAACACGCTGGCGTCGTCGAACCCGAACAGCGACCGCCGGTTTAATATGACGTTCATCAGCAAGCGCGGGCCGGATTCCTCGGTGCGCTATCGCTCGGATATGCGCATTCGCGGGAACAGCAGCCGCACTTACACATTCAAGCCGCTGCGTGTCTCCATCCCGAACGATGACCAATGGGACGGCATCACGGACTTCGCGATGAATCCGAAAGCGCCGCACATTCAGTTTCTTGGAATGAGGCTTTTCCAGGCAGCGGGTCTGCCTGCGGACAATGCGATGCCCGTCGAACTGCGGCGCAACGGCGTGGAGTCCACGACTACAGGCGGGAGCACGCCGGATTTTGGCAAATGGGTGCGCATTGAGCAAAACGACGGAGGATATGTTGACAACCATTTCCCCCTCGCGCCGGGCGGAAACATCTACAAGAAAATCGATAACGGCGGCGCTTTGAACTACTACTGGCGTAGCACTGGCGGACCCACGCCGACAACGCCAGACGGCCTCTACGATGGATACAGTAAAGAAACGAACGGCTCGGAGAACGACTGGACGGATCTCACGACGTTCTTCACCGTATGGCAGACAGCCGCGCAGCCACATTTCCCCGGAGCCCCGATCGGTGATGTCGCGCAGAGCAACGGCACGCGAATCACCGGCAACGGGGTATGGAACAACACGGCATTCACCGCACCGGAGTACGCGGCAATTAGCAATGTCACCGACATGAACCAACTCGCCCGGCATCTCGCGGTGATGACGATCATTCAGGATGTCGAGACGAAGCTCTCAAACGGCGTGGACGATGATTACTCGGTCTATTTTCTCCCGCCCGACGGACTGGGAAATCGCAAGATGGTGCTGCTGCCGCATGACATCGATACCGCCTTCAATCTCGGCGACGCACAGCCGGGCGCGGCCGGAACCGGCCTCTATAATATGACGGACGACAATCAGGTCTTCCGCACACTCCTCCCGCTCCTCGGCAACAATGCCACGGCGGGCAACGCGACCTTCCGCGCGCTTTACCACACCGCGATTCGCGAGCTTTACGGCACGGTCTTCAATGCGGATACGACGTCGAATCCGTATCCGCCGTTCTACGCGTTTGTGGACAATCACCTCACGGGCTGGGCTCCGGCGGGGACGATTGCGTCGATCAAATCGTTTGGCACTGCCCGCCAGACGCACCTGCTCGGGCTCATCGGCAGCGGCGCGATTATCCCGGCAGCGCCGACTTCCAGTGGCACGGTGGAGAATTACCCCACAACTCTGATCATCATTTCAGAAGTGCTCCCAAATAATGTCTCCGCCGTGAATGTGGGCGGTGCGTTTCCAGACGCGATCGAATTGCAGAACATCGCAGGATCGCCGCAGATCCTCGATGGCATGTCGCTCAGCGATGAGTCTGCGGTAGCGAAATACACATTCCCCGCGGGAACGACCATTCCGGCGCTAGGCCGAATCGTCATCTACGCCGATGGCTCCACGGCAGCCGGGCACGCGCCTTTCTCGCTCGAAAATGACGGCGAAACCGTGTATCTGCGGTCGTCCGTGGGAACTGGAGCGGTGCTGCTCGATTCGATCACCTACGGCCTCGTCCCGCCAAATTACTCCATCGGCCGGACCAGCACTGAATTTGAAACCTGGGGCCTCTGCACGCCGACCCTCGGCGCATTAAACGCAGCCGTGACTACCTTCGGGACGCCCGCCAGCGTGCGCATCAACGAATGGCTCGCAAACCCGGACTTCCGGTTCAGCAACGACTTCGTGGAACTGCACAACTCCTCCGCGAATCCCGTCCCGATCGGCCTCATGCGGCTCACGGACGACTTTGCAAACTACCCGTCGCAGCACGTATTACCCGTCCTCAGTTTCATCGGACCAGGGGGCAAGGCCACCTTCCGCGCGCTAGGCGGGAACGCGACGCCGGGCAATGCGGGCGAGCTTCCATTTGGGCTCGACGATTCGTTCGCATGGATTGGCCTCATCGGGCAAAATGGAACCATCTCCGACCGCGTGGACGTCATCGCACAAGCGCAGGACGCATCCACCGGCCGCAGCACCGATGGCGCGGATACGTTCGCGATTTTCGGCACGCCGCAAAGCAGCCCCACCACGCTACCATCGCCCGACGCGCCCAATGTCACCCCGCCCGCAAGCATCCTTGCGCTCGTGAACGGACTCCGCGTGAACGAGGTGCTCTACAAGCCGAGCAACCTCGAATACATCGAACTCACCAACATCGGCGCGACCACACTCAATCTTGAGGCAGTCAGCTTCGACAAAGGAGTCACTTACACCTTCCCCGCTGGCAGCACGCTCGCGCCGGCCCAATACATCGTCCTATGCCGGGATCGCACAGCATTTCAGACCCAGTTCGGCACGGGCGTCACGCTTGCGCCAGGCGTTTTCACCGGCTCGCTCGACAACGCTGGCGAGACGATCGCGCTCCGCCCGCCTGCACCCTGGGACGCCTACATTCTGAATTTTGCTTACTCCCCGACGTGGTATCCCGCCGCAGATGCAGCGACGAACAACAGCTCGCTCGCCGTCATCAACGCAAACGGAACCGAGCCGCGCGATTGGGATAAAAAGAGCACCTGGCAGGCGAGTGCGACCGTCTATGGCACACCGGGCAACGACGGCCCGCCGATTATCAACAGCGCACTCTCCGCGAACGGAATCACCGGCGACAACTTCAGCTACACCATCACCGCGCTAAAAGGCCCGACCGCGTTTTCCGCCACGCCTATTCCATCCGGGCTGAGTTTCAACGGCTCCACCGGCGTCATCAGCGGCCCGCTCGGAACGCCGGGTAATTACAATATCACCATCGGCGCGAGCAACAGCGCTGGAGCTGATTCTAAGACGCTTGTTCTGAGCATCGCCGCCAGCGGTCCCGTCGCGAACTTCCTATGGAATCCAATGAACAACCAAGCCACCGGCACCGCATTCGGCGCAAGCCTCATCGCGCGTGATACCGCAGGCCGCACCGTGATTTCGTTTAATGGAAACGTCGGCGTCAGCGGCCAAGGTGCGAGCACAACGGCGGGAATCGTGCTCATCACCGAAACGGGGGCAGGGAACGTGGACTACTTCGAGTTTGAAAATGTCGGAAACGCCACCGCGAACACCACCGGCTGGTTCATGGTTCTCAACAACGGAAACGGCGTCGGCGCCGGAGTGAGCGCCATCACCCCGCCGTGGCCTTTTCCCGCAAGCGTTGCCGTAGGTACGGTGAGCGCAATTAGCGAAAACAGCGCCGGCATTTACCCCTTCCCTATCGAATGGAGCACCGGCGGCGGCGGCGGCAGCCCGAACGGCTGGTGCATGCTCTGCGACAACACCGGAGCCGTCCGC
>JAYTMG010000140.1:0-3999 GCA_043728745.1 Verrucomicrobiaceae bacterium
GCACCGTAGGACATTTCATCCCAAAAGCTCCTTAGATCGCGGATCAATGTTTCCAGCGTCGCCTGATCGACTCGCTGGCCTTGGTAGTCGGAGAAATCGACGCGATAGATAAGGATCTTTTTGTTCCCCGAAGCTTGGAACGGCCCAGCCTCCGCGATGTCGGGTGCGAGCGCTACCTGCGTTGCACCGTCGAGCGCGCTCGCCGCATGAGCGGGGCCGCAGAAAAAGTTCGTGGTCCCGCCGATACTCAGGGCGACCTCAGCCTCATTTGCGGCTGAAGGCTCGCCGGACGTTTGGCACAGCGCGTCCGTACCGAGCGAAGCCTTCGCTTCCGCGACTTCCACGGGCTCCAGGATTCGGCCCGCGTTTTTGCTTAAAGCGATAATCGGTTCTCCCGGCTTGTCTGCTGCGGCGAGCTTCACGCCCGAGAGAGGGATGCGAAACTTCGAGATATTGCGCCCTTCACCAAAGGCCGTGAAACTGTCATCCCCAATCAGCGCGGAGAGCGTGTTGGGCAGCGGTTTTTGCCCAGCCAACGGAGTGTATGCCTGCACGAGCACATCCCCCTTCGTATCCACACGGGTCTCCAAATGGGCACGCACGGCCACTGGCATCTGGCGCCATACCGTCACAGGAACCGCGCGCTCCACCGCCCGCTGCGGATCACTTTTGATCATCGCCATCATTTCCGACCGCCGCGCCGTCGCCGCAGCAACGCCCGCCGTCTCCATGTTCAAGCGCTCTTGCGGAAGTGCCGCGATGTAGCGTGTCGTCCAAGTGCGAAACGACTCGAACGCTGGCTCCGAGACCTCTTCCTGCCAACGGATATCCGCCCGTATTTCGGGCAGTTTCACGGGCTCGGCTACCGAGGAGGAAGTGTTCGGTGGAACTGTAGCCACAGGCCCGGCAGCCGGGACTACGCCTGTCATCATCGAAGCGCGAGACCGCGAGGAATCAAGCCCGGTCGTCGGGCGTTCCAGCGGATCGCGGATCGAAAAAAATGTGACTACCGATGCGGCAACAATGAGAAAAGGAAGGACGCGTTTCATGAAAGGTGCGGGTATGATAGCGAGTTTACCCCGCTCGTCCACGCAAGAAATGCGATCCCTCAAAAACTTAGAACAAAATCAAAGCTCCGCTCGAACCCGGGCGGTCAGCGCAGGCTGCTTGGACAACTGATTTGTAAGCGCCTCGATCGCCTTCAACGTGGGCGGACTGATGTGGTGCTCCATCCCCTCCACATCATGGTAAATCACATCTTCATCGAGACCAAACAGCCGCAAAAAATCCGTCAGAATCCGATGCCGCCGCGTGATGTTTATTGCGAGAGCCTCGCCGGACGCCGTGAGCGCAAGCCCGCGGTATTTTTCATATTTCAGCAGCCCTTCACCGTCGAGACGCTGGACCATATTGGTCACGCTCGCTTGGGATATTTTCAACGACTCGGCGATGTCCACCACGCGGGCGTAGCCTTTCGTGTTGATGAGTTCGAGGATTCGTTCGAGGTAATCCTCGACCGCCGCTGAGCTGTGCTTCTCCGCGGACGATGTGCGTTTTTTCGCCGACATCCGTGGAGGCTATCTGCACGCAGGGGAAAAGGGCAAGCGCTCGGTCAAAGATTGAACATCTGTTAGAATGCAACGCTAACGGTGCCTTCACTTTCTCCGGGCGATTTCGTGTGCGAAGCCTGCGTTCAAGCCCGAAAGGGTGAGAAACTTGGAAGTGCAGCCGATTTTGGGGTGGGGACCTTGAAATTGAACAAGCGTCCGAGCTTGCGGACCGATGGAAACAGCCACCGGCGCAAAGGAAGGGCGGGGGCCTTTGTAATGCGTGTCGGAGGTGCAGACCATCCGGTCTGTGTACACGCATTCGGGGTGAGGCTCCCGCCCCAGCCCTTCCCCTTTTTTACACGAGGCTCACTTCGCACCCAATCCGCCATCCATCGCAAATCGCACAAGACCCACGATGGATTTCAGCCGCAACTTTCGCATGAGTTGCGCACGGTGGGCTTCGACCGTCCGCACGCTGATTTCGAGCTTGTGCGCGATCTGCTTGTTGGTCCTGCCATCAACGAGGAGGCGCGCCACTTCCAGCTCTCGTCGGCTCAGCTCTTTCCTCGAAATATCAGCGGGTTTCCGAAGAGTGCCCTGCGCCCGCTGCCGAATTTCGGTGATGTCCACGGACACACCGATAAACCCCAAAAGGTTCCCCTCCTTGTCCCGCTCTTCGGATGCGCGCCCCAGAACCCATCGGACGGTGCCATCGGGAAGACGGTAACGATATTCACTGCAAAACAAGCCTCCGTCTGCGGGAAGTCCGTTCCACTCACCCATTAGTCGCTCAAAATCATCCGGGTGAATCGCCCGTTGCCACCCGCTCCCCATGGCATCGTCGAACGAGCAGCCCGTCATCTCGATCCATTTTTCATTCACCCACGTACACTGCCCACTCGCATTCGTGCGGTAAATCCCCGCAGGAGCATCGCCTGCCAACGTGATCAGCCAAGCAGGATCGCTGTTTTCAAGCCCGTTAGGCGCGTTGGCCTCTTGCGGATTCGCCTCATTATTGGGGACTTTATTCATACTTTTTCACTACGTAATATTACCTTAGCGCCCTGTCCAGTCCTCGATTGGCAATTTCCTGCGGCAATCCCCCCTTCTCGAAAACGGAGCCCCTCAGAGTCCACGGCCCTTTTTCAGGTGGGAGACTTTCCGAGCACGAGAAAGAATTGCGATTCCCAAGCTCGCAGTTTTCTCCGACAGGCTCACCGCATAAAATGCGGATGTGGCACGCTGAGCAATGCCTGGCTGGTATGCCGCCGGACGAGAACCGCAAATTCCACCGTAAACTCTGTAATTTCGCGGCATTCTGTTGCGGAGACTCAGAAACAAGAACGCACCGACACGCCCGGCAGAGGCTTGAGATGCGATACCTTCGTGTTTCAGCCGGCCCCATGGCTGGAAGCAGCCTATTCTTGTCAGAAAACCGCTGTTTTTACTGCAAGATGGCAGGGAATTGGCGAAAAAAGTGGGTTCGTGCATACACGAGGGTGCCGTGGGGGATTTTTCGACGTGCTCGTGTATGAACGAAGGTTCACGAGTTGCGACCAATGAGGGAGGGAATCGCGCATTTCAATTCTAAGTTCCGCCAAATCTCAGGATTGCTTGCCGCCGTTCTAGGGCTCGATTCCTGTCACATGAAATATCTCGTCCCAATTCTGTTTGCCGTAGGCGCTTTTGCTGCGGAGCCGCTCTCGCCGGAGCTGGCGGTGCTTAGCGCGGAGGCGCGGGGTGTTTTGGCGCACAATTGCACGAAGTGTCACGGTCAGCAGAAGCAGAAGGCTGAACTGCGGCTGGACCTGCGCGAGGCGGCGATGAAGGGCGGCGAAAGCGGTGCGGCTATCACGCCGGGCAAGCCGGATGCGAGCGAGCTGATCCGGCGGCTGAAGCTTCCGATGACGGACGATGAGGCGATGCCGCCGAAGAAAGGTCCGCTCGACCCGAAGGATGTCGCGACGCTGGAGCGGTGGATCGCTGCCGGAGCGCCGTGGCCGGATAAAGCGACTGCGGGCATCGTCTTTCAACGCGCGCCCATCGCGCCGCGAACGCCCGAATTCCCGGCGGGCACCGAGGCATTTGAGAATCCCGTGGATAAGTTTGTGGCGGGGTATTTTCTGGAGAAGAAGTTCGCGTGGCCCGCGGCGGTGGACAACCGCGCGTATCTTCGCCGCGCTTCGCTCGATGTCGTCGGGCTGATTCCGGAATGGCAGGAATTGCAGGCGTTCGACGGCAACCGCGCGAATGCGGTGGACGCTCTGTTGGCGCGAAAAGAAGACTACGCCGGGCACTGGCTTTCATTTTGGAACGATGCGCTGCGCAACGATTACAGCGGCGCGGGTTACATCGACGGCGGGCGGCTGCCGGTTTCGTCGTGGCTGTATAATGCGCTGCTCAAGGACGTGCCTTACGATCAGTTCGTGCGCGAATTGATCACGCAGGC
>JAYTMG010000141.1:0-3236 GCA_043728745.1 Verrucomicrobiaceae bacterium
CGCACGAGTCGCTGCCTACTTTCAAGCAGAACACGTTCGTTACGCCGCCGCTGCCTGATAAATGTCACTGCTTATTCTTGCCGGAGTAATATTCGGCGCAGGACACCCTCGTTCATTTCTTTTTATCGCCTGCCCCCATTTCTCGCCATTTCTCATTTCTCCTGTCGGGAGTCAGGGGTTTGAAGAAATTGAAAGCGTGATTCTGTTGCCTTTCGTAGCCTGACCCCAGCTCCCACACGCAAAGCGGTTCCCTCCCTTGGGCTCTGAACCTGCTTCGGACTCGAAAATGCCTAACAAATTGACCGATCGTCAGAATGCCCTGGGAACTAGAATCGGGCGCTTCGTCATTCGTCATTCGAGAAAAGCCCCTGATTCCATGACGGAAAGACCACTACTTCGTCGCGGCGGGCGGAACTGGATGGGCGATGAGCCAGAGCGTTGCGTTCAGCAGCAGTCGGCGAAATGCGGGTTGCTCGAAATCATCCGGTGAACCGAGCGACGTGTAGAAAGTGCGGCGCTTGTCGCCGAGATTCAGCCACGCGAGCGGCTCGGTGACATCGGGCTTTCCTTCGACGGTTGCGATGAGAAGGACTTTCGTGGAAGGCGCAAGCTCCCGGCATTTGTAGAGGTGTGAGGAAAACCGAAGTTCGCCGGACGGAATGGCGGTGAGGATCGGGTGCGCAGCCGAACCCTCCTCGATTCGGGCGATGGTTGCAGGGCCTTTGCCGTAGTGGTTTTCGTAGTGCCCGCCGAATACATCGCGGTCGAAAGTCGGCCAGACAACCTCGCCGTCTGCGGGTTTTTTCGGATCGAGCGCGTGGCTCGCGGTCCGAATCCCGATGACCGGTTTTCCGCTCTCGGCAAATGCGCGAATCGCCGCGAGCTGCGCAGGCGGAAGTCCGCGGCGCTTGATGCTGATGAAGAGGGCGTCCGCTTTCTCCAACGTTGCGAGTTGGGGGAAATCGAACGGTTTTTCCGGGTCATCCAGAAGAAAAGTGCAGCGGACGCCGAGCGGCTCCAATTCCTTGCGCGCCCAAGCGGGCACTGTTTCGGCGGTCTTATATTCGCTGTCGCCGATGAGGAAGACGACCCCCGATTCTTTCCCCCAAGTCTGGAGTGCGAAAGCCAGGAGGAAAAGCAGCGCGCGGGAAAACATGCGTTATCGCGACCGGCGGTGGCGGGTGATGAAAAGCATGACGAAAAATCCGGGCACAAGCACGGATGCCGCGAGTGCGGCGACGCGATAAGTCCGATAGAACCACGGGACAAGTTGCGGTATTTGCGCCTCGATCTGTGGGCGCTCCAATGTGGCGGCGGTTTCAAACCGCAGCGACTCAATGTGGGCCATGAACTCCGGGCGGTCGGCATCTTCGTCGGCTCCCTTGTCGGCTTGCAGCGTAATGAAGAGGAATCCGTTGCGGAGGATTCCGCGGGCAACCATCACGTAGTTCTCACCTGTAAGTGCCTTGAGGCCGCCGATGACCTCGACATACGGCTGGTCGTTCTGCGTGCCAAAGCGTTGGCGCGAGGGCTCAAAGCCAAGGGCTCGAATGGTGTCCATCACTCGGGCGAGCACGGTGCCATGCCGAATGTCGTTGGTCGGATAGCCGGGAACAACCGCGACTCCGAAGTGACCTTTCGTAGTGGAATTCAGCGCAAAAACAGCGAACTCACCGACCCGAAGTGTAGGGCCTCCGCGGCGGAACCAGCCTTCTCCGTCCGGCACGTTGACTGTGGCACCATACTGATCGATGTCGTATTTCTCGGCACGCAGGACGGCGCAGAGCAGCAGCAAAAAAAGAACTGGGAGCAAGGCGGACCGGCGCATGACGTCGTGCTACGGTTTTGCGCTCTTTTGGAAAATCGCGAGGATTTCCTGTGAGGTCCTGGCAGTGCCCAAGCTGTCCCGCACCGTACGGTCATTGAGGAATTTCGCGATCGCAGCGAGCGTGCGGAGATGGGTCTGGAACTGATCTTTCGGGACCACGAATAGGACGACGAATCGCACCGGTTGGTTGTCGAGCGATTCAAATTCGATGCCCTTTGTGTTGCGCCCGAAGCACGCGACGACCTCGGTGACTTTGTCCGAAGAAGCATGGGGAATCGCGATGCCGAATCCGATTCCGGTGCTCATGGTTTCCTCCCGTGCACGGAGAGCAGTCAGCACGACTTCCTGATCCTCGACTGCAATTTTATTGCGCGAAACGAGCAGCGTCACGAGTTCGGAGATGGCCGCGTAGCGTTCCGTGGCCTGCATCTCCGGGAGGATGGTGTCTTCCGATAGGAGATTCCCGAGCGTCATTTAGATGGTTGGTTCAAAGTAGTGGCCGCGTGTTTGGTGGCAGGTGTCATTTCGTCTTCGTTATGGTGCCTTTTCTGTGAATGCAGCAAGGTCGCCTTTTACGCCAGCTTCTTTCAACGCATCGAGCACGCTGATGAGTGATCCGACCGATGCGCGTTTGTCCGGAGCCAAAGCCAATCGAGGGGGCTCGGGCAGCTTCATCAGGGCATCGAGCTCGCCGCGCAGCTCGGAAATACTCACTTTTTTTGCTCCGAGATAAACGTCGCCTTTTTCGTCGATGCTCAGTTTTAGCGCTTCGTTGCCGGTCTGCACGGCTACGGCGGTCTTGGATTCCGGAAGCTTGATCGTGACGCCCGGCTGCTCGCGGCGAAATGTCGTATTCACGATGACGAAGATGAGCAGGATTGCGAAGATGTCGATCAATGAGACGATCATGATCTCCGGCTTCCGGCGGCGGCGGGGAAGAAAATTCATTCTCCGGGCTCCGGTTCGAAATCGTAAGCGCTGGCGATCGGGGCTCCGCGCCGCGCTTTTTGATTGTAGCACTTGGCCAAAAGGCCGGACATGAGCAACTCCATGTCGGCCGCCATTTGTTCGACTTTTTTCATCAGCAGTCCGTGCGCGATGAGGCTCGGGATGGCGATCGCGAGACCCACGACTGTTGTGCTGAGGGCCTCGGCGATGCCGGATGCGATGCGCTGCGGGTCCTGTGAACCCTGACTTTCCCCGAACGCCCCGAAAACAGCAATGAGGCCGGACACTGCGCCGAGCAGGCCGATGAGCGGCGCGATGCCGATGATGATCTCCAGAATGTGAAGTCCGCGCTCGAGCTGCACGACTTCGTGCCGTGCAGTGGTTTGCAAGGCGTTCATGTTTTCCTCCTTGGGGAGCTGGAGATTTCCAAGCCCCACTTGCGCGATGCGACCAAGCGTGG
>JAYTMG010000142.1:0-2056 GCA_043728745.1 Verrucomicrobiaceae bacterium
ATTGCGTCGCTTGCCTGCTGATTCGGTTCAATGCGTCGTGACTTCGCCGCCATATTGGGGCGTTCGCGATTACGGAGTGAGTGAGCAGATCGGAGCGGAGCCAGTACTGAGCGATTACGTGAACACTTTGACGGATGTTTTTCGCGAAGTTCGTCGTGTTCTCCGTCCCGACGGAACTCTCTGGCTGAACATCGGGAATACCTACTCAAGCGGCGGGCGAACATGGCGGGGTGCTGATGCGAAGAACAAAGGGCGGGGGATGTCTTACCGCCCGCCGACGCCAGAAGGGTTGAAGCCGAAGGACCTTATCGGGGTCGCATGGATGGTGGCGATGGGTTTACAGCTCGATGGTTGGTTTCTCCGCAACGACATCATCTGGAACAAGCCGAACTGCCAGCCGGAAAGCGTGAAAGACAGGCTGACTGTTTCACACGAATACCTGTTCATGTTTAGTAAAGAGGAGCGGTATCACTTTGATCAGGAAGCGATCCGGGAACCGCGAAAAGATGGGAACGGTTACAAGAACCGGAGGACGGTATGGAACATCAACACCGAGCCGTATTCGGAAGCGCACTTCGCAGTGTTCCCGACGGAGCTTGTTCGCCCGTGCATCCTCGCTGGAAGTCGCGCCGGTGATACGGTTCTGGATCCGTTTTTTGGCTCGGGAACGGTGGGTCTCATCGCGTTGGAAACAAATCGTCGCTGTGTGGGAATCGAGTTAAACGAAGATTACGTCGCGATGGCGCGGCGGCGGATGGAGGCGGTTCAATTGGACCTGCTTACTGTGGGGATTGCGTAAACTTCCACTCTGCGTGAACCGTGCAGGCGGACTTTTGTAGCGCCTTGATTTGGAGCTTCCGCTCGGTGCCGCCGTCGAAATACAGCTCGAATAGCGGATGCCCTTCATCGTCTTGGACACGGCAGTATCCAGGCTTCGGATGCTGTTTGCTGTCGCGTTTCATTTGGAGAACGCCGAGCTTTGCCCGCTCCAAAACAGCCTTGTGAACCTCGACGAGTTCGTAGTGCCAGTTCGGTGCCTTGCTGATGGCGCGCAGTGTGAGGATTCGGTCGTAGCGAGCGAGATGTTCGAGGAACGCGTCCCGGAGAGGACCAAGCTCCGATTCATGTTTACCCCACTTGCCCTTGCCCATTTCCATGAACTTCGAAATCCAGATTTCCGTTGCCTTAATTCCTTTGTCCGCTTGGGTCTTCAAGCTGAACCGTTGGCCATCCACCGTTGCGTCATGGCCGGGATTACCTTTGGTGGCTAGGGCTGCTTGTTTGCCGTGCCAGCCGAGGACTTGGACCAAAGCGTATTCAAATTTGTCTTTCGTAAACGGCTCAGCCGAGAAGATGTGATGGATCTTCAAAATATCGCCGAAATCGTAAGCGCTCATGGAATTGAGCAAGTCGCTTTGCATCAGGGATGTCTCGCTTGGACCGCTGAGCGCCTCGGTTACCTTCTCAACCCAATAGAGCTGCCCATCCCGAAGATGGCGCACAGCAGTCGTTAGCTTTTCGATTCGTTCGTCGAGATTGTCGAGCATCCGATTTCGCCTATAGGCGGAAGAGCAAAGACTCAAGGAGCGATATCAAGACACCCGCTCCTACCCCGGCATCGCGCGCTCGTGCATTTTGCGGGCGGGGTGTTCTTCGGGGCGGGCGTGGAGGTAGGTGGCGGTCCATTCGGCGAGGCGGCGGCCGAGTTTGCGGCAGGCGGCTTTGCTTTCCTCGTCGCGCGGCTCGCGCACGGCGATGGCTCCGTAGTGCGCGGTGGTGAGTTTGCCGGCGTAGTCGGTGACTCCAAAGACGAGGAACCCGAAGTTCATGAGCACGGTGATGAGGCTGAGGCAGGCCATTTCCTGCCCGCCGCCAAAGCCGCCGGCGCTGGAAAATGCGCAGGCGATTTTGCCGTCCACCTGCATCCAGTGGGGCATCATCGTCTCGTCCCAAAAGCGTTTCATTTTCCACGACATGAGGCCCATATTTGTGGGGCTGCCGACGGCGAGGCCATCGCACCAGACGACGTCTTCGGCGGTGGCTTCGTCGATGTGGC
>JAYTMG010000143.1:0-14963 GCA_043728745.1 Verrucomicrobiaceae bacterium
GCCGGATTGGCAGGGGCGGCTCATCGTGCCGGGCTACATCAACAACGCGGTGTGGACGCTGCGTTTCTCGCCCGACGGCTCGACGTTCAAAGCCGTGGACGACGTGCCTCTTATCAAGAGCAGCAGCGGGAGTTTCCGCCCGATGGATGCAAAGTTCGCGCCCGACGGCTCGCTGTATATCGCGGATTGGTACAACCCCGTCATCGGCCACTATCAAGCGAGCTTCCGGCATCCGGACCGGGATAAAGTCCACGGGAGAATCTGGCGCGTGACGGCGAAAGGGCGCGATTTGGTAAAGCCGCCGGGGTTTTTGAAGACGGGGACTGCGAGCAAGGTGGAGGATGTCGTGAAGGGGCTGGAGAGCGATGAGCGAGTCGTGAGGGATTTTGCGCGGAGGATTTTGGGAGCGATGAAAAAGGAGGACGTATTGCCAGCCGTGGAGAGGTGGATGGAGGCGGGTAGGGTGGGCGTCCCGCCCGCCGCGCCGCGCGTCCCGCGTGGTGCATCGAACGTCGAACCGCGTGACCCCGCAAAAGACGCCGCCGCATCCGCCACCAGCGAAAAGGACGTCAACCGCGAGAGCGAAGGTCCACGCGAGACGCGCGGACCGGCGGGCGGGACGCCCACCCTACCCGCACGCCACATTTTCGACGCGCTGTGCGTGCATCAGTGGCACGATGATCCGGCATCGGAGCTTCGCCCCGATGCTGTTTTCTCCAGCAATCCGAACCTCCGAACGTTCGCGATGCAGACTTTTGGCGTTTCTCGTCATGAAATCGCGGGAGATAGACATCTCCGATCACGACTGGCTGCCGTGGTGACGGCGACTCGAATTCCCTCGGCTAACGCAGTAAAAGTTGTCGTAGATGCGGGCAGTCTTGGAACCGATTCCGCGCTCGACTTCGCACGCAAGGAAGCAGTCGCTCGCCTTAAACCCGTTTGGGAGTTGATGATCGCCGATCCGGAGAAAAGCGGTCTGTTCGTTGCGAGTGTCGCCTTTCTCCGCAACCCCGCCGCCGCGAAACCGGCAGCACCGAAAGCCGATCCCGTCGTCGCCAAATTCGTCGCCGACGCGCTGAAGCCCGGTGCCGTAGTCGGCAAAGCGACGGCCGACTTCGTGCAAAAGCTTTCCGCCGAAGTCCGCGCAAACGGCGACGCCGCGAAGGGCGCTGCCATTTACAAACGCGCGGAGCTGGGCTGCGTGGCCTGCCACAAGATTGGCAACGACGGCGGAACCATCGGCCCGGATTTGAACAACGTCGGAAGCGCCCAGCCGCTCGATTTCATCATCGGCGCAGTCATCGAGCCCTCGCGCGAAATCAAAGAAGGCTTCGAAGCCCGCATCGTGACGACCAAAAGCGGCGGCACCTTCAGCGGCTTCCGCCGAGCCAGCGCACCCGACGAACTCGCGCTCTTCGACGGAGCCACCGGCAAGGAAACCAAACTGAAACTCACCGACATCGCCGACAACAAACCGCTCGGCTCCCTCATGCCCGCCGGACTCGTGGACAAACTCTCGCGCGAGGAATTGCGGGATCTTTTCGCGTATCTCAGCGGGCTGGGGAAGGCCGGGAAATGACGAACTCGCTTGCTGCTCGTCATCCGTCAACCCCGCCACCACTCATCGGACGACAAACTCCACCACGCCAAACCGCTCCGGAGTGTGGAAGCTTTCTCTCATCGGCGGAGACCACGCGCTGAGCTCGCGAGGAAGCGAACCGTCGCGGGATGGACGATCGATTCGGCAGAAATTTACGCGCCAGCGAGTTCCATTTACCGGCATCTCGGAGACGCTGGAGAAAGGGATTGCGAGCTCCGCATTCCACCCGCCGGGGACGATGCGGACGAGGCTCCGCAGACCGGCGCAGTTCCACGCCCAATCACCTTTGTAGCCGCTGCGGCTGC
Organism: Verrucomicrobiaceae bacterium; assembly: GCA_043728745.1. Classification (GTDB taxonomy): domain Bacteria; phylum Verrucomicrobiota; class Verrucomicrobiia; order Chthoniobacterales; family Chthoniobacteraceae; genus SXWH01. The sequence goes on from JAYTMG010000143.1 coordinate 1,906, forward strand.
GGCGGAAGACGATGTCGAGCTCCGTGCCGATCGGATTGAGCTCGAGCTCGTAGTAGCTTTCCAAATCGCCGACGGAGTCGAAGAAAACCTCCACCGTTTCCTCCGTAAAAAGCTGCGCGTCTCGCTGCGTGAGCGTGGCCCACGGGTCCGCGTCTTCGCATGAAAAGAGCACGCGCCACTCCGCCGGAGTCCACAGCATACGGACCGAAGTTCGCTGGGCTGGACTGGTCCCTTTCGCCGCGTCGAACATCTCCAGCACGTCGCACGAAAGCCAGTGCGGCTGTGAAGGATCGGCATCCAGCGCATGCGGTGCGTGGGCTTGGATGCAGCGCGCGGAGGCCGTGTCCACTATTCGATGACTTCGAAGTGGCTCTGCTCGCGGAAGCTGTTGTAGCGACGATCAATATCGGCCTGCGAAAGCGAACGCATCCGCTCCAAGCTGAATTTTTCGACGTTAAACGAAGCGAGCACCGAGCCCCGCACGACGGCCTTGCGGAGGTCTGCGAAAGTCACTTCGTCACGCACCGTCGCCGCGAGATAGCCCGCGAGGCCGCCTGCGAAAGTGTCGCCTGCGCCGGTCGGGTCGAGGACTTCCTCGAGCGGGTAAGCGCTGCATGAAAAGAAGTCGCCGTTTGCGCCGAAGAGCAGGCAGCCGTGCTCACCTTTTTTGATCGCCACGTAGCGCGGCCCCATCGCCTGGATAAGAGCGCCCGCTTTGATCAGCGACGATTGCTGTGTGAGCAGACGCGCTTCGCCGTCATTCAAAATGAGCATGTCCACGCGCTTGAGCAGGCGTGTGAGTTCGTCAGCCGCGATGTTGATCCAAAGGTCCATCGTGTCGGCGATGATGAGCTTCGGGTTCTTTACTTGATCGAGGACGTGGTTTTGCAGGTCCGGACCGATGTTGCCGAGGAGGACAAAAGGCGTCTCCGAATATCCAGGCGCGAGGACGGGATTGAAGTGCTCGAATACATTCAGCGCGATGCTCCGAGTCTCACGGACATTCATATCCAGCATGTATTCGCCGGACCAACGAAACGTCAAACCATCCGCGATTTGCAGCCCCGCGAGGTCGATGCTGCGCTTCTTAAAAAAGTCGATGTGCTCCGTGGGGAAATCCTTCCCGACTACGCCGACGAGATTTACCGGCGAGAAAAAAGAAGCGGCAACTGCGCAATAAGAAGCGGACCCGCCGAGGAGATCGGCGTGTTCTTCAAACGGTGTTTTGACGGTGTCGAGTGCGATGGAGCCAGCGATAAGAACGGACATAAATATGATGAATGAGGGCGCACGAGGTAGCCGCCCCGCTGGTAGTTGGCAAATGCGGAGTTCGTGGCGGAGGGAATGATTGGGCCGCGCTTGCGACCATTCCGCGAACCCGTCACCTCACGGCTGGCGGACCATCAGTTTACTCCGCGAGCATCCGCCAGCGGATGAGCTTCACCGGCTGGTTCATCCAGTTGTTGTCGGATGGCGCGTCGAATGTTGCGGCGTGGCCGACTTCGGGCGCGGCTTGCATCCATTGCTTGCCGCCGAGATAGACGAGGATGTGCAGGCCCGTGCCAGTCACCGCCATGTCGCCAGGCGAAAGGCGGTCCATTTTCGCAGAGTTCACGCTTCGCGATTCGCCAATCGGGACGGTGAATCCCTTCCAGCTTTCGCCCATCGCTTTTGCCGAGGTGTCGTTCCACCAGATAGTCGCTGCGACGCGGATGAGCGTCGGATTTGCCGTGAGCCATCCGCGTTTCCAGCAAGCATTCATCAGCCCGCAGCGGATCAAGCCCGAGCAATCGACGCCGCGTTTTCCCTCGCCGCCCCAAACATAAGGGACGTTTTCGTAGCTGCGAAGTGACGCGATGTAAGACGCCCGCAATGCCTCGCGGTCAAAACTCCGCCCCGGCGCGACAAAGCCCGCGACGCCTGCGAGCACGATGATGACGGCGAACATGCGGATGCGTCGCCACTGCCACACGAGCAGCAGTGTCGAGATGACAAATAGCGATCCGAGCGAAGAGCCCAGCAGCTTCGTGATCGTCGCGCTCTCGGGCCGCCACGCGATGACACCGGCAGACGGCCCGAGCAGCAGCCAAAGAACCAGCCGTTGCTTGAGCGACAGTTGGCCGAACATCTCCCGCGCCTACTGCCGCGTATGGACGAAGACGCCTTTTTTGTTCCCCACGACGACGTCGATTTTCCCGTCGCCATTCACATCCGTCGCCATGACTTGTGTGCCCACGCCGCTGTCGCCATCGATGAAATGCGGGATGTATTTCGCCTTGCCGCCTTCGCGCTTGAGCTCGAACCACCAGACCACCAGCGGCGCGTCGGATTCCGGATCGCCCTTCGGTCCGTGAGCCCAGCAGCGTTTGCCGGTCACGATGTCCTTGAGCCCGTCGCCGTTCATGTCCACGAGGTCCACCGCGTGCGGCTGTGTGAAAATCACGCCGGTCTCGCCGGGAGCTTTGTCCGTGCCGACGATGAGATGCTTCACCCAGCCCTGCACACCGCCATCGTTCGTCTGCTCATACCACGCAAAGCCCCACTGATGCGCCGCGAGGGCGGTGATGACATCCGTTTTTCCGTCGCCATTGACATCGTAGCCGTACTGCTGCGCGCCAAGGCCGAACATCGCCTCGTGTTTCTTCCAAGGCGTCGTGCCGTCCCAGTTCGCGGGCTGTTCCCACCAACCGGTTCCTTCGATGATGTCGGTGCGGCCATCGCTATTGATGTCGCCGTAGCCGATGCCGTGGGTGAATTTCTGGTAAGCACCGATCTTCTCGCCGGAGACATTCATCCACTTCCAGTCGCCAGTCGGATTCTTCGGGTCCGCCTTCGCGTAGCCGAGGGTGCCGTTGCTCATCGCGAGCAAATCGGACACTTTATCCCCGTCGATATCGACAAACATCGGCGACTCATTATCCGTCACCGCGAGCACATTTCGGCGCTGCCAAGCGCCGTCTTTGCCCTGCGGGTTTTCCCACCAAAAAGTCTCCTTACCGGGGAACCCGATGACGAGGTAATCGGCCCAGCCATCGCCGTTGAAGTCATTCGCGTAGCTGATGAAATTGTTCGAGTATTCATTCTCTCCGCTATAATAGCCCTTCCATCCTGGAACCTTGACGCCCGCAGCCTCCTCGCCCTTTTTCACGTAGCTCTTGTCGCCCATATCGTAAATCGTCGAGCGCTTCTTGAAGTCCGGCCCAGCATACCAAAACGGCCCACTGAGCACATCCATCTTACCGTCCTTATTGACATCCGCAACGCAGGCTCCCTCGGCCCAGAAATTGTTGGTGATTTCCTGTTTCTTCCACTGGCCGGATGGCGCCGGCGGCGGTGTGGAGATCTGCTGCGCGAGCGCGGCTGCGGTGCTGACTGAGAGAATAAAGGCGATGGATTTCATAGCAGTTCCATCGTTTGCGGGGAATCGCAGCCCACGCAAGGCAGAAGTCACGCAACTTCGCTACGCCCGAGCTTCCAGTCTCGCAACCGTAATTCCCCGAACAATACGGACGCGCGAAAACCTGCTCTTTTCCGCGTAAATGAAACGGGGCTCCCACGTTCCCAGCAATCAGTTCAGCGGTCGCGGTAGTTACTTGCAGAACATCCTCTGTCGGCCTTGCCATCGCGTCAACGAACTCCGGTTTCTCCGCTCAACTGATGCATTGGGACGATTTATCAATGCGGGCATTGAAAGGATGCGCGACAATTTGACAGACTCAAAGTTGCTGCGGTGGCGGCTATGAGGGAGTCGCCGAGACTCATGTTTTTCTGCTGGCGGAGGGTGATGGCTCGGGCGGCGATTTCGTCGTCGAGAGCAAGCTCGGGCAGTTCGGCGAGTGTGGTGGTGATGGCGTCGTTTTCCTCGGGCGTGATTTTGTGGAAACCGAGTGCTTCGATTCGGCTGATAACGCTGATGTAGGCGCTCGGGTGGGATGTCCAAGGGCGAAGGGCTTCACCACCGGCTTTGCTGGAGTAGATGAGGATATTGGTGTCGAGCAGCATGATTACTCGCGGCCGGGCAACGGGCGGTCTTTGCGAATCTCCCGCTGCCATGCGACTGGGTCGTCGATGTCGCGATAGGGGTTCACTTTCCGCAGTGCTTCAAATGCTGTTTCGCGGCGCGTAATGGCTTCTGGCGTCGCTAATGGGAGGGTCCGGCGGGGTTGAAGGTCGGATGGCTCATCCGCCGCCTCAATGGTAGCGGTGATTTTGACCCGCCGATGCTGGAACTCGGAGGGGAGCGGGAGATGGAGGCTTCCGTCGTCGTCTGCGGTAAGAATGGCGGTGATGGTGCTCATTTTCCGGGGAAGATAAGGGAAGTGGGAGAAGGCGTCAACTTTCGGGGATGGAGGTGGTGATGGGTGATGACGGCGGCTTGCGCTTCACGCAGTTGGTCGAAGGCGGCTTGCGCGGGTTTGTGGCATTGGTCGCGTGGCCGACAATTCGACAGACTCGAAGCTGCTGCGACAGACTCGAAGCTGCTGACTCGAAGTTGCTGCGCTGATTATTAAAACGCTCCAGATTGACGCCCCGTTTCCGTTGCGCCATCATCAGCGGATGCCGTCTGTCATCGAAATTTTCCCGGAATCGCTGGCTCCTGTCGAAGCTTGCCTGAATCGAGAAAGCGCAATTGCCATCCTCAATTTGCCGCCGAATCCACGCGTGCTGTCGCGGGTGGATGAATTGGCGGAGAAGTGCAATGAGGGAACTCTGACGCCGGAGGAACGCGCGGAGTATGATGCGCTGATTTGGCCGGACCATTTTCTCGGCCTTCTTCAGTCGAAGGCCGAGCACTATCTTCAAGTCCACGCTGCGGCCTGAATGGATGACGCGACGCGCGAGTTTGTGCGCCAGCGGGCCGACAACTGCTGTGAGTATTGCGGTATGAAGGAAGGGCGTCGCGCCCGGCTAAGGTGGGTGTGATTAAAAGTGGAAATGCGAGCGTAAGCGAGCCAAGGAGCGGCGGCATTCCTGCCGCCGTATTTACAGCGCGCAGCGCCTTATTTTATAATCACGCTACTCGCCGGAACCGCAGTGATCAAAAATGGGCGCTTCGCGCTATAGCAACGGCGGCAGGAATGCCGCCGCTCCTTGGCTCGTTACACTCGCACCGCAACATTCGCGTTCCACTTCCAACTACACCCGGCTGAGGTTCCACGTTGAACATATTGTCGCCCGTCAACATGGCGGCGGGGATGATGCGGAGAATCTCGCGCTTGCGTGCCATCTATGCAATGCACACAAGGGGCCAAACCTCACGGGCATCGATCCGAACAGCGGTGAGATTACGCCGCTTTTTCATCCGAGAAAAAACCGCTGGAAGGAGCATTTTGCGAACGTCGCCGGAGCGATGATTGGCCTCACCGCAATCGGTCGGCTCACTGTGGTGGTGCTCGCAATGAATCTACCGGCGCGTATTGATGCGCGTACGTAGGACGCGCGCAGTTCTCCTCCAAATGCGGAGGTGGATGCGATTATCGCGGCGTATAACGCGCTACGACGCCCGCTAAAGGGTCGCTACGCCCAGAGTTTCCGGTCGAGCGTGCGATATTGGATTGCCTCGCTTACGTGCTCGCCGCCGATGGCGTCGGTGCCTGTGAGGTCGGCGATGGTGCGTGCGACTTTCAGGATGCGGTCGTGGGCGCGGGCGCTGAAATTGAGCTGGTCCATCGCCATCCGCAGCATTCCTTCGCCCTCGCTATCGAGCGTGCAATACTTGCGGAATTGCTGAGAGCTCATGCGGGCGTTCACGCGGACTTTTCCGGAGCCAAATCGCTTTTGCTGCACCTGCCGACACGCAAAAACCCGCTCGCGAATCGCGGCGCTCGGCTCGCCCGTTTCATCGCTGCGGAGGTCGTCGAAAGAAACCGCCGGAGCTTCCACATGCAGGTCGATGCGATCGAGCAGCGGCCCGGAGATCCGCTCCCGGTAACGCTCCACTTGCTGCGGTGCGCAGCGGCACTTGCGCTTCGCGTCGCCGAAGAATCCGCAAGGACACGGGTTCATCGCAGCGACGAGCATGAACTCCGCCGGAAACGTCAGCGTTCCCGCCGCGCGGCTGATGGTCACGCGACCGTCTTCGAGCGGCTGCCTGAGCACTTCGAGCGTCGTGCGTTTGAACTCGGGCAGCTCATCCAGAAAGAGCACGCCGTGATGCGCGATGCTGATCTCGCCGGGCGATGGATTCACGCCGCCGCCGAGCAAGCCGACATCGCTCACTGTGTGATGCGGTGAGCGAAATGGCCGCGTCGCGACGAACGCTTTATCCAGCAACAGACCGCAGATGCTGTGAATTTTCGTAGCCTCGATCGCCTCCTCCATCGTCATCGGCGGAAGGATGGTGGGCACGCGTTTGCTCAGCATACTTTTGCCGCTCCCTGGCGGGCCGATGATGAGCATCCCGTGCCCGCCCGCCGCCGCGATTTCGATCGCGCGTTTCACATGGCCCTGACCGCGCACGTCGGAGAAATCCACGTCGTAGTTTTGGTGACGCTGGAAGAACTCGATGAGATCTTCCTTCACCGGCTTCATCGTGTGTTTTCCAGTGAGCAGAGTGTAAGCCTCCCGCAAATTCTTCACGCCGTACACTTCGATTCCCTCGACCATTGCGGCCTCACGGGCATTGGCTTCCGGGACTACGACCTTGAGGTGCCCTCGCTTCCGGGCCTCGATGGCCACAGGCAACACGCCACGCACGGGCCGCACGCTGCCGTCCAGTGCGAGTTCGCCGACGAAGCAAAAATCCGCTGCGTTCTCGATGATCTTTTCCTCTTGGCAAAGGATCATTCCCAGCGCGATCGGAAGGTCGAAGCTCGGCCCTTCTTTCTTCACATCCGCAGGCGCGAGATTCACCGTCGTGCGCCCGCTGGCCCAAAAGAAACCGCTGTTCGAGATGGATGTCGTCACGCGGTCCTTCGCTTCTTTTACCGCAGTGTCGGGCAATCCCACGACGACGATGACGGTTTCGATTCCGCCACCGGAATTCACCTCAATTTCCACCTCATAGGCGTCCACGCCGAAGACGGCGGCGGAATAGATTTTTGCAAGCATGGGTGTGTAAACTGGCAGGCGCGCCGCCGCGTTAAAAGGGATAAATCAAGCGCGCACGTTCCGCCCGCAGTTTGGGGTGCTGCAAATCCTCGAAGGCCCGAAGCCTATTTCGCCAGCAGGAATTTATGAAGGCGACCAAACGCGCTCCACTCCGCGACGATGAGATTCCCGTCCTTGTCGATGGATGCGCCGTGCGGCGAATTCGTGATTCCGTCCTGCCATTTGTCGGCGGGCAGTCCGTAATTGGCGCGTTGTTTTCCGTCCGGATTATCTCCGACCTGCGCCACGATTGTGCCCGTTTTATCGAGCACCGTCACGCGGCCTTGCAACTCCGGGATGACGGCGTTTTCGCCGCGAATGTGAACGGCGGCGGGCATCCGAAGATCCTTCTGGAGCACTTTGACAAAATTGCCGTCGAGGTCCCAATGCTCCACTCGGTTGTTGTTGCGATTACAGACGAAGAGCAGCGGTTTTTCCCCGCGCGGATCGAGCGCGATGCCGTGGCAGGTCTTGAATTTTCCTTCCTCCGCACCGGGGGAGCCAAATGCCTTCACGAACTTCCGGTCCTTGTCGAATTTGAAGATGCGGTTCGAGCCGTAGCCGTCCGCGACGAAGATTTCCCCGGCGGGACCAACGGTCACGGCGCATGGGTTAAAGCCGTTCGCATCTTTGCAAACGCCGGATTCCTCGGGATACTTCAGCGACCATTCCTGCGTGCCGTCGAGCTTCAGCTTGATGACTTCATGCGCCGTGGGCCGCGCGCCGTAGATGACCTCCACGCCGCCTTCCTCGCGAATCTCCAGTCCGTGGATTTTCGAAGGTCCGAACGCCCGCTGGAATTTCCCTTCCGACGAGAAAACGAGGATGCCGCGCGGAGTGTCCGTGGTGACGTAAATATTCCCCGCCTTGTCGATGACCGTCCCGCCGTGGCAGGCCCCGAGCGGCTGTTCGCCGGGAACTTTGTCGAAGAAATTCGGGACGTTGGAATACTTCAGCTCTGCTGCAAAAGCGGTGCTGGAGACGAGTGTGATGAGGGCGAAAAGAGACGTGGTGATGCGTTTCATGTGCTCGCTTTTGATACGAGGCGGGCGGCTGTGGCAATGATGAATCGCGAGGGTGCGCATGCGGAAGTTGCACACGGCATCAAAGGTCGTTACTTTCCGCGTATGACTGCGATTCCAGTGCAATCCGTTTCAATGAGCGTGGAGGAATTTCTCGAAGCCGAGCCGAGCTACGATGTGAAACACGAGTACCTTGGCGGCGTGGTGTATGCGATGGCCGGCGCGAGCACACCACACAATGAGATCTGCGCAAATCTTTCCGGGATTCTTTATAATCGTCTGCGCGGAAAGCCGTGCAAGCCGTTCGGCTCCGACATGAAGGTGAAAATCAATGTCTCGGACAGCACTTATTTTTACTACCCGGACGCCATGATCGTGTGCAACCGCGCCGGTATGGGAGCTTCGTGGAGCGAAAGGCCCACGGTCATTTTCGAGATTCTTTCCGACAGCACCCGCAGGATCGACGAGCGGGAAAAGCGGCTGGCTTATCTCTCCATTCCGGGGCTCGCGGCTTACGTCCTCATCGAGCAAAATACGCAGCGTGTCCTCATCGAGCATCGCGGCGAAGCAGGCTGGAATCGCGAAGTCGTGGAAGGCCTGGATGCCGTCGTGCGTCTTGCGGCGGTGGATGTGGAGTTTCCGCTCGCTGAACTTTACGAGCGAGTCGGCGAATAGCATATCGCCATTCGTCATTTTTCGATTTCGTGTAACCTCCCGCGCATCATCCGTCAGGAACCTGTGTGAACACGAAACTCTGTCCTACTTGCAAAACTCCCATCCCGGCTCATGCGCCGGGCGGGTTCTGTCCGGCGTGCATTCTCCGCGATGCGGATGAGCTTCCGCCGCTCGGTCGCGCGGCACCTTCGCTCGCGGAGGTGAGCGCGGCTTTTCCGCAGCTCGAAGTGCTCGGGCTCATCGGGCAGGGCGGCATGGGCTTTGTGTATAAAGTGCGGCAGCCCTCGCTCGACCGCACCGTGGCGCTGAAGATCCTGTCGCCCGAACTCAGCCGCGACCCGGCGTTTGCAGAGCGCTTCGCCCGCGAGGCGCGGGTGCTTGGAAAATTGAACCACCCGAACATTGTCTCGGTTTTCGAGAGCGGCGAAAGCGGGGGCTTTTTCTACCTGCTCATGGAGTTCGTCGATGGCGTGAATCTCCGCCAAGCGATGCGTGCAGGTCGGTTCACGCCGCAGCAAGCGCTGGCCGTCGTTCCGGGCATTTGCGATGCGCTGCAAGCGGCGCACGCGCAGGGCGTGTGGCATCGCGACATCAAGCCCGAGAACATCCTTCTTGACGCGCAAGGCGGCGTGAAAATCGTGGACTTCGGCATCGCGCGACTCGTCGGCGATCCGCAGCGCGATTTCACGCTCACCGTCACCGGAGCCGCGCTCGGCAGCGCCGCATACATGGCCCCCGAGCAGCACGAAAAACCGCACGACGTGGACCACCGCGCCGACATCTACAGCCTCGGCGTGGTCATCTACGAAATGCTCACCGGCGAACTCCCGCTAGGCCGTTTCCCCGCGCCGAGCGCCCGCGCCGCCGTTGATGCGCGCATCGACGAAATCGTATTCCGCACGTTGGAAAAGGAACGCGAACTGCGCCAGCAGAGCGCTGATGAGGTGAAGACGGATGTGCATCGTGCGGCGAGTGCGCCAGCGGCGACTTCGACAGCAACCAGCAATGATGTCGCGCGAGAACGCGTTAATGGGCCTGCTCTCGGATTGATCGTCACAGCGATTCTGAATCTTCTTTTTTGGGGAACGGTGCTCGCAAATCTACAGTCAGGCGGTGAGTGGAGGACTACGCCGGAGGGCGACACGATGAGTTACACAGCGCCCAACTCCAGCGCTTCAATAACCGTCAGGAACGGCTCTCCCCTGAATCCAGTGGGCGTTATCGCCGTGTTGTTCGTCTCCTCTGCCCTAATCCTTGCAGGTGCGCTTCAAATGCGGCGTCTGCGCAGCTACAAGCTCTCAATCGCTGCGGCAGTCCTCGGCATTCTCACCCCGCCTGGAATGCTGATCGGCGCTTTGTTTGGAATATGGGCGCTCATCGCACTCAGCAGCAGGAAGGTTCGGTCGGCCTACGACAGGCTCGAAGCGCCCACATTATCGACGCCGCGGCAACCGTTCACCTCGCCCTCGCCGCTTACGCTTTGGAGCCTCGGGCTGATGGTCGGCGGCGGCGTGATGTTTGGCGCGAGCATGAGGTTCACGCATGGCTCGACGCAAGGCGTGTTGCTGACGTTTGCGACGCTCGCAATCGTGATGGGCTTTGTCGCGGCGCTCTTGGCATTGGCGAAAATGGGACGCGGGGAAATTTCGACGGCATGGCGCAGTGGACTTCGGTGCATCGTGTGGGCTCCGCTCGTCGGATGTATCGTCGCCGCAGTGAGTTGGGCGAAACGGCGGAAGGGAGGCCAGCAAGCCGGATTCGAAGCCGTTCGACGCGCCGCCGAGCAGCAACGCGAAGCTGACCAACTGCGCTACGATGCCGAGACCGCCCAAGCTCAGCTCAAAACGAAGTTCCCCGACTTCTCAACGCCGCAGGGGGTTGTCGTGTCTTATGAGCTCGCGCTTGAGTCCAAGGATACTGCCGATGTGCTGGCGGCAATTCCGCGCTCGGTCGTCGGCCAAGCGGTGCGGCCCGGCGACTACGCGAAGGAATTGATCGCCAAACATCACGCGGGAAAGATTACCAAAGAGGACGAGGCAATTCTCATCTTCGTCGGCACTCCGCAGACCGGCCCGCAGATTGGGGCGATGGATGTAGAATCCCAAAAACGGATTCTCGGCCGCGATCCCGTTGGCGCGGTGATCGTGGATCGCAAGGCACGCTTGTTTGGGAGGAATCCGGGAGTTCAGTCGGTCACCCAAACGTGCGTAAAAGAGGGTTCGGAATGGAGAGTCATTCCGAACTACGAGCCGTCGCTGAAGATTGTGACGCCGACAACGCCCCCGAATGCGGATGCAGCTTCCAGCTTGGAGAAAGAAAAGTAGATGAGCACCGACGCCAACTTTCATCCCACCCGCTGGACTCTTGTGCTGCGGGCTTCTGGCGAGGGTGTGGAGTCGAAGGCGGCATTGTCGGATTTGTGTGCGGCTTACTATGCGCCAGTCGTTTCATTTCTCCGGCGCGAGGGGCGCGATGACGATGCGGCACGCGAGATGGCGCACGGCTTTTTTGCGGGGTTGCTGGAGGGCGGAGTCGGTGCGCCGGAGCGGGAACGCGGGCGGTTTCGCAGCTACTTGCTCGGTGCGCTGAAGCACTTCCTCTCGAAACATCGCGCTGCTGCCATCGCGGAAAAACGCGGCGCTGGCGCGGAGCATGTCACTTTGACCACCGACACCGCAGCCGGACTCCGGATGCCCGCGACTCCCGACGACACGCTGCTTTTTGATCGCGAGTGGGCGTTCACTTTGATCGCTCGCGCACTTGCCGCGCTGGAGGCCGAGCACTCGGAGAAAGCGCTGCAATTTTCTGCGCTGAAGCCGTGGCTGGATGGCGGCGCTGCTTGCTCGCAAGCGGACGCAGCTTTGGCGCTCGGGATGAGCGAGACTGCGGTGAAAGTGGCCATCCACCGAATGCGCGTGCGCTTTCGCGAACTCATCCGCGCAGAAGTTGCGGCGACTGTGAACGACGCGTCGGAAGTAGCGGATGAAATGCGGCATCTCATCGCGATCGCGAGCGGCGGGTAGGGTTGGCTTGCCTTTGTACATTCCGAGATTCAAGCGGGACGCCCGACGTTCGTTTCCGCACACTGTCTCGTTAATTTCGGAAGGCGGTTCAGTCCTTCAGCGCATTCTTCAGCAGGAAATCGACGATCGGCTTCGGGTCTTTCAGCGAGTGCGGATGGTGATCGACTCCCGGCTTGGCGATCACTTCGATCATCCCGCCGTCTTTCCGAATCTTTTCCGCAAAGGGCTTTGTATTTTCGTCAAATGGAACCGCTTTGTCTGCATCGCCACACACTGACAAAATAGGGATGCTGGCCTTCGCGAGGATGGCCGTTTTATCGATGGGATTGCCGGTGAAAGTTTTCGCTGTTTCCTCGGTTAGTCCGAACGCTTCGAGCGCCTGCTTCCAGCAAGGAGCATTGCCTGAGCCCTTGCCCTTGCCGCCCGGCCACGAGCGGATGTCGAGCACGGGAGCATCGAGATAAATCGCGGCAGTTTTATCTGGATGCGCGGCTGCAAAGTTCACTGCATACAGCCCACCGCGGCTGAAGCCTTCGAGCGTCACGCGCTTCGCCAGTTTGTGCTCGGCGGTCGCGTGAGCGTGGAATTTTTCCATCAATCCCACCGCCGCCGGCGAGCCGTACATGTCGCTGATTTGGTAATACGCCACATGCCACCCAGCCGCCAGCAGTGCGACATCGCCCTGCGGCTCGTGCCCAAAAAACTCCGTCCGCCAAATCCAAGGATTCCCCGCCGCCGGAGTCTTCGGCTTCACAATAAGAGCCGCATGATTGGCAAATTTGTAGTCGATTTTCTCATAGCCGTTCCACTGCGAGACCTTCGTCTCTTGGGCAAAGGCGGTGGCGGCGAACAGGACGGAAGCGATGGCGAAATTGCGCATAGAAAGAGCCCTCATCACGGCCCCCCGCCGCGCAAAACGCAAGCCATCAATCGCCGCCCGCGAGCTTGAGGAGTGCAGCCCGACCGCTTGCGCAAAGTAGTCTGCGACTTTAGTCGGCGCGGCGTAGCTGGACGTGAACGCGCCGAGCCTCTGGGCGGCGACTTTTTGCGAAGCGTTCCCGTATTCTCTTTACGACGGTTTGGCCGACTAAAGTCGCGGACTACTTTCGCAAGCGTTTAAGAGACAGCTTCCCATGTCGGGCATCGGTGCGCGGGTAGGGTGGGCATCCCATAAGCATATACCTAAGGAGTGATCTTGCTTCGGACCTTGCCGATTTGTCGTTTCCGATTGGGGCGCACTTCGCGAAAG
>JAYTMG010000144.1:0-3471 GCA_043728745.1 Verrucomicrobiaceae bacterium
GAGGAAGGAAAGGGAACGACGTTCATTGTCACCTTGCCGATTCATCAACCGCCGACGACATCATGAAAGCAGTCACACAGCCTATCACCATCCTTATGGCCGACGACGATCCGGACGATCGTCTCCTCACCGCGGATGCGCTCAAGGAAGCCCGCCTCATCAACGACATCCGTTTTGTCGAGAATGGCGAGGAACTCCTCGAATACCTTCGCCGGCAAGGGAAATACGCCACCGCAGAAGCACCGCGCCCAGGGCTCATTCTGCTCGATTTGAACATGCCGCGCAAAGACGGGCGCACTGTGCTGAAAGAGCTCAAGTTGGACCCTGACTTGCGCTCCATCCCGGTCGTTGTTCTGACCACATCAAAAGACGACGAGGACATTTACCGCAGCTACGATCTCGGTGTGAACAGTTACATCGTCAAGCCCGTCACTTTTGAAGCGCTCGTGGACATCCTCCAGACGCTCGAGAAGTACTGGTTTGAGATCGTTGAATTGCCACACAATCGGGAGTAGTCGGCGGGGGGGCCCAATAATATAAACGATCCGCAGCATTGTCGGCGGCGGAAAGTTCCGGCATAGATGCTGTTCGTGGGAGCGAACTGCTGACACGAAGAACTTTGTAATCATGTTTGTTGACCACATTAAAATCCACGCAACTGCCGGCCACGGCGGACGCGGGTGCGTCGCCTTTCGGCGCGAAAAATTCGTCCCCCGCGGCGGCCCGAGCGGCGGCGACGGCGGGCGCGGCGGCGATATCATCCTGCTGGCCGATGCCAACGTGGACAACCTCGTGGACTTTTACTACCAGCCCAATCTCCGCGCCAAAGCGGGCGAGCCGGGCTCCGGCAAGAACTGCTATGGACGCGCCGCTGAGGACCAGATTTATAAAGTGCCCGTCGGCACCATTGTTTACCGGATGCCGTTTGAGCGTGTGAGCGAAGAGCCCGCGCCGCGCGACACGAGTTCCTACGTCAATCTCGCCACGCTCTCGGACGAAGAAGTGGCCACGTTACAGGGCAAAAAGCACCGGCCAAAAGTGGACCTCGGTGATCTGGAACTCATCGCCGACCTCACCGAGCCCGGCCAGACATACGTGCTCTGCAAAGGCGGCGATGGCGGAAAAGGAAACGTCCATTTCAAGAGCAGCCGCAACCGCGTCCCGACGCAATTCACCGACGGCGAGGACGGCGAAGAAGGCGAGTATTACGTCGAGCTTCGCAAAATCGCCGATGCGGGACTCGTCGGCTATCCGAACGCCGGAAAGAGCACGCTTCTTTCCCGAATCTCGAACGCCCATCCGCGGATTGCGCCGTATCCATTTACCACGCTCACGCCGCACATCGGCGTCGTGGATCTGCCAGAGTTCGACCGCATCACCGTCGCCGACATCCCTGGCTTAATCGAAGGCGCACACACGAACGTGGGCCTCGGGCACGACTTCCTGCGGCACATCGTCCGGTGCAAGCTGCTCATTTTTGTCCTCGATATGGCCGGCAGCGAAGGCCGCGAGCCGCTCGAAGACCTGCAAAAGTTGCGCAAAGAACTCGACCTTTACGACCCGATGCTCAGCGAGCGCCAATGGATCGTCGTGGCCAACAAAATGGACCTTCCTGAAGCGGAAGAGAAGCTGGCGCACTTCCGGGGGCGCTACAAGAAGCTGGAGATTTTCCCCATCAGCGCCACGACCGATGATGGCATCCCTCAATTGATCAAGCGCCTCGGCGAGCTGATCCTTCCCGCGCCGAAAGTGGCGGTGGAGTAATCCGCAAATCCCTCAATCGCCTTACTTTTGGAACGACTGAATCCACATCTGCACGCCGAAGACGATGATCGCCGTGGCGAAAAAACGCTTGAGCGTCGTGTCGGATAGCGCCTTCAGCCAATCCGCCGCGAACCAACCCACCAGCGCGCCTGCGACTCCCGCGAGGATCGCGATGCGCCAGTCGATGAATCCATTGATGTGATTCTTCGCGGTCGTAAGCGTCGCGGTCAGCACGATCGCCGCGAGTGATGTGGCCACTGCGGTTTTCTGCCCCATTTTTAACAGCAGGACAAACGCCGGGACCATCACCACGCCGCCGCCCACGCCGCACAGTGCCGCCATCACGCCGCCCAGGGCACCAATGAACAGGGTAATAATAATCGGATTCATCCCGCACTTCTGCCTCCCCTCGCCCGTCGGCGAAAGCGCAAACTGCATTGCCACTCCGCCGCTATTCCGGCATCACGTCCGCACCATGCCAAAAGCCATCGACAATCGCGACCGCCTCATCTTCGCCCTCGACGTTCCCACCATCGAAGACGCCCGCGCTTGGGTGGACCGGCTCGGCGACTCCGTGACCTTTTACAAACTCGGCCTCGAATTCTGCATGGGCGGGCACTATTTCGAGCTGCTCGAAGAACTCCGCGCGCGCGGGAAAAAAATCTTCGCCGACATCAAATTCTACGACGTCCCCGCCACCGTGCGCGGCGCCGTCGCAAACCTCGCCCGCAGCGGCGCGACCTTCTGCACGCTCCACGGAGTCTCGTCGATTTACGCCGGAGCCGTGCCGGTAAAAGGCGACATGAAACTCCTCGCCGTCACCGTCCTCACCAGCATGGACAAAGACGACATCGCCGAGCTCGGCTGGAGCGGCCCCGTGGAAGAACTCGTCTCGATGCGCGCGAAAAAAGCCATCGCCGCCGGCATCGACGGCCTCATTTGCTCCGGCCTGGAAGCCGCCCGCCTCCGCGCCGAACTAGGCGACGCCCCGCTCATCATCACCCCCGGCATCCGCGCCGCGAGCGAAAAAGGCAGCGACGACCAAAAGCGCACGATGACGCTCACACAAGCCTTCGAAGCCGGAGCCGACCACATCGTCGTAGGCCGCCCCATCCGCAACGCCCCCGATCCCCGCGCCGCCGCCGAGGCCATGCAGGCGGAAATTGAGGCGTTTTTTGGGAAGTAAGATCGCCCATGCGCGAGCGACACGGTCCGGTCGCCTGCTTCCCAAACCCATTTTTATTCAGCTACAGGACGCTGGCTTCATCAGCCCCACTTCCGCCTTCCCAACCACCGCCCCCGCCGCCACAGTCGCCGCCCTTGCCTCCAAAAGCGAAGCCCACAAAAGACACCAGCACCGCCACCATCGGCTTTGAAGCCACCGACGCCGACCTCCAGAAAATCAACTCGGTGTCGGCCAAATTTAGCCTCAACAGACCATGAAATACTTGAAGACCAATCTTGAGGGGAAAGTCCGAAATCTACCCCACTTCAAAGGCGAGGCACTGCTACCCGTCTTCGAGGCAGTGGTGAATTCAATCCAAGCGATTGAGGAACGGGGAAACCTCTCGGGTGGTGAAATCGAAGTCCGTGTGGTGCGTGAAGCGCAAGGGATGCTGGGCGACTTGGATGAATCGGGAATCACAGGATTCATCATCACCGACAACGGAATTGGCTTCAACGAGGCGAACTACGATTCGTTCGAGA
>JAYTMG010000145.1:0-1209 GCA_043728745.1 Verrucomicrobiaceae bacterium
TTGTTTCGTGCCGGGGAATGACTACAAGGCGTTCCTGAAATCGCACATGGGCGAGGGGGAGTTTCACCCCGGGCGAATCCGCGACCGCGAGGGCAAAGATTACGGTCCGCACGAAGGGATCGAGATGTTCACCATCGGTCAGCGCAAAGGCTTGCCGGGCGGTTCGGCCTCGCCGCGCTATGTCGTGGACATCGACCCGGAGACTTCGACCGTCGTCGTCGGCGGCGCGGAGGATTTGGTGTGCGACGAGTTCACGATCGCAAACTCGATGTGGCACATCGACGACTCTGCGCCTTTCGATGCGACGGTGAAAATCCGCTACGCCGCTCCCGCCGTGGAAGCGACAATTTTCCCCGGCGAACGCGGCGAAGCCCGTGTAAAACTCCACGAGCCGCAACGCGCCGTAACTCCCGGTCAAGCCGCAGTGTGCTACCGCGGCAACGAAGTGCTCGGCGGCGGCTGGATCGAACGGCAAAAAGTGGTGCCCATTTTGCGTCCGCAAATGCCGGCTCCGAAAGCGGATGAGAATTTCGAGGTGGAGCAGGTCGGGTGCGGGGCGAAGCGATGATCGTCGTGCTGCTTTCGACTTTCCCGGATGTTGACGCCGCTCGCGCGGCAGTCCGCACGCTGGTGGAAGAACGGCTCGTGGCCTGCGGGAACATTGTGCCGGGGGTGGAGTCGATTTACCGATGGCAGGGCGCGGTGGAGACGAGCGCGGAGGTGCTGGTCATTTTCAAAACGACTGCGGATTCCGCCGAAGCAGCGCAGTCGCGATTGCGTGAACTGCATCCTTACGAAGTGCCGGAGATTTTGCGGCTGCCCGTGGATGGCGGCTGGCCGCCGTATCTCGATTGGGTGCGGGAGCAGACGGCGCGAATCGGTTGACGCCCGCACTTTGCCCGCTACTTTTCCCGCCACATGTCGCCAGACTCTTCTTTGACTGGAATCAGAGGGTGCGTGATTGACGCGCCGGAATACGGAAAATTGCGCGCCTGGCGTGATGGAGCCGTGGTGTTTGGTGGCGGGAAGATTCTGGAGGTGGGCGAGTATCAGCACCTCGGCAAAAAGCCCCGTCAACAGCCAGTGCGCTGGCTGCACTCGGAGCGCGCGGCGATTTTTCCCGGTCTGATCGACATCCAC
Organism: Verrucomicrobiaceae bacterium; assembly: GCA_043728745.1. GTDB lineage: Bacteria > Verrucomicrobiota > Verrucomicrobiia > Chthoniobacterales > Chthoniobacteraceae > SXWH01. The sequence goes on from JAYTMG010000145.1 coordinate 1,141, forward strand.
ACACACCTCCCGCAATACCCCGTCGTCGCGCGGGGCCGCGGGCAATTGCTCGACTGGCTGCATCACTCC
>JAYTMG010000146.1:0-8921 GCA_043728745.1 Verrucomicrobiaceae bacterium
CGAGCATCACGCCCAATCACTCCACCGGGTGTTGCGTAGGATACGCCACACGGCGGGCAGAATGCCCGCCCCTACCCACTGCATATCGCTCGGCGATGAACCGTCTTTTAAACTCCGGAAGACGGTATCACATCACGACTGACAGACCAGTAGTGGTCGGTCAGTCGCGAAGTGACGGTAAGTGCTTTGGTAATCCGTCGGTGACTTCTGACTCGTGAGTGGTCGCAGGCTCACACGCCACCGACCATTCATTGCTCGTGCCCTTCGCCGGAGCGCACTTCGATTCCACGAGGGGCTGTGGTACAATGCGAGGGGGCGGGTGATTGACTCGCCCGCCCCCTGCATTCCCACTGCTATGCCACTTTGATCTCGATCGATTTTGGCTTCGCGCTTTCGTCCTTCGGAAGGCGCACATGGAGGATGCCGTCCTTGAACTCCGCACTCACTTTTTCGGCTTTCACGGCTTCCGGCAGTGCGAAACTGCGGGTGAAATTGCCGTAAGCGCGTTCGATGCGATGATATTTTTTGTTTCTCTCCTCTTTCTCGAATTTGCGTTCGCCAGTGATGGTCAGGACGCCGTTCTCGACGCTGACTTTGACGTCCTCTTTCTTCACCTCAGGCAGCTCCGCTTTCACGAGATAGTCCTTGTCGTCTTCACTAATGTCCACCGAGGGCGACCACTCGGAGACGGTCAGGTGTTCCTTTTCTCCGCCATTGCCCTGCGGGGCGAAGTCAAGGAGCGACGACATGCGTTTTTGCACTTCGTCGAAGTCCCTCAACGGGTTCCAGCGGCTCAGTGTGCTCAGCGGGTTCCAGCGTGTTGATGTGCTCATTGTCTTGTGTTGGTTTTTGGTTTTTCTCGAAAATTCCTGCGGTCATTCGCCGTCATTTCCGGCGACGGAAATGATCGAATTTACGCCGCCGAAGGGATTGGGGACCAACTCAGTCGTCGGGTCGGCCCTCCAGACTCCGTCCGCCAAATAGAGGTATTCGTGGTCGCCCGGCGAAAGTTCGAGTTCCGCGGACCATGAGCCATCGCCATCGTGCTCCAGCGGAAGTGCGGTCGGGTCCCAGTCGTTAAAATCGCCGACCAGATAGACATGGTTGGCGTGGGTTCCATTTAAGGCGAATCGCACGACGCGTTTTCCATTTCTTTGATTGTGCGCTGAATACTTGGCAGTAGCTTTCTTGCGAGTGCCTTGTGTGGGAGGTTTAGTTTTGGTGTTTTGAGTGATTGTTTTCACGCCGCTCAATCTAAAACGGCTGTGAGTGTCTGCAATTGGTAGGAACGCCCGTTCGCTCTCGGCGAGAGCCTGATGCGCAGTGGGCTTTTTTCCTATCAGCCGCAAGATGCGTCCGGCCCGGGGAACCACCGAGCATTTATTTGCACAAGAAATGGTTACTATCTCGCAATTGAAGAGATGCATCCGATGAAGTGAAAGCTTACGGTTTACCACCATGTTCACAATTTCGCCCCACTCGTATCCTTGTTCAGTGAGTTCGGGACTTCCCGCTTTCCCTGCGATGAATTGGATTGGCTCCTTGCCGTATTTCTACAATCGTCCTTTTTCTCCGTGAACTCACATCCCACACCACCACAGTCTGATCCGGCCCAAAAGCGCGTGCTGATTGTGGACGACCACGCCCTTTTGCGTCTGGGATTGACCGAGTATATCAAAAGCGAGCCTGGGCTCGCCGTGTGCGGCGCTGTGGCATCCGTGTATGAGGCGCTGATCGAGGTGGAGAGGGAAACTCCAGATCTGGTCGTCACAGATCTGGATCTGCATGGAAAGAGCGGGCTGGATTTAATCAAGGCTTTGGCGGGCTTACATCCCGAACTGCCGGTGATCGTGCTTTCTCTGCACGACGAGGAGGTGTTCGCGGAGCGCTGTCTCCGTGCCGGCGCTCGTGGGTATGTGATGAAGCATGACAGCCCCGAGCAACTGGGCATCGCGATCCGCAAGGTGCTTGATGGAGGGATTCATGTGAGCGAAAAAACATCCGCCCGCATTCTGAATGCGCTTTCGGGGAATCGAGGCACGGAAGGACAGTCGCCGATGGGCCTTCTGACGAGTCGTGAGTTCGAGCTTTTCCAATGGATCGGTCGCGGTCTTTCTACCAAAGATATTGCCGAGCGGTTGCAAGTCAGCCCCAAGACGATCGAGTCCCATCGCCTAAACATCAAGGCCAAGCTGGGGCTCTCATCGGCGTCGGAATTGATCGCATTTGCAGCCCGTTGGGCAGCAGCGGAAGAGTAAGAATCTCAGGAAGTTCCTGATATTGGGTAGGAAAATTTCGGTATTGAAGACGGGTGCTCCTTCCAATAGTCGGAGCTCGTAGAAATCGGTACGTTTCCCTCATGATGAGAAACCTTACCGAGACCAATAAGCAGACACCCGCAGCAAATGGGAGCGCCCTCAATTTCACCGTCATCTACGAGGATATTGTCAGTGGAGAGTGGGCGCGACATTTCACAGATTCGCTATCCGAAGAAATCGCGTGCGCATGTAAGTATGCGGATTCGATGTGGCCGGTGAGCTCTTTGGAGAATCCGCTGCTTGCGTCTGCGGCGCTGGACGCTTCATCGGACTGCGACTGCGTCATCGTCTCACTGCACGGAGATCGAGTCATTCCGGTCGCAGCCCGTCGGTGGGCCGAGCAACTCATCGCACGCGCTGCCGGGCGTTCGATGTGCATGATCGTGCTCTCCGACCCGCGCCATGGCAGGCGCAGGGTTGTGGATGGAACCACTCATTACTTTGAATCCCTCTGCGCAGTGAATGGTGTGGAGTTTTTCTCCGAATCTACCACTCACCCGGAGGGATGCGATAAGCCTCCGCGTGATGCGGAGCCTACTGGAAATCAAGACCCAAGCATCCCGAACCTCAACTGACCAAGTCGTGACCATGAACCCATTCTCCACTCGTGAAACCATCCTCGTCGTCGATGCGTCGGCGTCTCTGCGCGAAATCATTGAGATGCTCCTCGTCGGTGTCGGTTACGATGTGATCACCGCAGCCAACGCTGCCGAAGCTCTGCAAGTAGCGCGCGACATCCCAAATATCGACATGCTCCTGTCCGGCGTCGATATGCCGGGCATGACGGGCGATGAGCTCGCCAACCGGTTCGCCAGAATCCACCCCTCGGCGGCTGTCGTCCTTTTCTCCGATTTGAGTAGCCCGATCGACACGGTGGTGCCGTTTGATTTTCTCCCTCTGCCATTCACCGTCGCGGAACTTCGCGATGCGGTGCGCTGTGCCTTTCGGACCACTCCTGCGTTTGAAGAATCTGAACTCGTCGCCAGCTTATGAAACCAATCACAACCGCATACTCCAGCGCGATGCCGCTCTCCGGCAGAGTGAAACCATCGGTAAAACCTCAACATCAATCCAGTGATGGAAATCATCCCTGCGCAAGAATTCTTGTCGTCGATGATGACGACATCGTTCGTGGAATGCATGAGTGCGTTCTCCACATTGACGGACACGAAACCCAAGGTGCATCCGATGGCAGGGAGGCGCTGCAAGTCCTCGCGGTGTCTCAGTTTGATCTCATCATCACCGACCGAAACATGCCGCATCTTGATGGAGTGGGCCTCATCCGGGCGATTCGGGCCGCAGGAATCCGCACGCCGGTGATGATGGTCTCCGGATCGCTCGCTGATGGGAGCGGGCTGCCTGCCGATATCGCGCAGGATGTCGTGGTGGCCCTTCCAAAACCTTTGAGGATTCGCGACTTTCTCGCTGGTGTCGCATCGGCACTACAGCCCACGAATTCAGCGGAGCCCCCCAGTGACGAATAAAGAATTGATGGCGCGTCCGCAGAGCCGGTTTGTTGATTTAATCCTAAAAACCGCAGTTGATTATCCACGGAAGGCACTGAAGGACACGGAAAGAGGCACTTGCGAAACATACGCCGCTCACCAATCGGATGCTGCCTCGAATTCTCGGAATGTATTGGCTTCCGTGTACTTCCGTTTCTTCCGTGGACCCAACTGCTTTTTCTAAGTTAATTCGTCTGACACCACACTCATGATGCGCGTTGCACTTTTAATCCCCGAGAGCGGCAGAGGGGCTCACGATTACTTCCTCCCATACCTTACGCCGGGCGGGGACGATGTTTGGAACGGCGCGCAATTCGTAGTAAACCCAAACGACGGAGAGTTCGATGGCGTGGTCGCATTCCAAAGCGTGCAGGCACTGGACAGGACGTTCCGGCTGACTTGCCCGCCTTCGCGGACGATGCTTTTTCTTCAAGAGCCTCCGGACATCTTGTTTTTGCCGGATGGCTACACCCGTCAATTTTATACGACGCTTGGGCAGGATTCGCGCGTTCGGTGCCGCCGTCCCGCGCTACAGGCGGGACAGCATCATTGGTTCGTGGAACTGCCCTTCGCGACTGCAAACGGCACCCCGACTAATGCAAAGCCAAAGCTGCTCTCTGCTGTAGTATCAGCCAAGGCGGATACTGCCGGGCACAGGAATCGGCTTCGTTTCATGGAGACTCTCAAGGAGTATTTTCAGGAGCGATTGGATTGGTTCGGCCGCGGCGTTCAGGATCTGGGGGATCACAAACTCTCGGGATTGGCGGATTACCGGTATCACATCGTATTGGAAAATGGTTCGTGGCCCCACTACTGGACGGAAAAAATCGCTGACGCGTTCGTCGCCAATTGCTTTCCGTTTTATTGGGGCGCGCCGAACATTGGCGAATACTTTGACGCGAACTCGTTTGAGTCAATCGACCTTATGGATCGCGCGGGGGCGATCGCAAAAATCGAAGCGGCAATTGCCGATGATCGATGGACGAAGTCCCAGTCGGCCCTAGCCGCAGCGCGGGAAAAGGTCCTCTTCGGCTATCATCCCTACCAGACGTGCCTGGACTTTTTCGCATCCGCGCCGAGGATCCCGGCTCGCGAGATCGTCATTCGTCCTCACTCCGAATTCACGTATTCGGTCGGCGGACGAATACGTCACCGTCTTTGGAAAATGAAGTATCGCGCCATGCTGCATTCCGCGGCCGCTTAGGACGAACGACGGCAGCGACAGACGCTCTATTGTCGTCTGTTTCATTCCCGCGCCGATTTCCCGTCGAAATTCAGTAGTCAAAAGTGATCGGCTTGTTCTTGTCCGCCACGATTTCCCGAAGCAGTTCGACGCTGAATGGTGGCGGTAAATCTTCCGAGTGCCGGGCTGCGGGAATCTTTTCGATTAAATCCAAAATATCCGCAACGAGCCCGCACAAGAGTAGGGAAACGAGGTGGCCCTTGCTGTTTTTGTAAACAATCGCGCATCCGGCGAGCGTGCTGTTTGCGGCATCTGCCCGCGCCTGATTTGCCAAGCCTTCTTGGATGGCATGGCCAAAATGCCCGAGGAAACTCAGCGCCAGCGTTTGGTTCATCTTAATCGTCCTCGCGGCGCTCTCGCCGTAAGGCCGCAACACGTCTTCGGGCACTGGAGCTACCGCGAGGATATCTTCTGCGACGATGAGCTCCTCTTTGAATACGACCAACCCGGTGTTGGCGAACGTGAGGGCGATTCCGCGCGGGGTCATGGTGAAGCCGACTTGCTGCGGAATGGCGGGACGTTTTCCGGCGGACGGAACTGAGGAAGCCACGATAGCGATTTTCATTTCCGACGATTAGCCAGCGATGATGCTCAAAGGCGAGTCCGTGTTTCGGGTTCACCCGCCATGCTCCGCTACACATTCCTCGCCCTCACACTCACCGCCACCGCGCTTGCGCAAAAGGCGGATCCTTTTGCCGAAGGCGTGCGCACTACGGAGCCGCTTACGCCTGCGGAGCAGCGGGCGAAATTCAAGCTGCCGCCGGGCTTTGAGATTCAGCTCGTGGCGGCGGAGCCGGATTTGCGCAAGCCGATGAATATGGCTTTCGATGCCACGGGTCGGTTGTGGGTGAGCGAGTCGCGCGAGTATCCTTTTCCCGCGAAGGAAGGCGCGGAGTTGCGCGATAGCATCCGCATTTTTTCGGACTTCGGGCCGGATGGCAAAGCGCGGAAGATGGAGGTTTTTGCGGATAAATTGAACATCCCCATCGGGCTGTATCCGTTTCGCACGGCGGATGGTCGTTGGAAGTGCGTGGCGTGGAGCATCCCGAACATTTGGCTGTTTGAGGATACGGATGGCGACGGCAAGGCGGATAAGCGCGAGGTGCTCTTCGGGCCGCTCGGTTGGGAGCGCGATACGCATGGGAATCAGGCGTCTTTTCGGCGCGGGGATGATGGGTGGCTTTACGCGACGCATGGGTTTAACAACAACTCGATTTTCAAAGCGAAGGACGGCTCCACAATCACGCTCAATAGCGGCAATGTGTATCGCTTCCGCATCGATGGTTCGCGCGTGGAGCAGTGGACGCACGGGCAGGTAAATCCTTACGGGCTGTGCTGGGACGACTACGGCAATTTGTTCTCCGCCGACTGTCACAGCTCGCCGATTTACCAGCTTTTGCGCGGCGGATATTATCCGAGTTTTGGCAAGCCGCATGATGGGCTCGGGTTTGCGCCGCAGACGATTCAGCACTCGCACGGGAGCACGGCGATTTGCGGTCCGATGCTCATTCGCGATCCGTCGTGGCCGGCGGATTTGCAGGGCCACATGCTGGTGGGAAATGTGATGACTTCGCGCATCAATCGCGACCGCATCGAATGGCGCGGCTCGTCGTCGAAGGGTCACGAAATGCCGGATTTTCTCACGAGCGAAGACCCGTGGTTTCGCCCGGTGGATTTGCAATGGGGGCCGGATGGTGCGCTGTATATCGCGGATTTTTATAACCGCATCATCGGGCACTACGAAGTCCCGCTCACGCATCCGGGCCGCGACCGGGAGCGGGGGCGAATTTGGCGGGTGGTGTATCGGGGAAACGCCGCCCGCGCGAATGAGACGGGTAGGGTGGGCGTCCCGCCCGCCGGTTCGGGCGTCTCGCCTGAACCATCGAACGCACGACAGACGTCCACTTCCGAAACAACCTCTACCGACGTGCGAAGTGTTCCGCGAGACGCGGAACACGGCGGGCGAGACGCCCACCCTACCCCGCACACGATGAACGTCTCGCTGGATACTTCGCTGCCGAAGGAGGAACAGATCGCCGCTTTGGTAAAAGAACTCGGCTCGCCGAACCCGACGCGGCGGTCGCTGGCGTTGAATGAGATTTACGATCGGTTTGGGGATGATGCCTCGCGTGTAGTCGACCGGATAATGGGTGCAAGCAATGGCTCTCACCTTCGCGTCGCCGGCTTGTGGGGCGAGTTTCGCAAACGCGGTGCAGAGGATGAAGGTGGGACCATCTTCTTGGAAACGAGGCACATTGATCCTTTGATTAGAACACATGCTTTGCGCGTCACTCGATCGTGGCTTGATCAACGTCAGGAAATCATTCGGCAAGCGACCCCAGAAGACGCAGTGCATCGTATCCACAATACGAAGTTCTTTTCAAAATATGTCCGCGTTTGTTTGAGCGATACCGACGCCATTGTCCGTCGCGTCGCTACCGAAGCACTCGCTGCTTTTCCGCTACCTGAGAACATTACGCCCCTTCTCACCCTCCTCCGCACCACCGACAAAGCCGACGACCATCTCATCTACTCCACGCGCGTCGCGTTGCGCGAACATCTCCGCGATGCGGAAGTCGTGAAGCAACTCAAGCTCGACACCTTTTCCAAAGACGACCTGCAAGCCATCCTCGACATCCTCCCCGCAGTCCCCGGCGAACACGCGGCTTTGCTCCGGCTCGACCTTTTTACCAAGCTCGACGTCACCGCTGTGGAACTCGCCAAGCATCTGCCGGGCATCATCAAAAATGCGCCGGTCGGACGCATCAACGAGATCGCCGCGCTCGCCCGCAAGAAAGTCCCCGGCGACGCAGCGGCTTTGCAAATGATCATCGCTGCGCTGGAGCAGCGCGGCATTTCGCCCGACATCGCCATCACCGAATGGGCCACGGAACTTTTGCCAAAGCTGCTCGCGGACAAAGCGAGCGGCTGGTCGCATGAGTCGCATCCTTCCCATCCGTCCCATGAGACGAATGGGAGGAATGAGAGCGTATGGACTCCCCAAGCCCGCAAATCCTCCGACGACCAGCCCGCCCAGCTCATAAGCAGCTTGCCTAAAGGCGAGACGCTCACCGGCGTCCTCCGCTCGCCGGCTTTCGCAGCGCCGGAAAAACTCCGCTTTTACGTCTGCGGACACGACGGCACACCGCCGGGCGCGCCGGGCAAAAAGAACTTCGTCCGGCTCATCGACGCCGATGGCAAAGTTCTCCGCGAAGCATTCCCGCCGCGCAACGATGTCGCCCAGCGAATCGAGTGGGACTTGGCCGATGTGCGCGGAAAAATGGTGCGCTTTGAAGCGACCGACGGTGACAGCGGCACCGCGTATGCGTGGCTCGCATTTGGGCGCTTCAAGCCCGAGCTACCGGAACTCGCATTCGGCGAACTGACGTCCAGCAAAGCCGCCGCCGCCGACATCGTCCGTTCGCTGAAGCTCACGCAATTCGCACCGCAACTCGCGGCGATTTTTGCGGATCGGAAAAGCGACATCGAAAGCCGTGCGGCTGCGGCGAAGACGTTGATTTCGTTTCGCGACGAATCGAAAGTAGGACAGGTTTCCAACCTGTCAGTGCCGCCGGGACAGGTTGGAAACCTGTCTTACTTTGCCGCCGCACTCGGCAGCGCAGACGAGCCCGATGCGCTGCGCGAAAAACTCGCCGCCATCCTCGGCAGCATCGCCAGCGAACCCATCGTAAACGCCATGCCGTCCGCATCCGCAAAGCTCCAGCAAAGCTTCGCCACCGCGCTCTCCGCGAACCGCAGCGGCACCGTCGCCCTCATCACCGCAATCGAAGCCGGCAAAGCATCCCCGCTCGTCCTGCGCGACAAAGCCACGGCAGATCGACTCAAAGCCAACGC
>JAYTMG010000147.1:0-5311 GCA_043728745.1 Verrucomicrobiaceae bacterium
CCAAATTAGCTTGGTGCCGCCACTGCGGCCACGAGCAGCAGTTCCGCCGCCGCACCCTGGACCACCGCCGCCATGCAATTCTCAGCATTTGCACTCTGGGCATCTGGACGATCCCTTGGTTCGCCCTCACCGTCGGATGTAAAATCCTGCCGTGGGAATGCGACCAATGCGGCACCGACCCTAGCGTTCGGCCACCCGCCCAAGGGGAATCACAGCACCCGCAGGACTAAGGCCGCTCCTGCGAAACGGCCCGACGCGCTTAGCCTCCGACCGCCTGATATTTCTTCACGCCACGCCGCCACAGCGTGACTGCGGCGCAGGCCATTATGGCGACCCAGCCAGCCTGAATCGCCAAGCCCTCGATGAGCGCCGGGCCCTTCACTCGCTCCATGAAAATCTGCACGGGGAAGTAGAGTTCATACGTGAACGGCGCCCATTTTACAAAGCCGCTGAGCCACGGCGGGAGCATGTCGAGCGGGAAAATTCGCCCGCTGAGGAAATACTCAAACGAGTAGGTGATGAAGATAATCGTGGAGATCTCGAGAATCCAAAACGCGAGCATCGCGATCGTGTAGGCGATGAAAAACTGAAGCAGCGCAGCGAGCACTGTGCTGCTTGCAAAAGCCAGCCATGTCATCGGGTCCACCGGCAATCGGATGTGTTCGCGCAAAAAGAGAAAAACAATGATAACGCCGGGCGCGAGCACGACTGAGTAGAGCAGGCGGTAGCTGGCGTAGAGAGAGAACCGATACGCGAGGTAGTTCATCGGCTTCAACAACAGCGCGCTGAGCCGGCCATCGCGAATCTCTCCCGCGATCTGCCATTCATCATCCGTGGGAGTGACAAGATTCTCCATGAGCACCGTCATGGCGAAATACAAAATCATCGCGCTGTAGCCGTATCCGGAAACGCTCCCGCCATTGCCGTCGAAAACCGCCTGCCACAAAAAGAGCGTGCCGATGAGCGGAACAATCCCGACCACCGAGCGCAGAACAAAGGCCCAACGGTACACGAACGTGTTCTGCAATCCGATGGTGAAAACCTTGCCGTATTTTGCCAGTCTCGAAGTCATCGAAAAGATACACACAGGCAGGAAGCACCCATTTCACCGGATTGAATTGCCTGCCGATTCACGCCTCGGGGTGATGGCCCGTGGATTGATCACTGATGACATCCAGCGAGCGCACGCGCTTCGCCTCGCGACATTCCTCCACCGATTTGCGAAGCCGATCGCCCAGCCCGAGTGATGCGGGGATGAAGTCGAGCAAAAGCTCCGATGTCGTGGAGTCATTCGTGCAAATGTGAATGTTGTGCAGCCCCAGGATTCTCAACAATAGCGGCTGAATGATCTGCGTATCACGGACGCGGTAAAGTTCTAATGTGTCGGTCACTTTCGTGAGGATGCCGTGCGTGGTGACGAGTCGCTCGGTCGAAAGATGATAGACCGTCGTGCTAATACACAACCAGTTCCACGCCGCCCAAATGGCCGCAACCACAGGGACAATAAAAACCCATAATCCAAACTGAGTCGCGCTCCAGAAATGCAGGAATAGCGCTGCTCCAAAGGTGAGAACGGTGAGCACGTTGGGCTTAAAGTTTTTCCAATGCGAGGATGTCCCCTTCCAAATAGTTTCTTCTGGCATGAAACGTTTCTAGCACGAGCCGCGGAATTGGCGAGCGCGTTTGCAAATTCATGCTTCTCGCTGGGCCGCTGCATCGGCAATGGTGTTGGCATTCATGAGAACTATCACTGCTGATTCCACGCCTCGCAAAAGAACGCCAGCCACCGTCGGCGACCCGGCGCTCGATGCCCGCATCCGATCCCTCGTAGCGGACATGGGCGGCGATAAACCGAACGACCTGATCGAGGAACTCGTCGTCACAGCGCTCAAGATGGCGAGAGACCAGACGACCGTAGCGGACATCAAAATGTTCAACCGCGCGCTCAAAGAAATGCGCTGGGCGAGTCGCGTATTCGCGCCCTATCGCCTAGAGCGAAAGGTCTCGGTTTTCGGCAGCGCCCGCACACGGGAAGATGCGCCGGAGTTTCTGGCCGCGGAAGAATTCGGTCGCAAAATGCGTGAACGCGGCTGGATGGTGATCACTGGCGGCGGCGATGGAATCATGGGAGCCGCGCATCGCGGTGCCGGGAAGGAACGATCCTTCGGGCTCAATATCAAACTCCCCTTCGAGCAATCGGCCAACGATACGATCGACGGCGATCCGAAGCTGGTGAACTTCAACTACTTCTTCACGCGAAAGCTGAATTTCGTGAAGGAGAGTCACGCCATCGCCCTGTTTCCTGGCGGATTTGGGACCATGGATGAGGGCTTTGAAGCGCTCACGTTGATGCAAACCGGCAAGGCTCGCATTTTCCCTCTCGTCCTCGTGGATCACCCCGGCGGCTCTTATTGGAAGACGGTGTTGGATTTCCTCCACAACCATCTCCTTCGCCTCGGGCTCATCTCGGAGGACGACTTCAACTTCCTGCACTTCTGCTCTGTGGACGACGCAGTGGAACATGTGCTGAAGTTCTACCACAACTTCCACAGCTATCGCTGGCTCGGCCCTCGCATCATCATCCGCCTCCAAACCGCGCTGGCCCCCGCAAAGCTCGCCGATATGAACAAGCAGTTTTCCGACGTGCTGGCCGTAGGCGGATTCGAAATGTTCGCTGCTCTCCCGGAAGAAAAGAGCGAACCGGAAATCGCAAACCTCCCGCGACTCGTCTTCACGCCGCACAAACGCAACTTTGCCCGCCTTCGAAAGGTGATCGATGTGGTCAACGAGGTCTAAGACACGGTAAAGAATAACGCTCTTAAAAATATATGGATCTTACACGCACAGCTTACGGGACTTGGAATGGTGGTCGCTTTATGAACTTCGGCGAGGTCATCAATGAACCACGCTTCGAGTCGTGCATCCGTCGCGCTTACGAAGCCGGGACGCGCACCTTTATGACCGCCGATGTCTATGGCAGCGGCGCTGCTGACGAGGCTCTCGGGCGCGCACTCAAAGGCGTTCCGCGGGAGACTTATTGCCTAGTCGGAATCATCGGCCACGACTACGCGGCTCCCCGCGACGGCTCGAAAGGCTTCCCTCGTTTTACCGACCCGCGCCTGCGCCAACCGCGCGATTTTACCGACTACGTAAGGATGGCCACCGAGCGCCAGCTCCGCTCGCTCGGGACGGATCATCTCGACTGTCTCATGCTCCACAACCCTGACAGCATCGGCTATTCACAAGAGCCTGTCTGGAAGGCCCTAGCGCAAATGCAGGAGGAGAAAATGACCGGAATGCTCGGCATCGCACCCGGCCCGGCGAACGGATTTACACTCGATCTGATTCTCAGTTTTGAGCGTTTCGGAGCACTCATGGATTGGGCGATGATTATCCTCAACCCGCTCGAACCTTGGCCCGGCGGACTGGCACTCGATGCGGCGAAAAAGCACGGCGTAAACCTCGTCACACGCGTAGTCGATCACGGCGGACTTTTTCACGACGACGTAAGACCCGGCCACACATTCGGCACACGCGACCACCGGAGCTTCCGGCCCGCAGGCTGGGTGGAGTCAGGCAATGCAAAGCTCGATGCCTTCCGCCCCTTCGCGGAGAAGCACGGACTCACGATGCTCCAGCTCGCGTGCGTCTGGAACTTGAGTCAGCCTCCGGTGAAAAGTGTGATCCCGACGCTCACGCAGGAAGTCCCCCAAACCAATGGCGTAACGGCAAAAACCATCGAAGAAAAAATCGACGAACTCGCCGCAACTCCCGACATCACATTATCTGCCGATGAAGTCGCCGAGATCGCCCGAATCGGAAACAACAAAGGCTGCATGGACCTAAAAGGCGGCAACCCTGACTTCACCGGAGAGCCCGGCCCCGACCGCTGGGAACTCACTCCCGACCTGCTCGACGTCGCCGCCCGCTGGGGTATCGAGCCGACGAAGGACCTGTCTTACACGCACAAGGTTGCGTAAGAAGCTGCGCGCACAACGTGCGCTGATGACGGACGAATGACGAATGACGAATGACGAATGACGAATGACGAATGACGAATGACGAATGACGAATGACGAATGACGAATGACGAAACGCAGGCGAATTGATTGCGCAGCCACGCTTGCGACTTCGTCATTCGTCATTCGTCATTCGTCATTCGTCCGTCATCCGTCATTCCCCCGTCATTCCCGCTCCCAATTCCCCGGAAAAATGACGGCCCACTAAGTCTGATCCTCAAGCCCGTCTAGCATTCGCTCTACGTGTTTGAAGCGGGAGCGGGGTTTGAGGATGCGGAGGCTTTCCTCGGGGTTGCCCCATTCAAGGATCTCGATGTCCACGTTGCGCACGCCCCAGCGGTTCATCGAGCTGCGGCTCGGCTTGTAAAGGTCGATCGTGTTGCGGCCCGAGAGCGCCCACCCGATGTCATCGACGCGGCATACGTCGCCAGTCTGGGAGATGCGGAAAAGCGTCCCTTTTGGCCATCGAGACCAATCGGCAGCGGCACTGCTGATGGAGCCAGACTTCAGCGTGGTGCCGATCGCGGTCTTGCGTCCGTAGCGACGATGGTCGGCCTCGGAGTGTGTGTAAGCCGTTGTGCGCACACGCTGGAACTTTGTTTTGGAGAGCGGACGTTCATATTTCGGCAGGCTGCGCGTGGAGCAGGCTGTGAATGCGAGCGTGGCACAAAGAAGAATGAGTCGAAGCAACATGGTTCGGTTCAGTAACATTTTCATACACGAAGGTGGAAGCGATTCCTGTGCTGGGCGGCGGTGTTTTTGCAAGTGTAAGGGATCGTTTTCGGCGCGCTCATTCCGCATTTTGCTTTTTGGTTTTGTGCCGTCCGAGGAGGTATCCCGCGAAATCCCACAGCCCGGCAAAGCGGTATCTCGAGTCCACGTATTTTTCGATGACGTAAAACGCGAAGTAGTAAAATCGGCAAAATCCCCAGATGCAGCAGGCGAGGAGTGCGACGGCGTGCCATTCGGGATTTAATAGGACGATCTGCACCGCGGAAAAGATGCCGATAAACAGGAAGAGGATGCCCTTTAATTTGATCGTCCATGGCGAAGTGAGGTCTTTCATTGCGACAGCTTTCCACATCGCCGCGGGGTTGCACGGTGGATTTTTTATGGGAACGGCTTTTTCACGGTATTCTTTCAGCGGCGGCTGTGTAACAGATTAAGGGTGTGATGACTGTCATCATGAATCCAAGCGCCCATAGCGAGCGGGCAAAGGAGAGTCTTGCCACCATTCGGCGGCTTGCCTCGGGGGCTGATCTGCAGTTTACGAGCGGGCCGGATGATGCGCG
>JAYTMG010000148.1:0-9019 GCA_043728745.1 Verrucomicrobiaceae bacterium
CCGCAAAACAACGGCACGCCCGGCGCGCAGAACAGCCGCTTCGTCGCGCTCGCAGGGCCGACGTTCACTTCGCTCTCGCATTCGCCCGTGCTGCCGCAGGCTTCCGCAGCGGTGACGGTGAGCGTGAAGGCGGCAGACCCGCAGGGCGTCGCCGGTGTCTCGCTCAAATGGCGGCTCGATGGCTCCGTCGCATTTAACACCGTGGCGATGACGCTCGTCGGTGACCGTTACGAAGGCACGATCCCCGGCCAAGCGTTGGGCGCACTCGGGCAGTTTTATGTCGAAGCGACCGACGGCACGACGGTGTCCACATTCCCCGCAGCCGGTGCAAATTCCCGCGCGATGATCCGCTGGGCCGATAGCACCGTGCCGACGACTCCTGCTCACGGCGTGCGCATTTTGATGCTCACAGCCGACGCGAATTTCATGCACGAACCCAGCAATGTAATGAGCAACGATTTCCTCCCGTGCACCATCGTCTATCGCGAGAGCGAAGTCTTCTACGACGCAAGCGTGCGCCTGAAATCCTCCGAGCGCGGACGGCCTGCGGACATCCGCCTCGGCTTCGCGATTAACTTCGACCCGATGCAGCCATTCCGCGGCTCGCACACTTCTATAAATCTCGACCGCTCCGGCTACGGACGCGGAACTGTGGGCAGCGGATTCGGCCATTCGGAAATCATCACTTGGCACTTCATGCAGCGCGCGGGCGGCGTGCCTTCGATGTGGAATGACATCGGCTACGTAATCGCTCCACGCAGCGGACACAACGGCTCCGCGATTCTCACGATGGCAGAGTTTAACGACGTGTGGGCCGACAGCTCGTTTGAGAACGGGGCATCGCAATCGTCGTTCAAATACGAGCTCATCTACTACCCGCTCACGACCGTCGGCGGCGGACCCGAAGGCGCGAAATTGCCGAGCCCCGACAACGTCGTCGGTGTCGAGTTTGAAAGCTACCAGACCGCCGACAAGGAAGCGTTCCGCTGGAACTTCCTGCTCGGTAGCGCGCGGACAAACGATGACTACTCCGGCATGTTGGAGCTGAATCAAACGTATCGAATCCCCGTCGGCGATCCGGCTTTTAACACCGCACTGCCCAACACGATCGACGTGGACCAATGGCTCCGCACCGCAGCCGCACTCGCGCTCGGCGGCATCCAGGATAACTACATCACTACCAGCGGCGCGTGGCATAATTTGAAGCTCTACTCGCGCGTCGATGGACGGATGCTCTTCCTGCCGTGGGATCTCGACTTCCAGACCGCGCCGAGCAACGACCCGCTCATCATCAACGCCGACATCGCCCGCATTACCAACGCGAGCGCGGCGAACCAGCGGCTCTATTACCAGCATCTCCAGGACATCATCGCCACGAGCTTCAACAGCACATATCTCTCGTCGTGGATCACGCATTACCCGACGTTCAGCACGGCTGGCGGCAACTGGGGCGAAATCACCACCTACGTCGATGCCCGCGTCGCATTTGTAAATTCGCAGATTAACGCGAACTACCCGCCGACGACGTTCGACATCACCACCGCCGACTTTAGCACGAGCGGCAGCAGCGCAACCATCAGCGGCGCGGGCTGGGTGAACGTCCGCAATATCATCATCCAAAACGGTGCGCTCACCCTGCCTGTCACATGGAACAGCGCGACCGGCTGGCAGACCACCGTGCCCGTCAGCCCCGGCGTGCAGACGCTCACGCTGCAAGCATTTGACTACCAAGGAAACCTTGTCGGCACCGACACGATTACCATCACCGGCACCGGCGGCACCCTCTCCGCCGCACCGGGAAATCTCGTCATTTCCGAAATCCACTACAACCCCGCCAACCCCGTCGGCGGCGAGACCGCCGCTGCGACGGACAACGACGAATTCGAGTTCATCGAGATTCGCAACATCAGCGCGCAAACCGTGAGCCTCGCCGGATGCCGCATCGTTGGCGGAATCGACTACACATTCGCAAACACCACACTCGCAGCCGGAGCCTACGCCGTCATTCCCCGCAACACCGCCGCGTTTAACGCACGCTATCCCGGCGTCCCAACGCTCGCGCACTACTACGTGGCCGGCGACAATTTCCTCGCCAACGGCGGCGAAGAAATCGCGCTGATCAGCTCCGGCGCAATCGACATTTCGCGCGTCGCATTCAACGACAGCGGCAGCGTAAAATGGCCCGCGACTCCCGATGGCAACGGCCCTTCGCTCGTGCTCATCGCCCCGCTCACAAATCCCGACGCCACCGACCCGCTCCACTGGCGCGCCAGCGCAACCGCAAACGGCAACCCCGGCACGAGCGACGCCATCGCCGCCCCCGTCGCCCCGACGCAAGCCGCGCTGCTCGACTTCGCAATCGGCACCGGCGCAATGCCCGTAGCCGGGAGCGAACTCGTTGTCGGCGCACGCACGATGAACTTCACGCTAGAGCGCAACCCATTCGCCGACGCCGACTGGACGCTCGAAAACGCCACCACGCTCACCGGCACATGGGCTCCCGTCGGCGCAACCTACGAAGTCACCGCCCGCACAACACTCCCCGGCGGCATCGAGCGAGTGACGCTCCGCTGCACCACGCCGATGAGCGGAACGAGCGGCTTCCTGCGAGGGAAATTGCGCGTGCCGTAAAAAGCACGCCGTTCTCCGGAAGTGAGTGAGGCGGGCGCGTTATCCCGGGTGTGACCGTTGCGTGATGTAGCACAGTCCGTCCCGGCTGTGGGGCCAGTAGCCGTCCCGGCTGCTGTCGTCCTGCAACGGGCGGGACGGACTGTGCTACGGGCCATATCACGCAGCGGTCACACCCGTTATCCCTTGCGTGGAATGAGGCTTTTCATCCAGATTGCCACATCATGAAGTTAGCCCATCGCGCACTCGTGAAGTTGTTGCAGAAAGCATATTCGGCGGAGCGCGCCGCTGCGTTTGCGTATATCGGACATGCGGCTTCGCTGAAATGCCCGGAGGCAAAAGCGGCCGTAAAACAGATCGAGGACGATGAGTGGAAGCACCGCGAGAATGTCCTCGGCTTGATGAAGCTCTACGGCGTGCCGGTTTCGCGCAGCTCCGAGGTGCGCTTCTACGCCATCGGGCGGATCATTTCCGCGAGCTGCCATGTCATTGGGCAGTTTATGCCTTTCTTTTTCGCCGGAAAACTAGAGAGCGGAAATGTGTGCGAATATTTCGTGATGATGCGGCACTTTCACTCGCTCGGCATCCGGGAGCACGATGCGATGCTCTATGAAATGGGGATGAAGGAAAAGGAGCACGAGTTGTATTTTTTGGAGCAGGTGAAAACGAGCCGACTGCTCCCGCTTTTCCAGCGGCTCTTTTCGTGGGGGCCGGGCTCAACGGTGAATGATGTGGATCTGGCGAGCCCGCGTCCGGTGGATGAGTCGGTCCGGTATTGTGAGCACTATCCGCAGAGAGCTGAGCGTGAGCGTGAGGTGTGATTTTTAATGAAGAGAGCGGTGCGAAAATGCTCGCGAAATCGGGAATCTGGTGGGTTATCACGTCCGCTGTTTTTATCGAATCAACATCCCATGAAATTTATTCTCCGACTCGCCATCGTCCCGCTCGCTCTCACCGCCGCCGCTTTTGCCGAGGGCGAGTGGAATCCCGATACGACTTTTCCGTCGCTGAAACCGGCGGACGCGATCAAGACGATCGAGGTTCCAAAGGGCATGAAGCTGGTGTGCATCGCGAGCGAGCCGATGGTGGAAGAGCCTGCGGCGATGGCGTTCGATGGAAACGGCGCGCTGTATGTGTGCGAGTGGCGCACTTACATGCAGGACGAACATGCGACGAAGCAACTCGACCCGGTGAGTCGCGTGGTGAAGCTGGTGGATACCGACGGCGACGGCGTGATGGATAAGCGCACGGTGTTTATCGATAGCGTGATTCTCCCGCGCTCGGTGCTCCCGCTGCACGACCGCGTGTTGGTTTACTTTACGCAGGACTCAACGGTGTGGGCGTATTTCGATGACAACAAGGACGGCGTCGCGGACCGCCGCGAGGTGGCTTGGCAAGGCAGGCCGGACAACGGGAATATCGAGCATCAACAAAGCGGCCTCTTGTGGAATCTGGACAATACGATTTGCACAAACGACCGGCGCTTTCGCTGGGAAAACGGGAAGCTCGCCGAGACGCGCCATGACCGTGGACGCATCAGCCAGTGGGGCCTAGCGCGCGATAGCGACGGGCGGCTCATGTGTAGTTGGGGCGGTGGCGCGAATCCCGCGCACTCCTTTCAACTGCCCGCGGGCTATCCGATTCTTTCGATGAAAGAGCACTCCGATGATTACGAGCGTCCGTGGGGGATTTGCCCGGTGTGGGATTTCAGCGACGGCGGCTACGATGTAAAACGGCAGGCGCAACTTTTGAGTTTCTCCGCGACATGCGGGCAGACGGTTTTGCGCTCGGCGGCATTCCCTCAGTGGCAGGGAAATGCGGTCACTTGCGAGCCGGTGGGGCGGCTCATCCGCATGAGCCGCTTTGAGTGGAAGGACGGCGCGGGCATCGCGCACAATGCATTTCCCGGCTCGGAATTCGTCCGCAGCACCGACGCGTATTTCCGCCCCGTGTGGACGGAGAACGGCCCGGATGGCGGGCTCTACATCGCGGACCTCTATCGCGGAATCATCCAGGAAAAAGAGTGGTTCCCCTCCGCCGTGACGCCGGAACTTCGCGCGCACTTTGTGGAGGATTACCGCAAGAACAAGCTGGAGCTGTGGGTGGAGCGATACGAGCGCGTGAAGAAGTGGGGCATGTTAAAAGTATTCCGCCACGGCCGCATCTACCGCCTGCTGCCCGACAACGCGAAACCTGCCGCAGCCCCGCGGATGCTGGATGAAACGCCGGAGCAACTCGTCGCGCATCTCGCAAATCCCGGCGGCTGGTGGCGCGACACCGCGCAGGCACTCATCGTTTCGCGCGGCGATAAGTCCGCCATTCCCGCGCTCGCAAAAATGGCCGCAGAGCACGATTCGCCGGATGCACGCATCCACGCGCTGTGGGCGCTGCAAGGTCTCGGTGCATTGCCGAAAGAAACCATCCTCGCCGCGCTGAAGCACCCGCATCCACGCGTGCGCCGCGCCGCCGTGCAACTCGCCGAGCCAAGTCTTTTGCAGCGCGACACTGCACTTTCCACCCCGCTCACCGCGATGGTTGCGGATGCCGATGCGCAAGTCGCCACGCAGGTCTTCCTCGCATTCCGCGCCGCTGCGCAAACGGGGGCCGCGCAAATGCCCGCCGCATTTCTTAATATCCAGCGCCCGCTTCCGCTCGTCGCAAAACTCATCGAACGCGATCAGAACGACAAGAACCTCGGCAAGCTCGGCGACTCCGCGAAGAAAGGTCGGCTCGTTTACGAGACGCTCTGCATCGCGTGCCACGGCCCCGACGCGAACGGCGTGCGCATAGCCGACAAGCTCATGGCCCCGCAGCTCACAAAATCCGCGTGGTTCGCAAACGGCGGCAACGTCCCCATCCTCGCCCGCGTGCTGCTCAAAGGCCAAACCGGCCCAATCGACGGCGTGAGCTTTGGGGAAGGCCTCATGCCGCCCGTGGAGAATTCGCACACCGACGAGCAAATCGCGCAAGTCCTCAGCTACATCGGCGAACGCTGGCACGGCTGGAAAAAGCCCGCCGCCGCCAGCGACATCACGCACATCCGCGAGGAAATCAAAGCCCGCACAACTCCGTGGACGCACGAGGAGTTGAAAGCGGTGAAGTAATGCGCGTTACCGCGCCGGGACGCTGCGGCTTTCGGTCCGATACTTTTGCAGGAGGGCGAGCATCGATGCGACGCGGTCGGGCTCGGCGGATGCGCGATTGTTTTTCTGCTGCGGGTCTTCGCGGAGGTTGAAGAGTTCGTTTTTCTCCTCGTGCGCTTTGTAGCCGCGCTGTTCGCGGAACCAATCGGGCTCGCCGCGCGGTGCGGGGTTTTCGCGCCCGGTGGGCGCTGCGATCAAGACCCAGTCGCCCTGACGCAGTGCGGGCTTGCCGCTGATTCCGACGGTCACGCCAGCCTCACGCTCGACTTTTCCTCCGAGCAAAGCGGGCAGAATATTCACGCTGTCCTCCGCTGCGTCGGCTGGGAGCGGGCTGTCGATGATGGCTGCGCACGTGGCCATGAGGTCGGTGTGGATGAGATATTGGTCGCTCACTTTTCCCGCCGGAATGTGGCCGGGCCAGCGGGCGATGAACGGGACGCGATGCCCGCCTTCCCACGCGTCGCGCTTCACCCCGCGCAACGCTCCCATGCTGGCGTGGCCGAATTTCTGAATTCGTTCGAACGCGCCGATTCGTACCTCGCCGTCGAGTTCCGGGCCGTTGTCGCTGGTGAAAATTACGAGCGTATTTTCTGCAGCGCCGGTGCGTGCGAGGGCATCGGTGATTTGCCCGACGACCCAATCGGTCTGCACGACGAAATCGCCGTATGGACCCGCGCCGCTCTTGCCGATGAACTCCGGCGCAGGCGCGACCGGGTAGTGCGGCGATGTGAGCGCAAAGTAGAGAAAAAACGGGCGCTTTTTTTCCGCTGCTTTTTCCACCGAAGCCACCGCGCGGCGGGTGAGCTCGGGGAGAATATTCACAGCGCGCCAGCCGGGGAGCGCAGGGCCGCGGATGTTGAAATCTTCAGCGTTTGAGAGGTCGGTGGGGATGCCGAGAGTGCGGTCGTTTTCGATGAAACAGTACGGCGAATAGTTCGGGACATCCGTGCCGAAGTACGTGTCAAATCCGCGACTGGTCGGTCCGTCCGTGATGGGTTGCGTGAAATCAACATTGCTATGCGGGTTCTCGCGGCTCGCGGGCGGCTTTCCGTCGGTGGTGGGCCACGTCATGCCGAGGTGCCATTTGCCGATGGCGGCGGTGGCGTAGCCTTTCGCCCGCAGCATGGCCGGAAGCGTGAGGCGGTCTTTTTCAATGAGCGGCGCGCCCCATGGCGACAGCACTCCGCGCTTCAGCCGCGTGCGCCACGGGTAGCGGCCAGTGAGCAATCCGTAGCGCGTCGGCGTGCAGACGGCGGACGGCGAATGCGCATCAGTAAAACGCGCGCCTTCCTTCGCCAACTGATCGAGATGTGGCGTGGGGATTTTCGATTCAGCATTGTAGCAGCCGAGGTCGCCATAGCCGAGATCGTCGGCGAGGATGATGACGATATTCGGCGTCTCCGCCGCCCGCGCGCTGCCGAGCATGATGATGAGAAGGATGGAAAGGAGATGGTTCATAATTGTTTTTGAAATAGCGCGTCAGGATTTTGAGCGACCGGCGGCGATGGGGATGGTGAATGGCTTCGCCTTCGGGCTCCAGCGGTATCCGGTGAGAGCGCCGGTGGCGGGATCGGCGATGAGGGTCATGCTTGCGGTGCGGCGTGCTTGAGCGCGCAGGAGACGAAGCCGACGCAATCGTACCGGTAGCTGCCGGCGGTGCGGTCCACTTCGGTTTTGTGCTGATAGAGCGTGGTCGTCATCGACTTGAACTGATGCTCGGCTTCGGCGAGCAGTGGGGCTTCCGCGCTGTGTAACGTGGCGACGGAGATGCCGACGAGTGCGACTGCGAATAGGAATGGATGCGTCATGATTTTAAGAACAAGCAGTTTGGTCCACGGAAGAAACGAAAGTTCACGGAAAACAATACATTCGAATAATCCGTGGCTTCAATCGTTTGGAGCGAAGCATCCATTTCGTGCAGGGTGTGATTAAAAGTGGATTGCGGGGAAAGGGAGCAGCGAAAGTAGGACAGGTTTCCAACCTGTCGGGCTCGTAAGGACGGGAGAGGTATTCGGGATATGCGCGCTGGGGACAGGTTGGAAACCTGTCTTACTTTGCGCATCCACTTTTAATCAAACCATTCCGCGCAGTGCTTCTTTCCGTGGATATTTAACTGTGGGTTTTTCGGCTCAGAGCCGCTGCGAAATTATTTCGCCACGCGGAGGCGGATGAACTGCGCGTTTGCTGCGGCGCTGGCGGTCCACGTTTCGGTGGCGGTGCCGTCGCCGTTGTTGATGTGCGCGGTGCGCGTGGCGGCGGTGGTCCAGGTGGAAAGATCGGCGCTGACTTCGACGGTGAGCGTGAGGTCGTCTGCGGCGAGGCGGCGCGGGAAGGTGACTTGCAGGCGACCGTCGAGTGTGCGCCCGGCGGAGAGCGGCGAACGGTTTGAGACGGTGTCATTGGTCATGAAGAAATGCTCCAGCAACGCGGGGATGCCGTCTTTATCGGTATCGGCGAGCGCGGTGCCGGTAAATGGAAATGCGGTGTCGCTTGTGCCGGGGTTGCCGTGGATGGCGGTGCTGGTGCGCCAGCTTGCTGGCGCGGCGGGCAGCGCTGCGTTCGCGAGGATGAGGCTGTAGCCGTTTCCGTCGGCGGTTTCGGGCCACGGGGCGAGGTCTTGATATTGCAGCGAGATGAGTTCTGCGGCGCTGCTGGTGGAGAGGGTGAGCGTGTCGCCGTCGTTGCCGAGGCGGTCGAAATACACGCCGGCGACGGGGATATTGATGCCGTAGCGCTGCTGGAAATTGTAGAGGCTGGCGACGAGGATGATGCGCTCGCCGGGAGCGAGTGAGATGTCGCGGTTGTCGGGGAAGTCGCAGCTGAGGCCGGCAGTAAATTTCGCGCCGCGCAGGTTCACCGCGTGGGTCGTGGGATTCCACAATTCGATGAACTCGGAGTCGTCGTCGCCTTGCGGGTTGAAGTGGATTTCCGAGAAGACGATGTCGCCCGGCGCGAGCGGCGTGGTGACGGTGTAAAATGCTTCGTTCAGCGCGCTCCAAGTCGTTCCGCTGCGGGCGCGCGCGCGAAGCCGGGTATTGGCCGTGATGCTCGTGCTGTTGCCGACTGTCGCTGCGGGATTCACCGCGCCGCCGGGTAGTCGCGGGTCGCTGCCGTCCTTGGTGAAATAGACGGTGGCTCCGGCGACGGCGAAGCTCGGCGTGGTGCCGCTGACGACGGCGCCGCCGCCAAACGCGGGCGCTGCGACGCTCGGATAATAACCGAGCGCCTGGAGCTGCGAGAGATAGATG
>JAYTMG010000149.1:0-27972 GCA_043728745.1 Verrucomicrobiaceae bacterium
TTGGAAAAAGATGAACGTCGTCGCCATCGACGGCAGCACTTTGGCCCTCCAGGACACAGCTTCCAACGCGCAAGCATTTGGACGTTCATCCAATCAAAATGGCGACGCCGCGTATCCGCTGGCACGTTTTGTAGCCCTCGCCGAAACAGGCACGCACGTTGGCGCACTCATAAATATCAGGCACACAGTTCCGGCTTTGACGCAGCAGGCGCGGGCGCTTTACTGTGCGTGAAATATGCCACGCTATCTTTCGCGCGAGACCGAGCCGTTTGGGAAATGGAAAGGCGTCCCGATCTATCTCACCACGATTATCGTCGCGATCATGATCGTCGGCCTGATTGTGTGCGCCATGATTCAGGCGACGGGCTCACGCGTGTTTCTTGAGGCAGGCTTTTACGCCCCCCGAGACGGTTGGGGAAACGCCCTCGCCGTGTTCACCTACCCGCTCATCGATCGGCTGAACTTTTTCACCCTGTTCGGGATTTATGTCTTTTACAGTTGGAGCGTCGGCATTGAGACGCACATGGGGCGGACGGTGCTCAGCCGCCTGCTCATCATGCTCGTTACTGTGCCCGCCGCGCTGGCGACGGCACTCTACTACGGACTTCACAGCTCCAGCTCCCTTCTCGGGAACTACTATCTTGCTGCGGGGTTGCTCGTCGCATTCGCCACGCTCTATCCGAACGCGGAAGTTTTTGGATTCATTCCGTTCAAGTATTTCGCCGTCGCATGTGTATTTTTGGGCTCATTGATGGCGCTTGCCGAGCGCGACGCACTTCCGCTCATCGCACTGTGGAGTTCGTGTTTGGTTGGGTTCCTCTACATCCGCTACGCACTGGATCAGGAATACGACGACGCCATCCCGCTCAGCGCGCGCCTTCGGCATTTCTTCCGCCGCAAGCCCAAGTTCCGCGTCGTGCGCAAAGACGAAATCCCTCCCGCCGAGCGCTGGGCACCCGATCCCGAGCCCGATGCCGTCTCTGCGGAAGTCGATTCCATCCTCGATAAAGTTGCCCGCTCCGGCCTCGACAGCCTCACATCCGCCGAGCGCAAAAAACTCGAGCTCGCCCGACAGGCGCTCAATCGCCGCGACGGAAAATAAGTGATGCGCCTCAGCGTCATCGTCCCCATCTGGAACGACCCGACCGCCCTGCGCGCCGTCCTCAACACGCTCGCCACATTGCGCGGAATCGACGAAGTGATCGTCGGCGACGCATCCGCCACCGCCGAATGCGCGCAGCTCGCGAGCGATGGCGGTGCCGTCGTTGTCCGCAGCGAAAAACCAGGCCGCGGGCAGCAGATGAACGCCGCCGCCGCCGTCGCCACCGGGGACGTTCTCCTTTTCCACCACGCCGACACCGAGCTTCAACAAGCCCACGTCGATTCCCTGCGCATCGCGATGGAAAACGAGCACGTCGCTGGCGGCGCATTCCATCGGAAATTCGACGCCCGGCATCCGCGCTTTATTTGGCTCGAAAGCTGGAATCGGATGCTCCTCGAAGCCGGCGGCACGGTCTTCGGCGACCAGTCCATTTTCGTCCGCCGCGCCGTCTTTCAGCGCATGGGCGGATACGCAAACCACCGCCTCATGGAAGACGTGGAATTCTCCAGCCGACTACTCCGCGAAGGCCGGCGGATACTGCTCGACCCGCCCATCGCCACAGGCGCGCGACACCACATGAAAGGCGGCTCCTGGCGCACATCCGTGCGCAACGGCCTGATGATTTTGCTCTACCACGCCGGAGCTTCCCCGGACTTCCTCCACGCTTGGTACTACCGCCGCTGGGCTTAGCTGCCGCCGATTCGGCGGAGCTGGATGCCGTCGAAGCTGTCGCCGGTGAACATGTCGGCGACGATGATGAGGTGCTCGCCGGCTTTCGCGAGCCCTTGGTCGAGCAACGCCTTTTCTGCCGCCGCGACTGTCTCCGCCGGACTTTCCGCGAAATCGAGCTGGTGCGGGGTGAGGCCGCGGTGGATGGCAAGTTTGCGGCATTGCTCCCACGTCGGCGTGAATGCGTGGATCTGCGCGCGGTGCGGGCGCAGGCCGGCGACGTATCCCGCCAGCGTGCCTCGGCGGGTAAAGACGACGAGCTTCGCCTCGGGGAAATTATTGGCGAGCGTCACGGCGGCGTGTGCAGTGCGTTCGCGGTCATTTTCGAGCACGGAATTTTCTGCGAATCCGAGTCCGCCGCTCAGTTCGATGCGCTTCGCGATTTTCACGAGCGCCTCGACGGCTTCGACCGGGTATCTTCCGACGCTCGTTTCGCCGCTGAGCATGATTGCGTCGGCTTCTTCGTAAACGGCATTGGCAACATCCGTTACCTCCGCGCGCGTCGGCACGGGATTTGTGATCATGCTCTCCAGCATTTGCGTGGCGACGATCACCGGCTTGCCGAGCACGACGCAGCGTTTCACGATTCTTCGTTGAATGATCGGGAGATCTTCCATCGGACATTCGATGCCGAGATCGCCGCGCGCGACCATCACGGCATCGGCTGCTTCGATGATGCCTTCGAGATTTCCTACAGCGAGTTGGTCCTCGATTTTCGCCACGATCTTTGCCGTGCTCCCGTGGCCGAGCAGGACGCTGCGCAGTTGCTCCACGTCTTGTTGGAAACGGCAAAAGCTCAGCGCCACAAAGTCCACGCGCATCTCTGCAGCGAGCGCCACATCGGCGAGATCCTTTTCCGTGAGAGCGGGCAGTTTTACATGGATGCCGGGGAGGTTGATGTGTCTGCGCGAGCCCATCTCGCCGGGCGTGCGCACTTCGCAGCGCAGCGCATTTTCAGTCTTGGAAAGCACGCGCATGTGGATGAGCCCGTTGTCCACGATGACCGGGTCGCCTACATGCAAATCCTCGACGAGATGATCGTAGTTCACGCCCACGCTCATCGCCTCGGTCGCCGCAGCGCCGCGGACGGTGAACTCGAAAATATCGCCGCGCTTGAGCTGGAGTTTTTCCTTCAAGTCGCCCGTGCGAATCGCGGGGCCCTGCGTATCGAGGAGGATGCCGACAATCATCCCGGACTCCTCCGCGATTTTGCGCACACGCGGCACGAGCGCCCGGACGCTCTCGTGCTTTGCGTGACTCATGTTGATGCGAAAGATGTTCACGCCCGCGTCGATCAGCGCGCGGAGCGTCTCCGGTGAATCGGTGGCCGGGCCGAGGGTGCAGAGAATTTTTGTCTTTCGCATTTGGAAATTGAAGAATGACGAATGACGAATGACGAATGACGAAGATCGGGACGCGGTGCCGCAGATCAATTCGTCATTCTGTCATTCGTCATTCCCTAAGGCTTCTAGCCGAGGATTTTATTCCACTTATCGAGGTTCGCCTTTTGCGCGGCGAATAGGTCGTCGGTGGAATCCAATACGTCGATGCTCTTGATTTTGTCGCCCTGCGCGATGGTATCCACTACGTTCTGGCCTTTGGTTACGTTGCCGAAAACGGAGTGCTTTCCATCGAGGTGAGGCGTGGGTCCGTGGGTGATGAAGAACTGGCTGCCATTGGTGGCAGGCCCCGCATTGGCCATCGAGAAAACGCCGGGCGTCGAGTGACGCAACGATTTGTCGAATTCGTCGCCGAACTTGTAGCCGGGGCCGCCAGAGCCTGTGCCAGTCGGGTCGCCGCCTTGGATCATGAAATTGGCGATCACGCGATGAAACTTGATGCCGTTGTAATAACCGCGCTTGGCGAGGTTGAGGAAATTGGCCGCCGTCATCGGAACTTTGCTCGCGAAAAGCGTTCCTTCGATGCTGCCCTTGTCTGTGTGAATAATGATACGAATGTCTTCCATGTGAACCCGCAGGCTGACTGCTGCGGGCGCGGGAATCAATCTCCGTATCCGCAGACTTGCGGTCGAGAGTGAGACAGGTTTTCAACGTGTCGATGACAGCGCCGCCAATACACAAAGTTGATTCAAGACAGAGTGGGTCCCGCGCGAGTTTTTCGCGATGAGAAGCGCGCAGCTTCACACTTGCATCGGCGCTTATTTCGCCGGCCAGTCGTCGGTGCGGAAGGGCGAGGCGGGGAGTCCGGCGGCGTTGAAAAAGTTGGGCTCGGCGTCTTGGCTCCAGCCAAAGCGCACAGCGGTTGCTTTCGCGACTCCTTCGGCGCTGACGACGATGGTGTCGCCAACAATCTCGGCTTTGGCGGGGACGAAGGTTTTATCTTCGCCCGCGATGAGAAAGTGGGTGAAGGGCTGGCCGTCTTTGGACTTCATGCCTTTGCCGTGGTCAAAGGTAAGCGTGGCTTTCCCCTCATTGAACGCAGCTGTTTTGTAAACGGGGCCGCTGAATTCGAGGCCTTTCTTTCCGTAGTCTTTGGCGAGGGCCCAGAGGGCGAGGCGGCGTCCGACTTCCTGTTTGTTCTTTGGGTGGATGTCGGTCGTGTGGCCAATGTCGGTGAGGACGGCCATGCCTGTGTGCGGGATTTTGAGGGCGGCGGTCTGCGCTTCCCAAATGCGGGCGAGGGCCTCGGGTTTTGCGCCCTTGTAGATGAAGGGGGCGAGCTGCACGTAGTAGAACGGCATGTCGGGCATCTGCCACACGTCGCGCCAACCGGCGATGAGTCCCTTCATTTTTTCCAAATAGAGCATTCCTTCGCCCACGTTGCTCTCGCCTTGATACCACAGCGCGCCGCGTATGCCGAACGGGACTAGCGGTGCGATGCGCCCGTTGAAGAGGGCGAGCGGAGTCTGATGGTTGACGCTGACGACCATTTTTGTGGGGTCCGCCTTGTCGGGCTTTTCGGTCGTCTTGGGGAACTCGGCGAGCTTGTCGGCGATGTCCTTGAGCGCGGGGACGGCCTTGAATCCTTGCGGCGGAACCCAAGGCTCGATGCGGGTGCCGCCCCAGTTTGCGCTGAGCAGGCCGATGGGGACATCGACGTCCTTGCGCACTTCGCGGGCGAAATAATAGCCGACTGCGGTGAACTCGCCGACTGTTTGAGGAGATGCGTTCTTCCAACCGCTGCCGATGACTTTTTCCTCGGGCTTCACGGCACCGGGGTTGTTCACTTTGATCTGGCGAATGAGCGGGTGATTGCCCGCTGCGATTTCCTCCTTCGGGTTAGCCGCGCCGGCGACGGTCCACTCCATGTTCGACTGGCCGGAGCAAAGCCACACGTCACCGACGACGACGTCTTCGAGCGTCAGGGTGTTCTTGCCGCGGATGGTCATAGCTTGGCTTTTAGCGTTCGCTTTCATCGCGTCGAGCTTCACCATCCACTTGCCGGCGGCGTCGGGTTTCGCGGTTTTCTTTTGGCCGGAAAATTCCACAGTGACTTCCTCGTCCGCATCCGCCCAGCCCCAAACGGGACATGCCCCGTCGCGCTGCAAAACCATGTGACTGCCGATGATCGGCGAAAGTGTGACGTCGGCGCGGGCCGAGATGACGGTGGTGAGGATGAGAAGAGCAGGCACGAGTTTCATACTCGCGGACAGACCCGTAGGGCGCGGGAAACTTAGCGGCGCATTAGGGAAAATACATCGCTTCAATTCCTCGCTCCCCCTTGACGGCGGCGGTTTCCAAGCTAGATCGCCCTGTTCCAAAATGAAACAAGGCAACCGACTCATCGTTCTTCTCAGTATCGTATCCGCTCTCATGGGTGGCTGCGCAAACGACCCTCGGCTCACAACTGACACCGTCTATCTCGGCGGACGCCGCGTCCCGGCTCGCCCGTACGAGGAAAAGCGGATGAATTTCGACAACGTCTCGTATTGGGACGGCGACGCGGCCTCGGGCCCACCGCGCATTCGCATCAGCCGCAACGAGCAAAAGGCATACTTTTACAAAGGCGAGCAGCTCGTAGGAGTCTCGGTGATCTCCACCGGGCGCGAGGGATTTGCAACGCCAGCGGGCAGCTTTAAGATCCAGCAAAAAAATCGCAACCATATCTCCAGCAAGTACGGCGACTACGTGGATTCCGAGGGCAACATCGTCGTGAAAGACGTGGACCGCACGAAAGACAAGATGCCGCCCGGAGCCCGCTACGACGGCGCGAAAATGCCGTTCTTTATGCGAGTGAACGGAGGCGTCGGGATGCACGAAGGCTTCCTGCCCGGCTACCCCGCGTCGCATGGCTGCATCCGAATGCCGGGCTTCATGGCGGAAACCTATTTCAATAACATTGACGTGGGCACACCCGTAACGATCGAATAACTGCCATGTACACCGATCTACTTCGCAGCATCGCATTTCTGAGCCCGCTCTCCGACGAGGATCTCAGTGCATTTGGCGCGCTGCTGAAGCCGCGCACATGCAAATCCGGCGAGCGCATTTTGGAAGAAGGCGCAGCGCCGGATTCGTTTAGCATCGTGTGCGATGGCGTGGTGCACGTCCGCCGCCGCGCGAATACGCGCGAGATACTCATGGGCCGAATCGGGTCCGGCGGGTATTTCGGCGAGATCAACCTCTTCGACCCCGGAGTCGCCACCGCGACAATCATCGCGATGAAAACCGTGCAGCTCGCCGAAATCGGATACGTAGAATTCCGGCAGTTCATGGAAGAGCACCCGAGAGCCGGCTACGTCATCTCCAGTGGACTCATGCGTGAACTCGCGCGCCGTCTGCGCGCGACGAATCAGCGACTGGTCCACGCCGTTTTCTGGTCGCCGAAGGAAGAGACGGATACGGTCGCGGAGTAGCGAACGCCGCCTTTCGGCAGGCTCCCGCCTGTTTTTGTTGAAGCGTCCGCGCGATTGCGAAGACGGAATCTACTTCCGCGCTTTCTCGTAGATGCGCCGGGCGGAATCGCCCAACACGGCGAGCGCTGCGACGCGCCACCACGGAACCCCAAACACTGACGGCGGCCAGCACTTAAGCGCGCGCAGCAACTCCCCAATCCCGGCAACCCTGTCCATCGTCAGCAAGTTGTACCCGACGCGTTCGTGGACCATTGCGAGAGTTTTGCGGAAGTCCGGGGTCGCCGCGGTGCCCGGCCACGCGGCATCGTATCGCTCGACCAACTCATCCAGCAAACCGCGGAATTCCCGCAGCCGCTCGGACACGACCCGTGTGCGAAAAAGTGAAATCAAATCAAGATCGGCGTCGCTCGCAGGACAGCCAAAGAGCCGTATGTAGTGGAGCGCCTGCACCCGGCGGATCAGCTCGGGGCGTTTGTGCGTTTGCGTGATGGATGTATTCACGACGCGCAGCGTGAGAAGACGCTCGGGCAAATTCGCGAGCGCGTGACGTTCGCTCATTCGCGACCACAACTCGTAGTCCTGCGACGCCGTCCACTCTTCATCGTAGCCGCCCGCCGCGACGACTGCGGCTTTGCGAAAAGTGACTGCGGAGTGTGCGAGCGCGTTGTCGAACAAGTGCGCAAAAGCGATGCCGCGATAGCTCTGTGGGAAGTTCTTTTTTCCCAGCGATTTTCCGGCTCCGTCGATCAAGCGCGCTTGCGAGCCGACCACTGCGCACGATGGATGCCCGCTTAGAAAGCCGCGCTGCAACGCGAGTCGGCGCGGATCGGAAATGTCGTCAGCGTCTTGCCGCGCGATGAATTCCCCGCGTGCTTCGCGCAACCCGACGTTGAGCGCGGCGGTGAGCCCGATGTTTTGCGGCAGCTCGATGACGCGGATGCGTGGGTCGGTTTGCGCGCGGAGAAAGTCGCGCGTTCCGTCCGTGGATGCGTCGTCGATGATGAGAAACTCAAACTCGCCGAACGATTGCGCGAGAATCGAAGCGACCGAATCGGCGAGATACGGCAGTCCATTGTGGACCGACATCAGCACGGTGACTTTCACTTCAGCAATCCCTCGAAGATTGCGCCGTGGGCATCCACCCAATCCTGCTTGCGGAACAGCCGTTCGGCCCTCGCGCGCGCAGCCTCGGAGCGCTGTGGCCATTCACGCATCACCCGCGCCACCGCTGCTGCGATCGCCCGCGCTGGCGGGTAATCAGCGCGGAACCAATCGCATTTCACATCGAGCATTTCGCCGCCATCGGGTCCGACGATTTCCGGCATGCCGCCGCTAGCGGATGAGACAACGGGGATTCCGCAAGCGAGCGCTTCGATCGCCACGGTGGGACACGGGTCGTGGTATTTGAGGTGCAGCAAAATGTGCGACGCTTGGTAGAGCCGCACTGCTTCCTCTTGCGTGAATGCGGGCCGCATCGTCACCCACTCGGCCAGCCGCAAACGAGTCACGGCCTCATGCACTTCTGCGTCCGCATTTTGCCAGCGCAGTTCGCCCGCGATGGTGAGCGTCGCTCGATGCCCGGCATCGAGCAGAACGCGCAATGTCTCAAGCGCGCCGATCACGCGGAACGGCTGGTAGTGCGTGCCCGCAGCAAGCAGCTTCCACGAATCGAGCGGCGCGGGTGCGGGTTTGAAAACGGCGGTATCGACCGGATTGATGAGCACACTCGAAGGACACGCCGGAGGCTCCAGCCAGCGGTCCGCGCTCTCGCGGCAAAACTCGCTTTGATACACGACATGGTCCGCGAGCCGCAGCAGCCGTCGCATTGGGAAATTCGTCTCCCACGCCCGCAAGCCCGCCCAGGCGGGAAAGCCCACGCCGTTTTGATTCCACACAAATTTCGCCCCGCGATTTTTCGCCCAACGCACTAGCTCGCGCGCAAAAGGCGGCGGCGCACTGCTCACGAGATAGAGCACATTAAAAGGGTCCGACTCCGGCCAGCGCTCGGCAAGATGAGTGAGCTTGATGCGCCCGCCGGCGATGAGCCCGCCGATGTTCCGCACGCTGCCGTAACTCAGCACGGCGTGCCCACGCGGAACATCGAGCGTCCTCGCCGCGAGCGACGCTCGGACGCGGAGCAGCTCTGGGATTCCGAGAAGTTGGCGGATGGTGAAGCGGAGCATTTTTACCTCTCGGCCAGAACGCGCTGCACGATTTCCCGATATGCGAGGCACATCTTGTCGCCGCTCGGCGGGGCGGTGAGGACTTCGCTGCGGTGTTGTTTGTAATTCGCGATGAACTGCTTGGTCGCATCGGCAAGATTGTCGCGGAAGCCCACGCCATACCTACGGGCGAGTTCCGGGATGCCGCCGCCGTCTTCGTGGAAGAGCAGCGGGAGTCCGCATTGTGCGCCTTCGATGAAGTGCATCCCGCCCGGCTCCCAGCGCGATGCGGTGATGTAGCCGTGGCACTGGCGCAACAAATCCGCCAGCGCAGGCCCGGCGCATGGGCCGAAAGTGCGCGCCTTTTTCCAAGTGATGTCGGCGGGCCAGCGACCGATGATCCACAGCTCGACATCTGGCAGCGTGCCGTCGGCGATGAGCGAATCGAGCGCCGCGTATTCGTCGAAGCCCTTCATGCGATTGTCCGCCCAGTGATGTGTGACAAATCGGAACGGCTCTCCGCTTTTTCGCACAGCGCTACCGACGGGATGAAAGATGCTCGGGTCCGCGCCGTTGAGGATGCACGAATGCGGACGCGCACGGTCGAACCACCGCTCGGCGTGATGGTCGCGCAGCCATTCGCTAATGAACACCGTGTGGTCCGTCAGCGCGTTGAATTTCGCCATCAGCGCATCCATCTGCCCGGTACCTTTGCGCACGTCGTTGTCATTGATGCGATGAACGACGCGCCCACGCGGATTTGCGGCACGCCACGCGGCGAGTTCGTCAAAGCCGATGCTCATCTTGCCCGTGAGCCCGTTGTGCTGAATGAGCACGCAATCCGCGCCGCCGCTGAGATCGTGGACGACCTCGTAGCCCGCGTAGTGCATGTAGCGGGAAAATTGCAGCAGCCATTGATTGCCGCCGCCCCACGGACCAAAAATGGGCTGCGTCGTCACCGCGATGCGCGCAACCGTAGGCACCGGCGGACGGACCTTGCGAAGGCGACGCGCGCCGAGGAATTGTGTCAGGATTTTCAAATTAAAGAATCTCCAATAGCGCCGATGCGGGATCGGATTCGAGCGCCATAATGAGCACCGCGTTCGTGCGGAGGATGTTTTCTATTTCAGCGGGCGTCGTGTTGCCGCAGCGCAGCCAGACTACTTTTGGCGGTGCTCCAAGCAGCGTGCTGCGCTCCGCAAAATCCACGTCTTTCGTCACGATGCAAAAGTCGTTGGCTTTCGCGTAATTCCAAACCTGCGTATCCGTCGCAGCGTCGAGCCTGACTTGGATCACATGCGCAGTGCCGGGGAAAATACTCTGCAGCTTTGCAGGAAGTTTCCGGCTGAGATTTTGGTCGAGCAAAAGCTTCACGCTGCCGACCCGCGGAGATCCCCATCCCGACTCGCTGCAAAAGCCAGCGCCGCTTGGATGTCAGTTTTCGTCAGCTCGGGAAAATCGTCGATAATCTCCTCGCTACTCATCCCCGCCGCGAGCCAGCCGAGAACGTCGTACACCGTGATGCGCATCCCGCGAATACACGGACGCCCCCCGCGTTTATCGGGCTCAATGGTGATGATGTTTCTGTAGTCCATGTGACGAGAATACGCGCGAACTCGATGGGTTCAAGTCACCGCTTCCGTCCTCATGCAAAGACGGGAAACATTTTGGGATCAGCTAAAGGCGCAAAAGAACGCTAAAATTCAGACGCCCTCGACCGCTCGAAGTTTTCGCGCCTTTTAGCGTCTTTAGCTGATCACATCCCCGGCCTCATCCGCCCGGAGACGATGAGCCAGCCGCGCTCCAGTGCCGCCCGCACCCGCCACGCAGCGTATCGCGGTGCGCTGAATTTCCCCGCCCGCCAATACCCCGGCCACGCGATCCCGAAATCCTTCGCCGTCAGCGTCTGCCCTGTCGCAGCGTTTGCCCGCTCCAGCCCGTCGGCGAAAGTCTCCAAAAAAAACGTCAACATCTCCCACGACGCCGCACGCGTGCGCCACTGCGAGAACGGACGCCCGTGCAGCAAAATCTGCTGCCACCCCGCTTTGTAATGCACCACGCAAATCTCCTCCGACAGCGGACGCGAATTCGTCTCGTTCAGCCGCGAGCAAGGCTCCGTGCGGATTCGCAGCTTGCGCCCCTCGCATTCCAGCTCATAAAGCGCCTGCGGGTTTTCCAAGCCGAGCATTTGGTAAAGCGACATCTGGTCCGTCCCGCCGTAGGGTTTCGACGAATCATTTGCCTGCGCAAAAAGCTCCGGCGTCTGCAAAATCCGCGTCGTCGCATCGCGCCACGCACGCATGAAAGGCGCACCATCCCCACGAGTCAAAATAACCCCGGTATTCAGCGGCACATTCTCCGGCTTCGTCGTGAAAACCACATCCGCATCCGTTTTGAAAAACCCCGCAAGATCGCGCCGCACCAACGTATCGCCGTCCGCAAAAACCAAGTCGCCCGAGTGCTCCTCCGCCGCCCGAGCCCAGCAAAGCACCTTCGACGAAATCCGCTGAATCTTGTCCCCCGCAAAATCAAACCCCGTCTGCACAAACTCCACATTCGGAAAAGCCGCCCGCACCGCGCCAATCAACGACTCCGGCATATCCTGCCAATAAACCGACACCCCCGCCCCCGGATGCGACCGCGCAACCGACTGTAAAAACGCAAGCAACATCCCCGCATGACGGGAACCATAATTGGCGACGATAAAACGCAAAATCTCAGTCTGGACAAATCAGCGGAACCGCCTTCCGCCCGCGCAGCCGATACACACGAAAATCCGAGTCCACCGTGAACACCCGACTCCCGCGCAACTCCTCCGCCATCGACACCAAACACGCATCCGCCAAAGCCATCGGCACATCGCGGTATTTCTTCATCAGCTCGAAAACGGCGGCGTGATTTTCCTGCAAATCAAATCGCACCTCGATAATGCCACGCTGCACCAATTCCCCAACGCCTTCATGAGCCGCAGGTAAATGCGCGAGCAGAAAACACGCTTCAGTTAAAACCGCCTCGCAGGTCCACACTGCATCATCCATCTTTCCAAACCACTCGACAGCCCAATCGTGATGCTCCTCCCTTTTGTCGAGATAGGCAACGAGCGGCCCCGTGTCCAAAATTATCGGCGCTTCCACCGACCAAAGCCCTCCATGTGCTTCTTATTCGTCGCGAGGTCTGTGACCCCCGAATCCACAATTCCGCACAGGTCTTTCATGCGATCATGCAGGCTCGGCTTTTTCTTCACCGGCTTCTCCGCAAACTCCTTTTCCAGTGACTTAAAAATCTTCAGCCTCACGCGTCGCGGAAGCGCCATCACAGCAGTTTCTATTTCAGCGAATTTGTTCATACCTTTGAAACTGCCACGAAACTCAGGCCCGCTCAAGTCCGGTTCTTTTTGGCAAAATTCGCAAGCCATCTTTAGAAAAGGACGTTCTCCACGAACGCCAGTACATGCGCGGGCGGCTTTGGGTTGCGGCGGGTGAGGACTACGATTTCGCGCGTGAACTTTTCGGGAATCACGAATCTCTGCACTTTGCGACGACGGGCATAGAGCGCGAGCGCTCGCTGCGGGACGATGCTCACGCCTTGGCCGAGCGCGACGAGGTTGATGATGAGGTCGAAATTATCAACCTCGGCAACGCTTTCGGGCTGCCACCCTTTTTTGCGCAGCCAGCCACGGAGCCTTCCGCCGGTTTCTGACGCTTCGTGGATGAGCAGCCAATTCCGTTTGCGCAGCCATTCCGTCCAGCGTGCGGGCTGTCGAGTGAGACTCGGTGTCGGCGCTGTGAGGCCCGGCGGGAGAATCAACTCAAAGCGATCCGCGAAACGATGCGTCACCCGCACCGAGGTCGGCAGTCGGCGCGGCGGGCAGAGGACGGCGACATCGAGTTCATTCGCATCGAGTCGGGCGAGTAATGTGCGAGATGCTTGGTGCGTGATGCGCAGTCCGACATCGGGATGCCGCTTGCGTTGCGCAGCAAAAAATCCTGGCAGATGGGAAAACGAAATCGTCTGCGAGATACCGACGCGGACTTCCTTCGGCCCATCTGTGAACCGCTCGCGCAATTGCTTGAGCACAGCATCGACATCGCCGATCAGCCGTGCGCCTTCGTGCAGGAGAAACTTCCCCGCCTCCGTGACTACCACACTGCGCGTAGTGCGCTCAAACAACGCAACCCCAAGCCGCACTTCCACGCCCTGCACCTGCCGCGTGATGGCACTTTGCGTGAGCCCGGCCTGCGCCGCAGCCTTTGTAAATGAGCCGTTGCGAGCGACGAGCTGGAGCAAATGCAGCTCGTAAAGGTCGAAGGGAACAGTGGCTAAATAGTGATGAGTTTCTGGCATCAGTTGATGACACTAATGAATTTCACGAACTTCTGCAATGCGTGCATCATCGCGGCGAAACAAAAACTATGGCTGATAAAAACACCAAACAACCGCGTAACGTCCCTGGTCCGTTCTACGTGGACGGTTCGTGCATCGACTGCGACATCTGCCGAGGAGACGCCCCCGCGTTTTTCAAGCGGGACGATGAACTGGGCTATTCATATGTCTGGAAGCAACCCGAAACGGACACGGAAAAAACGCTGGCAAGGGATGCGCTGGATGGTTGCCCGACCGATTCGATCGGCGCAGATGGGGAGTGAAACTGCCCACCAATTGCTTATGGCCGCATCGTTTTCCACCCCGCATCCACGCCGCACATCTGCGCCATCATCGACAGCGCCCAGACGAGCAGGCAGGTGCCTTGCACGTCGCTTTCCTCCAGGCCGCGCGAGACGGGGACGCCGTAGTAGTTGGTCTGCGCTTTGCGGGCGAAGAAGGAAAAGCCGCCGTCTTCGTTGCGATGGGCGTCGAACTGCGCGGCTACGTTTTTGCAAAACGCAACGGTAGCGGCGTCGGCTTTGATCTCGCCGCCGTGTCCGCACAACGCGCGGTGGAGGACGTAGATCGCATCGACGAGGTGACAGCCCGTTTGCGAGGGCGCGGCGGCGAGGACTGTGGCGGCGAGGCGGTCCGGGTAGTGGATGGGCATGTCGAGCCAATCGAGCGCCATGAGCACTTTCATCGCGCCATTTACCAGCTCGCCGTGCTCAGGCATCGCGCCGCGAAAGTAAGCGCCCGTCTCGGCGTTCGCGAGGCCGGCGTAGAAATCGCGGCAGACATCGAGCAACTCATCGACATCGTTTTGCGGCATGAATGCGGGCGCTTGCGTCTTGATGAAAACGACCATGCCCGCGCTCTGCCCACCGGCTCCCCACGGGCGCGACCAGTCTTGCGATTCCAGCCAACTCTGCACGCGCTCGGGCTTCAGCGGAAACCCGCGAAACGGTCTGCGCGGCTCTGCGCCGACTTCGGCGAGCGTGGCGATGGCCTGCTTTGTCTCCGCGAGTAAAATGCTCTGCGGGTCGGCTCGATACGGCCCTTTGCCGATGAGCCCGAGCAGCCGCGCAGAAAGCGTGGGCGGCTTGCGGAGAAAAGCGATTTCCGGCGGGTCTTCGAAAAAACCATCGCCGTCCGTGCGCTGATAATCCTGAATAAACTCGACCCAATACTCGCGCTCCTCGCGCTCCAGCAAATCCCAGCGCCTGAGCATGTGAAGCGTCTTCATCGCAAAACAACTCCACCCCAGCCCCATCTCGCGCCCCTGCGGAGTCGCGCCGCGCTTGCAAGGCAGATAGCGCCCCGCTTGCTCGCCGAGCTTTAGCGATTTGAGGAAAAGCGGGACACGATCTTCGAGTTCGCGATAGGTGGTGAGGTCGAGGGTCAAAATCTAACCTTGCTGGCGAACGGAAATTTCAACGATGCGGACTTCTTTCACGACAGGTTCCACCCAAAAAATGATAGTGAACTCAGGCGTGTGTCGAACATGATGCGGACGCCCACTTTCTCCGCGACAATAAGCGTCGGTGTCGCTCAACGGATGGTTTTCGAGAGCTTGCAAAGCCACACGTAGGCTGCGTGATGCTGGCCCACGTCGGGTTGCGGCAAAATCCGCCGCTTGGGCGTGAAACACCAGTTCCCACATCACAGCTCCGACGTGCTTTCAGGCAAGGCTTCGTTCGCGATCATGCGGTCCCGAACTTCCTTCCAAGGCACTTTATTCCCAGCATCCATCTCGCGCATCCGGTCATCCACGGTTGCGGAATACATCACCGGCACCTTGCGAAGCGACCAGATGAAGCTATCCAACTCAAGCTGCTGTTCGGCAGGAAGCGATGTCACGGCGTTCTTGATTTCGTCGAGTGTGCTCATGGCGAAAGAATACGAATTTACCGTATCGCGGCAAGCCCTACATCACCGCACCGAACGCCGGACCGCCTCCTGCACACGCTCATTTACAAGCGCCGCAGTCTCCGCCGGGATGCTGGTCGCATCCATCGCCGCTTTGATTTCCGAAGGGCGCACGATGCCGCTGCGAAACAACTCCGCGAGATACGCGATGTCCTTTTCTCGTCCCGCTTCGGCTTTGTTGTAGGCGATGTCGAGCGGCGACAGGCACCAGCCGATCGCGCCAGCCGGGGAGCGAAGTCATCACCGTCCAATCACCGACGGGCTCGATGTAAAAATCATGCAGTTCAGCGAATTCCGAGTCCGGCCCGAATCGTTCATAAATAGCGCGGTTGCGATCCAGCGTAGCGCCTTTGAGAAAGAACAAATCAATATCCTGCGAAACCCGCAAATTTGCAGGCGCGAGCGGATGCGCGCCCACAATCGCAAGACTGCCGACCACGACAAATTCCGTTTCTCCACTCAAAGCGGCGCATTCGGACAGTGCGAGTTTTAAGTCATCCAGCGAAAGCTCTTTCAATGATGTCCTTTCGTTCTTGCTCGGTCACAAACAGCGAACCCACAAACGGACGAGAAGACCGCAACCGCTTTCCCTCCTCCGTCTCCGATTCAAGGATATTTGCGATTTCATCAACGCTCCGCGTCTGGATTATTTCGTCCCACTCGCGATACGCGGAGAAGTCACGGCCACGCTCCCGCGAATCCCGAATCCGGCGCGAGCCTTCCGCAACAAGCGCGGGATTTTCACGCAAACGCCGCGCAACATGTCGCGCCATCGCGAGTGCGATCCAGTCATTGCGTTCATGCGGACGAGTGAAGGTCATGGGCGTGACATTTGATCACTAGGCGCTCTCGGTCACTTGCCTTTTTGCCACTCGATGAAAAACGCCGCTCCGATGAGCAGCAAAAGACCGGGGTGAAAAAGGAGCCGCATTTCCACTTCTTGTTTTGAGTAGCGACCATTGAGGCGGTATCGAAAAAGAAAAATCACGCCGAGGAAATACGCAACGGCGAGTAGCAAGAACGCGGGATGACAGCAAAAGCCGAGGGATTTCCCCGCGACGCCTGTGACCGCAATTCCGCCCCACAGCAGCCATCCGAACATCCGAAAGTCCGACCTATCAAACTCATTGCGCATGGCCCGTCTTTAGCCCGCTTGCGCGTGCGCGTCACACTACGATGCGCTCATTTTCCCACCATCTCGCGCACGGTGAAGCGCAGCCCTTTTACCACCGTGGATTCGATTTCGTCCGTGTCGTCGAGCACTTGCACTTGGGCGTAACCGATTGCGGCGGGCTTGCGGAATACGTGGAGCTGTCGGCCTGCGAGGTCCACGACCCAATACTCGGGGATGCCTGCTTTTGCGTAGGCGCGTTGTTTTTTCCCGATATCGTAGGCGAGGCTGGCTGCGGCGAGTTCGATAACCAGAAGCGTGTCGCCGGGGCCGGGGTGAGCGGTGCGGTAGCCTTCTTTGCGGAGCTTGAGCACGGCAAAATCCGGCTGCGGCTCGGAATAGTTATCGAGGCGAACAGGGTTTTGTGCACGGAGCCAGTAATGTTCACCAAGGCGAGTGATGAGTGCGCGAGTGAGCCAGTCTTGTCCGCCAGCGTGGGATTCTCCGATGGGTTGCATAAGGATGATGTCGCCGTCGAGCAGCTCGTAGCGCCGGTCCGGGTGAAAGACGCCCGCTTCGCCCATGAGGTAGTAGTCGCGCACCGTGCAGCGCATTCGCTTTGGTCCGGTGTCTGCAATTTTACGCGTTCGTGTGAGTGTCGCAGTCATGGCAGCAGTGTAGTTTAGCGGGCGTGTTTGGGCAAGAAGAAGGACGGTCTTCGCTACGCAAACGGGTTCATCTTCCGCAACGTCGCCGCCAGTCCGCCCACGCTCGCGGGCGATTCCCACTTGCACCAGCCCACGCTCCCGCGCCGTTTGCGGGCGCAGTGGCCGAAGTATTTCTTCGCGATCTCCCGTTCGTGCGGGCGGTGGGCGTCGTGCCAGACGATGAGTGCGCCGGGTGCGGCGTATTTCGTGGCGAAACCGAAAGTGCCGGTGCGTCCGAAATTCGGCGGATGGGCCGAGCGTGGGCCGTCGAGGAAGAGGAAATCGAACGGCTCGCCATCCCACGCGACGGCGTCTTTTTCCACATCGCGCAGACCTTCCGGCGTGACGCTGTATTCCCGCCAATCCACACGCGACAGCCACGGCGCATCGGCAAACGCAGTTTTCAACTCCGCGATCCACTCGGGGTAATTATCCCAAGTCGTGATGCGGGCTTCCGGCGCAAGCTCGGCCCAAAAGCGCGTGGTGAGTCCGCTGCCAAACTCGGCGATGCGCTTCGGTTTTACCGAGGCGACCAGCTCTTTCAAAAGAGCAGTTTCGGCGGGATTCATGGCGAATTGGTTTAGGTCGATGGGCATGGAAAAATGACAAATGACAAAAGGACGAAATACTCCCGAAATCACTCACTAATGAGAGCGGATTTCCACGACCCGAACTTCTTTCACCAAAACATCCACCCAATAGATGACGGTGAATTCTGCCGTGTATCGGACTTCGTGCGCCCTTCCACTTGCGCTGCGCACGACATCGTCAGGCGTTGAAAACGGAGCCGCTGCAATCTCCTCCAGCAAAGCGCGCAGCTTTCCCAATTTCACACCGCGCTGGTTGCGGATGAACTCTGCGGGGCGCTCATGGAAAACAAGCTCCCACATCACTCAGGCAACGCTTCGCGCTGCAAAACCTCGTCGCGAATATCAGCCCAGCGGACTTTCCTCCCAGCGTCCATGTCGCGCATCCGCTCATCAAGCATATCGGAAAAGGCGACGGGCGTCTTGCGGAGCGACGCCCAGATGTAAGCATCCAGTTCGATGCGCTGTTCATCAGGCAAAGAATCCACGGCAGTCTTGATTTCGGTAAGCGTGCTCATGGCTGGAATCTACCTCAGCGAAAATCGGGCGGCAAGAACGCACTCGCATCCACCGTCGCCCGCTCGCCGCGCCTGTATTTCTCGGCCTTGTAGTCGGACTCGCTCTTTTTTCCCGTGAGCCGTGCGAAAGCTGCGCGCACGCGATTTCGTAGGCCGAGACTTTCGGTTACGTTGCGGCGCGAGGTGTTTTCGTCGAGCGAGCTGCGGGGCATCCAGCATGTGTGCAGCGCGCGAAATTCCGAGTCGTCCCACGCGATTTCCTTGTACATTTCCCAGCGCGAATCATCGGGATGCCAGCCGGGATTAAAGACGTTGTTTTTCCCGTGAAGCCGATGCTTCGTCGCCGGGTCGAGACGCTCGACGGCGGCGAAATTGTAGAGCTTCGTCATGCTGCGGCACGGCGGCGCAAACCACCCGCTCGCCGTCCGCGCGGATTCATCGAGCGCGTCGCAATTCAGCACATTGCCAAACACGACCCACCACTTGTCCCAATCGCCCGCGTGAAGCCGCGCGCGCACTTTCGCGAGGCCAGCGGGATCGTAGATTTCATCACCATCCACGCCGAAAACCCACGTCTTCGTATTCGCCAAAGGAACGAGCATCTCGTGCGACTCACGCGGATCGCGGATGCGGTAAATCTCAAACTTCGGCGAAGTCCGCGCCAGCTCCTCGCAGACCTCCGCCGTCCCATCCTGCGACTGATGATCCGCAATCAAAATGCGGTCACAAAAGCCGAGAATATTCAGCGCCGCACGACGGAGGAACTTGTCCTCGTTGCGCACAAGCATTATGGCGACGATTTGGGGTTTGGTCATGATGATGATGATGAACCTCCTCCGAAGCGCTGTTGACGCTCAACCCCACAAGAACTAAGATGCAGCATTATGGAAGCCATCGCAGAACGGCTGGAAACCAAGCTCCACCAATGGAAGCCCGAAACCTCGCAAAAGGTCCGGCTGCTTGTTGCTGAAATCATCGAATTAGCCGACGATGATGCTCTGGATATCGGACGTTCTCGTGCGGCTGAACAAGAAGTGTTGAACATTCTGGATGCGCCCGCGACCCGGTGAAGTCTGGCTGGCCGATCTCGGAATGATCGGAAAGACGCGGCCGGTTGTCGTCGTATCGCGATATGACGAAGATCCGCCAAGGGCGCTCGTCCTCTACGTGCCTCTGACCTCCCAAGACCGAGGGAGCGATTATGAAGTCGAGATGCCAAAGTTACCGTTCCTTCATTTGGAAGGCGTTGCGAACGTTCAAGGACTTGGTTCGCTCGCATTGGCGCGCTTGGAGCGACGACTTGGAATCCTCCCGCAAGAAGTAATGGATCGGATAAAAGACGCATTGCGATTCGCGTTAGGACTCTAAGCGAAGCGCTGCTTTCGCCGCCCACCAACGTGGGGAACATGCCAGAAGCGGATTCTCCGCCCACGCACGCCGCAAAAAATCCCGCGCTGCTTCCGGATTTGTTTTCGCTGCCGATTGCGCCAAGCCGAGCCAGCGGCGGCCCATTCCGATTCGACGGGCGATGGTGTTGCGGGCGCGGCGATTTGGCTGCGCGGCGTCGAGCAGTGGGCCGAAGACGCGGGCTTTTTCTTCGTAGATTCGCGGCATGTGTTTTACCGTTTTCGAATCGGGCTGGCGTTGCTGTTTTGCGAGCGCGGCATCGACTCGGTGGAACTTGTGGTGCTCGCTCATTCGCCACCAAAGTTCGCTGTCCATCACGACGTGAAGGTCTTCGCGCAGCGGGCCGATTTCGGCGAGCAGACTGCGTCGGAAGAAGACGGCGGGCTGGAGCAAATCAGTGCGCTTTTCCCACCAGATGAGCATGTCCTCGCGTCGCTCAAATCGGGCTTTCCGCACTCGCGGAGGATTCCCGTCGCAAAAGTCTTCTTCGCA
The DNA here is from genome assembly GCA_043728745.1 of Verrucomicrobiaceae bacterium. GTDB lineage: Bacteria > Verrucomicrobiota > Verrucomicrobiia > Chthoniobacterales > Chthoniobacteraceae > SXWH01. The sequence continues at coordinate 19,926 of JAYTMG010000149.1, forward strand.
ATCGCCGAAGATGATATCGACATCCGGCTTCGCAAATTCGCGCCGCACGATGTCGAATGCGCCGGGCAGATATTGGTCGTCGGCGTTGAGCCAGCAGATGATTTCGCCGCGTGCGAGCGCGAAGGCTTTGTTCAGCGCGTTGGATTGTCCGCTGTCCTTTTCCACCCACGCGATGAGATGCGGATGCTGCGCGAGAACTTCGGGCGTTGAGTCGCTGGAGCAGTTGTCGAAGACGATGTGCTCGAAGTCCGCCGCGCCTTGCGCGAGCACGCTGCGGATGCAGCCGTCCAGCCACTCGCCTTGATTCCAAGACGGGGTGACGATGGAGAAAAATGGCGGCATCGGAATAAAAAAGTGCTGGGTAGGGTGGGCGTCCCGCCCGCCGTGTCGGGCATCTTGCCTGACACAGTCGAGCGTCGAAAGACGTAAGATACGCGAAAAGACGTTCGTGTGCGCCACGCGAGACGCGCGGCACGGCGGGCAGGATGCCCACCCTACCCCGCACACGATTTATGCAAAAATACGCTGCAAGAGACTCGGGCGTTTGACTCTTTGTCGGACGCGGGCGATCACGTCTGAATGGACCTCGCGTTGCTCCGCCGCATCGACAATCCAAGTTGCCGCATCGAACGTACGCTCGTCGATTGCCCGCTCCGCATTTCGCTCATAAATTTCGAGCACCGACGTTTCGAGAAAGCCTACATCCACGCCACGCGCCGCGCACCATTCGAGGAAACCAAGCTGCACCTCCACCGCCTGACGCCGCGCCCGGTTTTTGTCCGCCGACATATTCGAGTCATGCACCCGCCGCTCGACGACTACATGCTCCACAAATCCAAACTCCGCCACCGTCCCCGCTCGGCACCAAAGGTCGCGATCCGCAGTCGTATTAAAGCGCGGATTCCACCCAGCAACATCGTTGAAAACCGAGCGCCGAATCAGCGCCGCGCCGGGCGTGCCGATGGGTGATTTCCAAAAAGCGGCCCGCGCGCCGAACGGCACTGCGCCTTGCATCGCAGCGTTGCCATGTTCGTGGGAAAACTCATCATCGCCGGAAAACAGGATGCTTTTTCCGTAGATCACGCCGAGCGATTTCTCGTCCGCTCGCGAGAGTGAATTTGAGAGCGCGTCGGTGCGAAGCCGATCATCCGCATCGAGAAACAGCAGCCACTCCGCAGTCGTCTGCGCTGCGCCGAAATTGCGTGCCGTGGAGACGCCTGCATTTGGCTGACGAATGAGCATCACCGCATCGCCAAATTTTTCCGCAACAACGGCGGTGTCATCCGTGCTTCCATCATCCACCACAATCACCTGCGCAGCCGCGACCGACTGCGCCAGCGCACTCTCGATGGCTTCGCGGAGAAACGCAGCAGCGTTGTAAGCCGGGATGATGATTGCGACGTTCATTCAGCGTTTCCGCAACACCAGCGCGGTCTGGTAGCCGTACGCTTCGGGATGCACGTTCACGATTTCCAAATGCTGGCCCCACACGCGGCGGAGGAAATCGATGTCGTAAAATGTCTGCGCGCCTTTGGGTGTCTGCGAAAGGACGAGCTTCGAGAAATTCTCCGATGAAAAATGATGCGCGTCATTTTCCCGGCGCAGCCAGCGCGCGAGCTTTGTCTGATGCACATCGAGCAGGAGTCGCATCGAGTTTTTATCGTGGACCGTGAGATACATCCATCCGCCGGGACGCAAGATTCTCCGAAGCTCCAGCAGCCATGCGTCGGCGAGGTCGGTGATGTGACTGAAGACAGAACCGCTGTAGATTAAATCGAAAGAATCCTGCTCAAACGGAAGGTGCGGCGCGGTCGTCGTGGTGGCAAAACGCAGCGGCGGCGAAAGGTGCATCGTCGCCCAGTGGATGGGGCCGGAGCCGATGTCCACGCCCCACAATTCGCGATCCTTTTCGAATGGAGCCAGCCATCGAAGCATCCGTCCGGCGGAGCATCCAAAGTCGAGAACGCGCTGCGCTTTCTCCATCGAAAATCCATCCGACGCCAGCAGCTTGATCATCCCCGCGACGTGGTCGCGCCCGGACCCGAGATAGTCTCCCGGCACGCGGCCATAGCCTTCCCAAAACTCGATTGGCGGCACAGGCATCGCATCCGGCGCGGTGCCGGGCGCGATCGCTGGCGGATTTGGCAGCCACCACAATTCCTTGTCGCTGCCCGGATAAATCTTTGCGGCGACGGCCGGCTCACCGAGCGCCGCGTGGCGAGCGATGGACTGGAGTCTGGCGGATACATTGAGCCGGCGGCGGAGCCATGCGGCGGCCCTGTCTTTATATGAATCGAACATGATGATCTATGAACTCGCCGGCGGCTGATACTGCTCGTGGCGGAAAAATGGCGCGTCTTTGCGAAGAAAAAGAATGTCCAACTGCCAAAGGAGTTGATCGCCCGGACGCAGCATGGGCTCTGCGATGTCCGCAGGGCGGAAGCCGTGGCCATCCAGCAAAGCGCACATTTCGTGAAACCTCAGGCACCCATCCGTGAGCTTGAAGTTGTAACACTCCATCAGAATCGCGGACGTGGAACGGAGCGTCGCACTTGCACCAGCGAGAATCGGAAGCTCGAAACCGTGCGTGTCAAATTTAAGCAAAAACGGCGCGGGCAGTCCGCGCTTGGGGATCTCATCATCCAGCGAAATCACGGGGACTTTGCGCCCGCCGGTCCCGTCGTAAACGCCGCTGCCATCGAGGTCCGGCGCCACTGTGAAGCTCGTTTCGCCCGGCTCCGGTCCTGCCGCAGCCAGCGCGTACTCAACGTTCGGATTTTGCGCGCACATGGCGTCGAGCGCGGAGCGCCGCTCTTCGAGTGGTTCCACCAACAGAAATTTTGCATCTGGCAAATGCCGCAACGCCCGGCGCGTCCAGCGTCCTGCCGCTGCGCCGAGATCCACCACGGTGCGCACTTCCACGCCGCGTCGCCGAAGTCGCGACAACACTCCATCCATGGAAAACTCCGCAGGCTCCTGCGCTTGCGGACGGACCACGTATCCAAAACGGGACAACACGGCGTTCGCGATTCGAGGTAGTAATTTCATATATTCACTTTTTTGATCTCCCAAATCGCTGAATGCCGATTGTGTCTCACAATCTTCGCGGGCCGGACGGAGAATCGATGCCGTCTTTTCCACTGCGCAAACGCGCCCGGTCTGCTGCCGCCGTGCGCCGCAAGCGCCCGCTCCGCTTCGAGCATATAATCCGCCCGGTCGCCGCCGGTTTTCTGATCACCGTGAAAGCGGAATCCGCCGAGCGGCACTTCCACTGCGTAAAGTTCTGCGTGTTTGAAAAATCGCGCCCACAGCTCGAAATCACCGGCGAGCGGAAACCCCGCGCCGATTTGCGCGCCGGCTTTTTCCCACAATGAGCGCCGCCAGAAAGTGCTCTCCTGCTGAATCCAGCCGAGCGAAAAATTCGCCCCACTCGGCAAATGCTCGCCTGCAAAAAATCCATCGTGGGAGTAGCCGGGCACATTCAGCACACGAGCGATGCGACCTTCCGCATCCCAGCGGATTTGCGCGCAAGTCGTGAGCCACTGAACCTCTGGAAACTGCTTAAACACTTGCTCCACGGTCGCAAACGCACCGGGCGCATACATGTCGTCGCTGTTCAGCCACGCCATGATCTCACCAGTGGAGCGGTTGAATCCACGTGTGACAGCATCGTATTGCCCGTCGTCACGCTCGCTCTGCCAGTGCGCAAGGCGTGAAGTGTGCCGTTCGATGATCTCGCGACTGCCATCCGAGCTGCCCCCGTCCATCACGATATACTCGATATCGGTGCCGCGCTGATCGAGCACACTGCGCATCGCTTGATCGAGGAATGGCGCCTGATTAAAGCTTGGTGTGACGATGGAGAGTTTCACTTGGTCGCGATGTGGTTGAATGTCGGGCGCAAAAGCCGTCATGCGTTCTTCCTTTTCATGGCTTGTGGTTCTGATGACGCAGGGCGAGTGCGGCGTAGTGCAGCGGAGCGGCGAGTCGCTTGTGGAGTCGAGCGGCGAGGCCTTCGATGCGATAGCTCAGCCAATAACGTATGCGTTTTCCCATCGGCACAGTCGCGTGCGACCAGACGCGCAGGAATCGCACGATGCTACGCAGCGCGGTGGAGTCCGTGGCGATTTTTGCAGGGAATTTCAACACGTCTTGCAGTCGCACATTATCCACACGGGTCTGGGGAAGCGCCTCCTCGGGGCGGCCACCGTGCGTGCCTGTGTTGTCGAAACCGCCGACATCCACGAGCGAGCGGCGTGGATAAAGCGCGAGGCCGGCCTGTCGAAAAACCCCCCAATACCACAGCACGTGCCATGACTCGTTTCGCCCCGCGACACGGTCTTCGAGCAACTTCGACCACGGATACGAGGCATCGATGTCAAAACGGCGGCGTGTATCCGCGTCCTGCAAATCCTGAATCTGCGCGGGGTCCCAGGCGAAGGACTGCCAGGCACGCCACCATGTGGCCCATCCCCACGAACTCGTGAACGGCAGGAAGAAAGCGTCATCCGACCCTCGCGAGGTGTGAGGATATACAAAACCGGAGATTTGATGAACCGACGTTTCTGACTCGTAGCGGTCGAGTGAGGTCAGAATGTAGCTGAGAAAATCCGGGCTGAGTGTGAGATCATCTTCGAGAACAATCACGCGTCCGGCGCGCTGGCAAAGCTCCGTTGCTCCGGCGACAATTGAGCGTGCGAGTCCGCGGTTTTCATGGGATTCGCGAAACTCGAACGTATGCCGCTGTGCCCATTCGCGGACGACAGCGCGTGCTGCCGCGACGGATTCCGCATCGGCGGGCGTCGCCGGTCCGTCGGCGAAAACGAACAGGTCACATTCATCGAGCCGCGCGCAGCGTGCCAGCGAATCGAGCAGCCTCCGCGTGTGCTCGGGACGGCGGTAGATGAAGATGGCGATTGGCGTGCGTTTCATCTGCCGGAAAAAATCTCGGTGAGCGCCGCCTCCGCAAGCGAGTCATCCGTCTGAATGTAAGGCTCGCGCTTTCCGCCTGGGGAGACCTGCATGCCGTTCCGGATTTGTTCCAGCAGCGTGGCTGCATCCAGCGCAGGCGCGCACCAGCCATCATCGAGGTTCTCGGCATAGACCTGCGCTCCGGTCGTGTGCAGCAGTGAAGTTGGCACCCCGAAAGCCGCGGCCTCGTAGCCGACGGATGACCAGCAGGTGACGTGGTGGTGTGTCGCGCGGAGCAATGCGTATAGGGGAATTTGAGAGGAGAAATCGAGTTCGCAATTAGTGCATCCGGCGGCACTGAGTTGTGAGAGAAGACGGTCACGCTGTGCAGTCTGGTGCGGGTGCATCCGCACGAGCCAGCGCCATCCGGGCGGGGACTGGCGCATTGCATCGAGCACGTGTGCAGGGAGCGGTTCGGCGATTGGTTGAAGGGAAAACAGAATCACTTTTTCAAAGCCACGCAGCCCGGCTGTGAAATGTCCGGCTTCCGGAGTGAGGTTGTCCGGCGGGCCTTCCCGCCATTTCGCCAGCCAGCGGTTGCCGCCGATAAGCGGGCGGTGGCGTTGCACCCCGGGTGGGCGATGCGCGGCGATATTACGTGAGGACGCTGCGCCCCAAGTCCAAAAATAATCCGGGAGCAGTGCGTAGCCTTCCCGGGGCATGCGTATCCAGTGCGTGAACATTCCATGATTTGAACCGCCCTTGCCGTGCTGGAGATCGACGGTCGGGATGCCTGCCTGGCGGCACGCGGCGATGAGCGCCATGGTGGTCGGGTCGTAAAAGCAGACGAGAAAGACCGCACGGGGATGCACCGTATCGAGAACGGCACGAAAGAAAGCGCGTTCCTGCCAGAGTTTGCGCGCGAGGCGCGAAAGCAGAGCATCGTCGGGCCACGCTGCGCCGGCGGTTGCACGGGCGGCGGCGGTGAGGGAATCGATTCCGGTGACTGCGGGTGGAGTCGTTTGATTGTCGAGGCGTGAGGGCGGAGTCAGGAAAATGGTCGGTTCCTGGCGCCGCTTGTTTGCTAATCCACCGGCTGCGATGAGTTCGACTTTCACGCAGCGGTGGCGCTCACGGCAAAACTCGATCAGTGGGTCGAGATAGCGGTTGTAGGAACATCCTCCGATTTCATCCGTGTGATCCAGCGCGCGGGAGATGAAAAGTGCGTCCACGGGATTCTGTTTTCGCAGCGCCCGCAACTCGCGCGCACGGCGCCAGCGGGCACCAAGTCTGCGCAGAGAGTAGGGAAGAAGCGGGTGGGCGACCGGTGTGGCTCGCGGGTGGGCAGACCGATCAATTGCGGGTGCGAGCAGTCGCTGCCAGAGCAGGAGGCGGATGAGCGGCCAGAGCAGAATGTCGTCGATACGCGCGGCGTTCACGTCGGCGTCACGCTCGATTTTGGTGATCAGTTCGATGGCGGAAAGGGGATCCAAGGTCAGCCCCCAAGTAGATTTGCATGCGTTGCAGCCTGACGTTCAAAGGCTACGAATTTCTCGTATTCTGCAACAGGCGCGCCGGCACCCTCGACGCTGTGGTCCCGCACGAGGATCGCTATCGATAGCCACGCGCACTGGCGCATCATCGTCGCAAGCGCGCCAAGCGGAGCTTTGTAGCCAGCGATGATGACTTCGAGACGGGCGGCGAGCACTGCCTGCGTCGGGGAGTCGTGGAGGCAGAAACGCTGCACCAGATGTGCGGAATCCCATGCGGGCGGGACAAAGGTGTGGATACTCTCCTCGAAGTCGAGCAGCACTGGTGCGCCGGTTGCGAGGAGGAAGACAACGTTGCCGCGGTGGATTTGCGAATGAACGCATTGTGCATCCTCCGCGAGATCGAGGCGCGGGGTGAAACCGGCGATCATCTCCCCGAGCCAGTCTGCGCGCTTCTCCGCCCACGCTGAATCCGCGGCGAAAAAATCCCAGCGCTGTGCTGCGTGGGCAGTGCGCATCGCGTTAAGCGTATCGGAGAGGCCGGCGAAACGCACGGCAGCCAGCGCCCGGATTTCGGAGGCGCGCGGAAAATCGCGCAGAGCCCGGTGGCAGTTTGTCAGCGTGGTGGCGAGAGCGAGGAGGTCGGCATCGGAGCCGTTGAAATGGCGCGCATCGAGGAAGGGTCGGGCGTCGAGACGGAAATCGTGACCGTCGTGTGAAAACGGCAGCCCTGCGATTTCGATCCAATTCACGCCGACGCCGCGCTCGCGCAGGAACCCTGCGAGTGCCTGTTCGAGTTCGGGTTCCCCCCAGCGCGCACTGATGCGCACGAACCACACTCCTGCGCCCGTCACCAAGCGGAAGCGCCCGAGCACACCGGTAACCGTCGCGAGCGCGGTGATGGCGACACCCGGCCCATCAATGCCGGGCAGACGTCCCCGCAGCGCGGCAACGATGCGGTCCGCAAGTTGGGGGGCCACGGCCTGCGCGAAGACCAGTTCGCCCGGCTGATCGCCTGCGGGCCAGGCGAACTCCGAGGTGCGCGCGAGTTTAGGCTGGCGGAGTGAATTGGACATCAGACCAGTGAATCACCTCGCCGCGGGCGAGGTCCCGTGCCGCAGGGCGGCTTTCCACGACGGACCATTGGGCGACGGGCACGCCGAGCGGCGGCCATGCGAAGCACGTGTTGGCAAGAGTGAGTGCTTCGCCGACTCGAATTGCGGCGTTCGCGACGAGCCCCTTGCGCACGGAAAGATCGCGTGGCTCCTTCACGCGCACGAGTCCGTCCCCGAGTGCTGCAGATGCATCACGCAGACGTGCAACGAGGGATGGCAACCCGCTGACACGAGTGGCGGAAATGACTTCCTGTTCGTTGCGATCGGGGTCGTCCACGACACCTTTTTCAATCAGGTTCACGCCCGCGCCGACGGCGACCATCAGCATATCCTCACCACGGAAATGGCACGAGAGACCGACGGGGGTGCCGAACATCCTTCGGTAATTTTCGAGCACCCGGAAATTGTGCGCCTCGGCCGGGGCCGGACTGGGCCCCGGATGGTGATTGATGACCACCTGCGTCGCGCCCTCGGCCTGCGCGACTTCGAGTGCCTGCGCGATTTCGCGAATATAGACGACGCCCGCGTCGA
>JAYTMG010000150.1:0-5542 GCA_043728745.1 Verrucomicrobiaceae bacterium
ATCGGCGGTGCGTGTTCGTGGATTGAAGAGGTGTTTGTAAATGAAGGCTGCGTCGCGGACGGCGGGCTTCATCGGATCGTTCGGCTGCTCGTTCCGCCAGAGACGTTTTCCGTCGGCATCGCGCCATCCGTAGTTCCCGAGGTCCGGCCCCATGCGAGTCGCTCCGAGAAGCGGCGTGTCGTTGTAGATGAAATCGCGCGCAACCGTGCGGCGTGCGCCCCATCCGCGCTCAATGTCGGGGCCAAATTGCGGGTCGCGAATTTCCTGCGTGTGGCAGTAAAAACAGCCGTTTTCCACGTAGATGTTTTCCCCATGACGCTGACCAAGGCTGTGCTCGATCTTCACGGGATAGACATCGCTCGGTGAGTTCTGCCCTTCGTCCCAGACGACCTGCGGCTGGAGCCCGCTGAGTTGACTGTTCGGCAGCAGGACCATCACGCTGGTCGAGACGAGGAACGCGCCGAAGATGCCGGTAAAAAGTGTGCTCGGTTTATCCATTTAGTGTGTCTCCTCTGGGTTGGACATGAGCGTCGGTTCGCCAGCAGGTTGGCCGATGCGCAGGCGCATGAAGGTGAAGTGAATCGCAAAGATGATCTGCGCCACGCCGAAGAACGTGTAGCCGATGTAAGTGCGGATGACGTGCTGCCATCCGCTGTTCTGCGGGACGTTTGCAAAGGTGAATTCGCGGGCGGGATTGAGCGCAGTCGCATCCACTGCCGACTCGTGCAGGGTGAATCCAGCGGCAAGTCCGCCGAAAAGAAACAGCCCGATGATCGTCGCACCGCCGTAAGCCGTGCCGAGAAAGTGCAACTTGATGAAGGTGCGGGACAGCCATTCGCAGCCGACCAGACGCGGTGTGATGTAGTAAATCGCACCGAACATCACCATGCTGAAGAATCCCATCAGCATCGTGTGTTTAACTCCGTAATCCCAGGTCGTGAAGTGCGTGAAGCTGTCCACTCCGCGAAGCGCGCCCAAGACTCCAAGCCCGGCGGCAATTGCGAAAAACACCGTCCCGACGTAAGTAAATCGGAGCGTCGGCGATGAGGCCATTTTGCCCGTGTGACCGATCATCGTGCGTCCGAGATTTACCGTGAGACAGGCAATCGGGATGATTGAAAGGATGCTGGCCGCGATGCTGATCGTGACGAGATACGCCGGCACCGGACCGCCGCTCAGTTTGGTCATCGCGGTGAGTCCGCCAAGGAACACCCAGCCCCAAAACCCGATCTTCGCGAGGTTGTAGCTGTAGATGGGCTGGTTGATGACTTTCGGGATGAAGTAATACGCCGATGCGAGACCGAGGCAGCCGAACCACAGGTTGAAAAGGCCGCCTTGGAACCACGCGTTGACGATATTCTTCATCACGCCCGGCATTTGCGAGCCGGAGACCAAATCCGCAGCGCCGAAAAACCACGGGAAGAGGAAGAAGCCTGCAACGAGATAGGAAACTGAAATATACGGAGCGACGGTGCGCTTGTAGCGGAAGAGGATGAGACCCCAGATTCCGATGCAGAGGTAGCCGATGAACATCAGCACGCGCGCTCCGCGGACCATTTCGAAGTATTCCAAGCCAGAGTTGTGTCCGCCGAGGATCATCAGGACGCCGACCGCGACGCCGACATTCCAGAACCATGCGCCAAACTGAAGCATGCTCGGAGCCTGAATGGCGACGCGGCATAGACGACCGATGAGCCAGGTCGCGACGCCCATTCCCGCCAGCGAGCACCATCCGTAGATGAGCGCCGTATTGTAAGCAGGCCAGGCGCGTCCATAGACAAAATTTGTGTCGAAGATCGAACGGAGTAGTCCGTCGATTCCGAGCATCCGGTAGAGCCATTCGGGGCCGAGGATGAAAGTCGGGTCGTGCAACCGCTTGGACGCGATGTAGCCGAGAACGGTGGAGACGAGCAGCCAGAAGATCGCCGTGCTGAAGAAGGTCAGGACGGGACCGCGAGCAGATTGATCGATGAGCGAACGCTCGATGGCCTCGTTGCTGTGCTGCGAGGGCGCAGCAGAACTCAATGGAGTTTTTGCCGGAGCTGCAGGTGCGACCTTGGCGGGTGCGACGATGGAAGCCGGAGGAAGCGCAGCCCTTGCAGGTGCGGGTGCCGAAGGCAGAGTTGCGAGCAGGATGGTTTGAGAATCGGTCATTTCAGGTCAGACCAGTTAATAAGCGGAGGACGGTTTGGAGCTGGTGCGGCTTTCGCCAACGTTGGTCCAGCAGGTGCGGGCGCAGGCGCTGCCGGTGCTGCGGGTGCCGGATCGGGAGCGGCTGGCGCGGGTTCTGGTGCGGGAGGAGTCGGCGCGGCAGGCGTCGGAACTGGTGCTGCCGGGACCGGCGCAGGTGCCGCTGGCGTTGGAGCAGGTTGAGTTGGTGCGACCGGTGCCGGAACCGAGATGGCCGGTGCGGGGAAAGTCACAGTCTTGGCTCCGCCGCCTTGGAAGTTCGGCATCGAAACGGGTGCTTCGGCCGCGGGCGGTAAAAGGTCCACTTTCACCGTGCTGGCGGCTGGTTTTTTCGCGGTGATTTCTTTCACCACTTCGGCGACGGCTGCTTGCAGGACGTTCTGTCCTTCGACTGTCGATTTTGCGGTAAGTGCGGCGCTGGATTCAGTGCGCGATTTCTGCGCTTCGCGGAAACGGACGATGCCCCGGAGGTCGTCGATATTGTCGAGATTCGGCTTATTGCCTCCATTGTACTTAACGGCTGCATCGGCGAGAAGTTTGTCGATTTCCTTCTGCTTGGCCTCGTCCTTGGAGTCCGCGATCAGGCCGAGCGCCGTTTTTTGTGGCTCCAGTTCTTTGCTGACGGAGGGTTTCCCTACCCAGAGAGAGACACCGGCAGCCACTGCGCAGAACACGGCTATTCCGCCGAGTCCTACGAAAAATCCACCAGGAGTGGTTACGTTGTGTCGCATGTTAGTTCGTGAGTTTCAGTGATTCCGCAAGGCGGGGATCCTTGGTCGGGAAGAGGTAGCCTTCGCCGAGGTGACGCAGGAAGCCCATTCCGAGAATGCCGACGACTGCAATCAGTGTGACGGCGCAAGCGATGAATCCCGTGAAGGAGAATCCGCCCGGCGCATACTCGGGGATGATGATGATGAAGAGGTCGAGGCACTGCATCAGGATGATCCACGATGCGCAGAAAATGATGCCTTTGCTCTTTTTCATTCCTTGGAAAAGGAGCGGCACAAACATGAAGAAGAAGCGGCCAAATACGAGAAAGTGACTCAGGTAGGTCCAAGACTCCGTGTTGCGCAAACGGAAGTAGATCGTCTCTTCTTCGATGTTCGCGTAGGTGATGAGCATGTATTGGCTGTAGCCGATGTAGCCCCAGAATACGGTGAAGGCGAAGATGAACTTGCCCATCGTGTGGAAGTGCTCATTCGTCACGGGCTGCAAGTAGCCGAGGCTCTTCAGCCATTTGCAAACGAGAATGGCGACCGCCATCGAGCTGCCCGCAGCGCCTGCGAAAAGATACACGCCCCACATGGTCGAATACCAGTGGTGGTTGAGTGACTTCAGCCAGTCGATGCCGCCGAATGTCACGGAAAGCGCCATCACCGGGATGCCTGCGATTGCTGCCGCCCGCATTTTGAACGTATGCACCGCCTTGCCATCAGTATCCTGCGCCATGCTGCGTTTGCGGAGGATGCTGGAAAGCAGAAAGAGCAGGCCGAAGATGCCGATTGCGCGCACCCAGAAGTAGGAAATGTTCAAATACTTTCCTTTGCTGCCTTCCATGAGCGAGTCGTCGAGGTGGGGCTTAATCCACGAATACATCAGGTCCGGCTTGACCACGAGGATGACCGCAATCGGAATGAACAGAACCGCGACGTATTTCAGCAGCGCGGACACATTTTCCAACTGTCGGCGGATGACCACAGACCACTCGGAATCGGTGGCGTGATGCAGGCAGTTCCAAAAGAACGCGCCGATGCAGATCGTGAACGCGAAGAAGAAGGCGAACAGCCAGCTAAACCCAAACAACTTCGGGCTAATGACTCCGATGATGATGGCACCGATGAGTCCCACGGCGGACATGCCCTGAAAGATGGTCTTCAGGGTTGCTGCCTTTTTCGGGTCGAACTTCTCAGAGTTCGGTATGGCGATGTGGTGGCTCATTTCTTTTCTTGGACGTTCAGTTTCCCTTCGGCCACTTTTTGTAGCGCGCGGACGTAGGAGACGATGGCCCAGCGGTCTTCGACGGTAATGACTGGACCGAGGGCTCCCATGGTGTTTTTGCCGTGGGTGATGGTGTTGAAAATTTGGCCGTCCGGTTGCTTGCGCATCGGCTCGCTGGTGATGTTTGCGACGGTCATAAGACCGAACGCTTTCACCGGCCCATTGCCGAGTCCAGCGAGACCGTGGCAGTGGGAGCAATTAATGGCGTAACGCTCAGCACCACGGCTCAAAAGATCCGCGCCGCGTGCGGCGAGGTTCTCGGGAATTCCGTCGCCATACATGTCGCCGATTCGGCCCGTATTGAGATAGTCGGGCTGGGCAGTAAAGCCGCCGGTTCCGCTGCCGAGGTTGTTGCCCTCCGTCTGGTAATACGCGCCGGGAAGAATGTAGCCGATCGGCACGGTCCCCGGAATCGGCGCGCGTTCTGCGCGTCCATCTGCGAAAAAGTCACTGCGCACTTGGGGATTCACGCGTGGCTGATGGGCCATGTCGTTGAACCACTCCATGTGGGTTTTCTGGCCCTTTTTGTCGCGGAATCCCGCGATGCTCAAGGCCGTGACGGCTAAAATTATAAATGCTCCAAATCCGATTTTCAGCATGGCTTACTCCTGGTCGAAAACTGGCGTGATGTGGGCACCGCCGAGAGACTCGAGCAATGCTTGTGTTTTTGTTTCCGAGAACTGCGGGTCGCGGCTCTCGATGATGATGAAGAACTTGTCGTCCGTGACTTTCGCGAACCGGCTCCAGTTGAAGAGCGGGTGATGCAAGCGCGGGAGGCCGTTGCGCAGAATCATGCCGAACACCGCACCGAATGCGCTGAACAGAATGGTCAACTCATACATGACCGGGAAGAAGAACTGGAGCGCACGAAGACCGTGCTCCCAATCGTTCGGCTTTCCGTTTACGATCGTCGGGTAAAGGCCGAAGCTGGTGATAGTCACGAGCCCGAGCCCGGTGAGGAAGCCGGTGACGCCGCAGACGAAAACGAATGCGGAGAGCCACGATTTCTTCAGGCCCATCGCTGCGTCCATCCCGTGAATCGGGAACGGCGAGTGGCAGTCCCACACGGTGTAGCCCGCGTCGCGGACTTTTTCCGCTGCGTTGTAAATATCCCGAGCGCTGTTGAATTCGGCACCAAGGGCGAAAAGACGTTTGAATTCGGCCATGTTAGTGAGCAGCCGCCTCCTTCGGCGTTGAAGGTGTGTGCGCATCTTCCGGATTGAAGTGCGGGTCTGCCTCAGGGATCACGGCTTTCACTTCGAAGATGGTAATCATCGGAAGGAAGCGCATGAAGAGAAGGAAGAGCGAGATGAACATTCCGAAGGTTCCGACGAATGTAAGCACCTCCACCCAC
>JAYTMG010000151.1:0-2668 GCA_043728745.1 Verrucomicrobiaceae bacterium
CGCGCGAGGATGACTTCGCGGTCCTTGCGCACGAGGGCGTCGGCGACGAGGTAATAGACGAGCGCGAAGATCACCGCCGTGCTCGCGACGAAGATGAGCGCGTACCAGACGTTCAGCCGGAAGCTGAAGCTGCGCCGCAGCCGTTCAAGGAACGCGAAGGGCATAACCAACGCCGCGAATCGTATGCAGGCGCGTCTTGTCGGGATCGACCTTGGCGCGGAGACGATGCACGAGCACATCGACCACGTTGGTCTGCGGGTCGAAGCTGTAGTCCCAGACGTGTTCGAGCACCATGGTCTTGGTCACGGTGCGGCCGGCGTTGCGCATGAGGTATTCGAGCAAGGCGAATTCGCGCGGCTGCAATTCGATGCGCTCGGTGCCGCGCGTGACCTCCCGCGTGAGCAGGTCGAGCATGAGATCGCCGACGGTGAGCTTGGTGGGTTCCGCCGCCTGCGTGCTGCGGCGGATGAGCGCCTGCACGCGGGCGAGCAACTCCGAGAACGCGAAGGGCTTCGTCAGGTAATCGTCACTGCCGGCCTGAAGACCCTTCACGCGATCATCCACGCTGGCCTTCGCGCTGAGGATGAGGACGGGGAGGCGCTGCCCCTGCGCGCGGAGCTTCTGGATGAGTGACAGCCCGTCGAGCTTGGGCAGCATGAGGTCCACGATGGCGGCGTCGTAGGGCGTGTTCTCGGCGAGCACGAGCGCGGATTCGCCATCGGCGGAATGATCCACGGCGTAGCCGCTTTGCTTCAGCCCGTTCACCACGAACGAAGCGATCTTCTTGTCGTCTTCAACCACGAGCAGGCGCATGACGTCGGCATCATGGCCGGGCGCGGGGTCGCTGTCCACCCGGAGGGAGAGGTGATGGTGGAACGGGGTGTGATTAAACGTGGGCGAGGTAAAGAAGGTGATCGGCACGGGCGCGTGTGCCGGTGGAACGCGCGCTGGCCGTCTGATTCCACCTCCGTAACAAGAATTACCACCCTATAGCTTTTCCCCATTTTTATTGCCGCTCTTTTCTTTTGACTACACGGCAAGTTCACGCTAGGCTTTAGCTGAATTCCACCGCAATTTACCTGATGAATCTTTTCAGGTGAACCAAAAGAAAGAACCACCTTATATGAAACGCTTCTTCAGCCTCGCCCTCGGACTCTCACTGGCCGTCACCGTACCCGCCCAAGTCTTGATCAATGCAGGCGATTCCTTCACCTATGAGTTTTCAACACTCCTCGGTCCCCTCTATCCACAGTCCGTTGGGGGCATCAGCGGCTTCGCGCTCTTTACTTTCGACGCGCCTTCATTACAAGCCGGCGATATGCTCCGGGTGGACCAGTTCGAGAACTCGGTTCTCGACGCGCCCATCGAGACGCTATTTTACACCGGAGACACCTTTCCCATTGCCATCAGCCACAATGGCGCATGGTTGGACCATCAAGGCGCCGTCCGCCTCTCCGTTCTCGCCGGCTCAGTCGCGCTGAACCAGGTCAATGTTACGGTCAGCGATTTCAACGGGCCGATGGGTCGCGGGCAAGTCTTCTACGATACCCTCGTCGTGCCTGAGCCAAGCGCGCCCCTGCTGATTCTGTCCTCCGCTGCCGTTTTCGGCATCTGGCGCCTGCGCCAAAAAAAAAGCTGTCGCCGCCCCCTGAAATCTACTGCTGCCAGTTTTTGCGCCGAATAAACATCCGGCCTCTGGACACGCCACCGCGTCGCACGACACCGCCGCTCAAGCCATTTGAGGTGCTTCGGTTTTGCGGCGGCGTGCTGTAGATTTTTCCTACTGCACCCCGGACGCGGCACGATTTGCCGAGTGTCTCCGGCGACGCACTTTTGTCCTCCCACGACACGCTTCGGAGTCGTTGCGAGGTGTTTTTCAGCCCTTGCGGCGCGGGGTGAAGGGCGCATCCTTGACTACCGCCGAGCCGCCCGCTCGGCGCGGGCTTGTTTTGTCGCAGCGCGACAAAACCCACCACTTGGTGCCCGCCACTTTCAATCGCACCCGGAGAGCGGGCTTCCTCGCTCAACGCAGCTTTTCGTCCCGCGTTGTTCGCGGTTCGCCCTGCGCTGCTCAACGCCTGTCCTCCGTCAGATGCTTTTTTTCCTAAAGTGGGACAGCGCTTCCTCCGATTCATTCAACGTGCAGATAGTTTTGGACAACGCAGCACGAACAGTGGCCCACGCAACGCGAGCTTTTGCTGACGCGCCCGCAGATTCCTTCTACTCACTCCGCTATTTCCCCGACGCGGGGCGAGAATCATCCAACGATGTTCCAACCGCCTCCGCCTGTGTCGAGATTCTGGATGTTTGTGTCCTGATTCCTTAAAATTTTATGCCCATGAGCAACAACTCCATGCCGGCGCCCACGCCTGATAACGCGGGCGGAAACCCTGTTCCCAACCTGTCGGTCGTGCCCGTCGCGCCGAAGCGCCGCGCGCCCGGGGCGTTAAATGAGGAACAGATTCAACAACTAAACAAGAGCGACCTGATCACCACCGCGGCCTTGAAATATAAGACCGGGATTCTCAAGGAAGGGGTCACGCTCGCGGACATCAACTCGCTGGCGGAGGATACGCTGGCCACGCGCCGCTGCTCGCACTCCGCCGTGTGCCACACCAAGGCCAAGGAGGGCGCGACGCTCGACCTGAAATCGACGCGCAAGGATTTG
>JAYTMG010000152.1:0-23909 GCA_043728745.1 Verrucomicrobiaceae bacterium
AAGGCAGACAAGAGCACGGTTTTTGCCGATGGATTTCGCGAGGCGCTCGACGGCACTGCGGCGGGAATCCTGGCCCGAGGAAACGAAGTGTGGTGGACCAATATTCCGAGCCTCTGGCGATTTCAGGATTCCAACGGCGATGCGAAAGCGGATGTGAAAGACCGGATGCTTTCGGGCTTCGGCGTGAAGTTTGCGTTTCGCGGTCACGACATGCACGGGCTGCGTTTTGGTCCGGACGGGAAGCTCTATTTCACGATCGGCGATCGCGGGCTCAATGTTAAGAACAAGGAGGGTAAAGACTGGGAGGTGAGCGATACCGGATCAGTGATGCGCTGTAATCCGGATGGAACGGGCTTCGAGATTTTCGCGACGGGTGTGCGGAATCCGCAGGAGCTGGCGTTCGATGAATTCGGGAATCTTTTCACCGGCGACAACAACTCCGATGCGGGAGACCGCGCGCGCTTTGTGCAACTCGTGGAGGGCGGCGATTGCGGCTGGCGGATGACTTATCAGTATCTCGAAGATCGCGGACCTTGGAACCGCGAGCTGCTGTGGGATGAAAAGGAATCGCTGAAGGCGAAGTATATCATCCCTCCGATTGCGAACCTCAGTAACGGCCCGAGCGGTCTGACCTACAATCCCGGCACGGGCCTCTCGAAGAAATTTGCGGGCAAGTTTTTCCTGAGCGACTTTCGCGGCGGTGCGAGCAGCAGCGTGGTGCATGAAATCACGCTGATGCCGATGGGCGCTTGGTATGAGCTGAAGGAGCGTCGCGATTTGGTGAAGGGCGTGCTGACGACGGATGTGGAGTTCGGGCCGGATGGTGCGCTTTATGTGCTCGATTGGGTGGAGAGCTGGAGTGGGGTGAACAAGGGCCGCATTTTCAAGCTGACCTCGCCCGAGGCTGATGCAGCCAAGCAGGCGGAGGTCAAGAAGCTGTTGGCGGAAGGCATGGCGGCACGTCTCGATCCAGAGCTCGAAAAGTTGCTCGGTCATGACGATCAACGCATCCGGCAGGCGGCGCAATTCCAGCTCGCATCCAAAGGCGCGATGGCTCCGCTCGTGAATGCCGCGACGAAAGGGCAGGGGACGCTCGCTCGAATTCATGGCGTGTGGGGGCTCGGTCAGCTCGCCGCAAAGAATCCCGCAGCGACTTCGGCGCTTATCGGAATCCTTGCTGATGGTGACGGCGAAGTCCGTGCGCAAGCGGCGCGGGTGCTGGGCGACAATCAGTCGAAAGGAACCGTGGAAGGATTGCTTTCGCTGCTGAAAGACTCGCATCCGCGTGCACGGTTTTATGCCGCGTTGGCGCTGGGAAAGACCCACGAAAAATCGGCGGTCGATGCGCTCTTTACGATGCTCGCGGAGAACGGAGACAAGGACCCGATTTTGCGCCACGGCGCGGTGATGGGGCTTGTCGGTTGCGCGGATGCTGCGGTGCTCGCGGCGAAGGCGAAGGATGGAAATGTGGCGGTGCGCAATGGTGCGGTCATCGCCCTTCGCCGCGTGAAGAGCCCGCTGGTCGCTGAGTTCCTCGCGGATGCGGACCAAGGCGTCGTGCTCGAAGCTGCCCGCGCGATTTATGATGTGGGTATTCCGGAGGCGATGCCTGCGCTCGCCGGATTGCTGGGAGAACGACGCATCAAAGATCCGAATATTTTGCTGCGCGTCGTGAACGCGCACTACCGCCTCGGTTCGCCGGATAATGCGCAGAAACTTGCAGCGTACGCAGCGGATGCGAACGCCCGTGAGTTTGGCCGCAAAGAAGCGCTGGTTGCGCTCGGGGCGTGGGAGAATCCAGACCCGAAAGACCGCCTTACTTATCAATGGCGGCCGCTGCCGGAGCGCTCTGGTGCCGCTGCAACGCAGGCACTCACACCCGTCGTGGTGGGGCTTTTTGCGGGTGCTCCGGGAAGTGTCGCCGAGGCTGCGGCCACCGCCGTTTCAAAGCTGAGCGTAACTTCTGCGGGCGATGCGCTGCTGGCGCTCGCGATCGATGAAAAGGCGAGCAAGACTTCGCGTTCGGAAGCGTTGCGCGCGATGGTCTCGCTGAAGGAACCTCACCTTGCGAAAGCGGCGACTGCTGCGCTCACGGACAAGGATGCGAAGCTCCGCGCAGCAGCTCTGAAGGCGCTGGTCGCGGTGGATGCGGATGCTGCACTAAAGGCAATTGGCGGCGTGCTTTCATCGAACGAGCCGGCCATCGAAAAGCAGGGCGCAGTGCTTGCGCTCGCGGAGAGTAATACGCCCGCTGCGGAGAAATTGCTCGGCGGACTACTCGATGATTTGATCGCCGGAAAGCTCCCGCCGGAAGTCCAGCTCGACGTGTATGAGGCCGGGAAGAAAAAGGCCGGGCTCGCCACCAAAGTGCAGAAGTGGAGAACGTCGCTGCCTGCGAAAGACCCGCTCGCGAACTACAAATTGTCGCTTAGTGGTGGAGACGCCGAGCGGGGGAAAAAGATATTCCGCGAGCATACAACGGCGCAGTGTTTCAAGTGCCACAAAGCCGAGGGCGGCGACAGTCTCGTCGGCCCCGAACTCACGAAGGTCGGCGCGACGCTCGACCGTGTCGGGATCTTGGAATCAATCATCTATCCAAATGCGCGCGTCTCGAAGGGATTCCAGATCGTTGTCTTGGAGATGAAGGACGGGATGACGGTGGCGGGTCGATTGATGGAGGAATCGAGCAACGAACTGAGCGTCGAGACTGTCGATGCCGCTGGCAAACCGCAGGTGGTAAAAGTCGCGGCAGCGAACATCAAAAACCGAATCAGCGCGCCGTCTCCAATGCCCGAGACCATCCGCGATATGCTGAGTCGTTCGGAGCTGCGCGACATCGTCGAATATCTCGCGACGCGGAAATAATCACACGGGCTCCGGCGCGGGACGGACTCGTGGGTCGATTGCGCGAATGTGTTCAACTGCCGCAGCGTAATCAGGTGCAATGCCGGATTCTACGAGCCACGCGGCCATCACGGTGGCGGAGCGGAATAGCCCGAGCTGGCAATGCACGAGCACTGTGCGCTCCGACTGCTGCGCGCGGATAAATTCGAGAGCCTCCCGCACAGCCCCGGCGGTGGGCGGGACCATGTCGAGCAGCGGGATATTGTAAAACACGGCACGCTCGCGGAATGCCGCTGGCGCATTTCCTTCCGCTCGCAGATCGAGCACGGCGAGCGGTCCGCTCGCGAGGAGTGCCTCGGCTTCCGCTGCGGTGTGGCGGCGCCCCAGTAGGATGCCGGGCGCGATTTGGCGCGATGGCGGGCCTTTTAAATAACGATGCTGGAAAGCGCGCCCGAGCAGCATCCACGGGAGGAGGCACCACTCCGCCGCCGGAGTCAGCGTTCCATTTTCCCGCCCGAAGAACCGCGCATCGCGCCGCGCGTAGGCGAGCGAGACGATTCCAAATGCAACCGACAGCCAGCCGAAAAACAGCCAGCCGCCGCTCTTCGTCGCGAGCAGCGCAAACAACGTCGCGAGTGTTCCGATGACCGCAGCAATCTTCCGATGAAATAGTGTGCTGGGCACTTCACGGCGTGGAGTCGCGGGGATTAGCGCTTTGACAGACCAGGCCATGAGGAAGCCAGTCGCGACATCGAGCAAATGGTGTTGCCACAGAAGAAGCGTGGAGATGCCGATGAGGATGAACCACACTTTCACCGAGGCGCGCAACCAGCCGCGCAGCCGCGCACCGTAGGCGACCCACACGAGCGACCGCAGGCTGATGTGCAAAGACGGCGCGAGATTGTAGGGCAGGTCGTTCGCATACAGCGCGCGAAACAGCGGTGCCGTCCACCCTTGCGGTTCCGGCCTCGCCCAGCCGAAGCGCATCGGAAAGAGCAAAAAGAAAACGGCGCTCGCGAGCACCACGACGACGAGTCGAAGTGTGAGCAGGCGCAGTTCCGCTCGATTTTTGCAGAGGAAAAATGCGCCGCAGAAAAACAAGTCGAGCGACCAGTATGGAATGATGAGCCACGGCACAAACGGCAGACTTCGTTCCCATTCAAAGAAGCAGGTGCCGACATCCGTGCGCGTCGCGGTGAAGCGATTGCACCCGCCGTACACGACGATGAAAACAATGCCCGCGAGAGCGAGGCAGCCGAGCGCGCGCAAAAAAAGTCCCGGCTCGCGTCCGTTCATTTTTGCGCGATGGAGACGGTGAAGATTCCGAAATCGTCCGTCCACTGCCGCCGTTTCGCAAAGCCCGGCTCGCGGACAAGGGCGTCCATTTCACCCTGCGGACGACGGCGCATGATCCAGGGTTTGCCATCGCGATTGGGAAGTGTACGGGCGATCATTTCCACCTGCGGATGCCACGGCTGGCCGGTGTAGATGAGCCATCCGCCGGGCGGCAGCGCTGTGTAGATGCCGCGCAGCGAGCGGCGCAGCGGCGCGTTGTCGGGAAAAAGTTCGTAGAGCCCCGAGACGACGACGAGCGATGGTTGCGGGCTCACTGCGGCGAGCGATGCTTCGTCGAATGCGTCGCCGCGTTCGTGGGTAATGCGGTCGGCGAGTCCGCGCTTGATGGCGTTGGCCCGGCCCGTGGCGAGCGCGGTTTCGCTCCAGTCGCGGCACAGAACGGTGAGTCCTTCGCCGTCTGTTTTGTCTTCGAGTAGATCGAGCAAGTAGCGGCCTGCGCCGCCCGCGATGTCCATGATTCGCACGGACAGCCCGTCGTGCCGAATAGCGCGCATACATTCGCGGAGGGCTTCGTTCATGCACTCGCGACGCTGCCGAATGCCGCGCCAGCCGATGGCGTCGAGATACCCGCGATCGACGAGTCGTCCGATGCCGAGTTCGCCGCGCGCCTCGTTTTCGTAGATGCAGTCGAGCGATTCGCCGGAGTCGAAGCCCGTCTTCAATCCCACGCTGATTGCATGGCTGAGCCGTCCGAGCGTGCTCATGGCGAGTTTCTGCATGGCGAAGCCCGCGCCTTTTAGCGATAGCGTCGGCAGCGGGCCGAGCAGCGATTGATACTCCGCGTGAGTCGCCGGGTGCGAAAAGTCCTGCCGCAGCATGGGTCGCGGCGGGGTGTTGAAGCGAAGCTCTGCAAACTCGCGAATGGCGGTTGTGACTTCATCGCGGCAGAAGTCGTGGAAGATCGCATGACGCGCATCCTGTAAGGTAATGTGTTCTTTTTCCGACGCGCCGTAGTTTGTAAAAAAGCGGTTCAGCGAATCGCGAGTGACGACGCGGTCGGCAGTCGCGGAGAAAAAGAGCAGAGGACGATCCATCACCACGGCATCGGCGATGACGCGCTGCGAGGTGTCAAAAAGGTCCACCAAAATCCGGGCGGAGATGTCCTTGGAAATTTTCGTATCCGCGTCGTATTCCGCCGCTGCTGCTGCATCGCGCGTGAGCCATTCGCCTTGCACGTAGCTCTTGATGATGGCGTCCGGTTTGACCTTCAGCATGAGCCGGATGGAAGTCAGCGCGCCCGGAACGATGAGGTTCACATCGAACGCCGGAGTCGCGAGCACGAGGCCCGCGAGCTGCGGCGCGTAGTCATGCACCCATGTCGCCGCGATGACCGCGCCGACGCTATGTGCCACGAGCACGATTCGCTCGTCGGTAAAGCCGTGCTCTTTCGCGATGTGCGCGAAGAAGTCCGCCAGATCGCGCACATACTGCATGAAGCACGAGGCATGGCCGCGCTTGCCTTCAGACTCGCCGTGCCCTCGCGCATTCCACGCAAAAATCGCCGTCTCCGGCATCGCGAGCCCCGGCACGACAGAATCCCAGCGGTCCGCATGTTCATGCCCGCGGTGAAGCAGCACGAGCGCGCGTTTTGCCCCGCCCTCGGGAATCCACGACTTGTAGCGAATGGCCGCGCCATCGGCAGCGGTGAAGGTCTGACTGTTGACGACGGTATTCATTTGGAAACGTGGAGCGGGTTAATTGCTCACGGGAGCTTTGTGTAGATGCGATACACGCGGCGTGCAATCGTGACGGCGCTCAGCACCGCAATGAGCCAGAGCGCGATGAGGAGAAAGGGAACGGTCGTTTTGAGCATCGAAGCGAGTAATCCGCCGGTGAGAATGGCCATGCGATGCGGCTTTGCGCAGGGCCCGCAGAAGTCCTGCCCAAAGCCGAGCGATGCGCCAAACGCGCGAAAGTACGCCGTGCCGACTGCGAGCGTTGCGCAGCCCCAGCCGAGTTGCGGATGCCCGCAGGCAAACCCCGCCGCGACGAGAAGGACGACATCTTCGATGCGATCGGGCGCTTCATTAA
This sequence comes from Verrucomicrobiaceae bacterium, assembly GCA_043728745.1. Lineage (GTDB taxonomy): Bacteria > Verrucomicrobiota > Verrucomicrobiia > Chthoniobacterales > Chthoniobacteraceae > SXWH01. The sequence continues at coordinate 6,232 of JAYTMG010000152.1, forward strand.
AGAGATCGCCCGCCTTGGATTTCAGCCCGCCCTCCACGGCGACGAGGCCGTCCATCATGTTACAGAGCAGCCGTAGCTGGACACCCGCCGCGCCTAGAAAAAGTCCGATCATTGCCGGTAGTCCGTGCGGGATCATGAGCATCGCCACCGCCCCGATACAGGCAAAGCCGATGCCCGCTAGCGACACATGATTCGGCGAGATGCGCCGCGCAACAAGCGCCGCGGAAAGTTTGCGAGCCCAAGCAGTCGATCGGGACTTGAGCGGACGTCGGGCGGAATCATCGGGTGTGGTCATGGATGCGAGATGCTTGGCTGGGTTGTTTGTGCCAAACGAGACGGGTCGGTGCGAGGATGATTTGCGCGACAGTCGGTCGGTCCTTGTGATACTTTGCGCAAGCGCTTACTCAGTCCCAAACAATCAGAACGGAAACGGCCCCAGAATCCGGCTTTCAAACGCCTGATTCTCTTTCAACGAAAAATCCACGACAAACTGCTCCGCCCCGCCCGGCAACCGGATGTTTTTGGATTCAGCCAGAGCGTGCCGCTTATCGCGTTTGCGCAACCGGCTGTAATACGGCTGCTCCCTAATGGGTCCCGCGAGCACCAAAAGCGAATCCGACGGGCGTAGCGGTAAGACCGCATACCCGTCAAAATCCTGCGTCCAGTTTTTGCAAATCGCGAGATCCTGCCGGAGCGCCAGTCGCATGTAGAGCCCCGTCAATGCCCGCATCGAAGAGCCCGGAGCCTGCGTGGACCCAATTTGATTCTGCAGTTCCGCCTTCGCCTGCTGGCGAGTCTGGGAAAAGAGGAGTTCATTAAACCAAAACATCCCCGCCAAACGACTCGCCTCCAAATCCTCCCCCGAAGCAGTCGTCTTGGCCTCCTGAAGAAATCGCACCAACCCACCCGGCCCAGAAATCCGATACCACCGCGGCGGCGAAGCGAAGCTGCGGAGGACTTCATCGGAGACTTTGTAGTGGAGTGGTGCGGTGGTTGATTGGCGGTTCATGTAATCGTAAGGTTATTACTTCGAAATGCGTTGGAACACGACAGGCGGGCTGAAAGTTCCATCGGAATTGTGAATGCCATTTTCTAAATCGAAATCGTTCATGTGAACATCTTTTCCGCCTGCGGAAACGATAGTGCCAGTGCCCGTTTTTGGATCGAACGATGTCACGATTCCGGCGTGCCCGCTCCAATGACTTCCCGGGTCTTTGTAGGCAATTATATCGCCGGGTGCAGGTTCAGCGACTTTTGTCAAATTGCTCAACACGGTTCCGTCGTTCAGTTTGCCATTGTATAGCTCTTCGGCCAATGGAACGCAGTCTGGGGTGCCAAAATCAAGCCGCCCGCAAGACCTAGGTGGAAGGCTAAATCCCGCCTCAACCAGTTTGTCGTGAACATAAAGACTGCATTTATTTGTTCCCTTTCCGAGAGGCTCTTTTCTAACTGCGAAGGCGTAATCCTCACGCTTAGCGATCGCGTCTTTTTTGACATTATTTGCCAGGTCCTCTCGACGCTTTTGATTCTCCTTCTCTTTTTCTTTTGCAAGGTCACACGGGATGCACGGTTCTCCTGCTGGTTTCTTTGGTGATAACTTGGGCTGAGGTAGTATTATCGTTTCCCCAATTTTAATCAGATTTGGATTTCGTCCGTTCGAGAACTGAGGGTTTGCTGCAATCAGCTCTTTAAGCGTCACCCCATTGCGGGCCGCGATCTTGGAAAGGGAGTCTCCGGCGACGACTTTGTAAGTCGCGCTCACGCTTTCTTTGCCTCCCACGCGCTCAAGACACGGTCATTGAGAAATTCGCACTTCTCCATCTCCGTGCGTTCCATATCCCTCAGCCTGCTCGCCAGCGGTGCGGCAGCAAGGGCGTCCTCGCCCAGTGCCGCCACGGTTTCCAGATAGCAGCACACACCAAGCTCACTCTTTAGTCCGTATTCGTCCGCTCGTTTCCAGTTCCGAACGATGAACTCGCGGAGTCGTTCGCTGGTCAAAGGTTTGAAGGTGGGCCCGAAGTGTTCGCGGAGGTGAGTTTCCATGCGACCGATGAATTCTTCGCGTGAGACCTCTGTCAGTGCGCCCATTTGATTATCTCGGACTTTTAATGGGCCACTGCGCGGCGGAGGCTGTGCGTTTTGGGCATTGGCAACGGTACCACTAACGATTGCGGCATCCGAATTCGCTTTGGTTTGGGGGCTAAAAGAGGCGGCAGCATCCCGCGACGCGCCAGTCTCCGCGCTGGGAAGCGGAGCGAGGGCTTTGTGCTGGCGTCGGCGGATTTTGAGCATGGGCTACGCGTGCTGTTTCGAGTCCGGCGCGGGCCAGCGGAAGCTCTCCAGCATTTGCTGAAAGGCGGGCAAAGTGTCTGTGAAGTTCTTGGCGAGGTTGGTGCAGGTGACGGTTACGGCTTCCCTGCCTCGGACGAAGGAGATTTGCATCTGCTGGATGAGGGTTTGGGCTTCATCGAGTTCAAATTGGTAGATGCGTTGGCCAGCGGGCATGTCGGCGATGACGGTGCGCACCTCGGTGAGGAGTCGGTAGCCTTGTTCGCCGAGGCCAGCCTTGAGTTGTTCGCCGGCAAACGGGAAGAAGTCGTCAAGGGAGATCTCTTCCTCAAATACGTCGCGGGTGATGGCGATGCTGGGCGCAAAGTCGTCCTCCACCGGGCCGGAGAGCGCGATGTTAGTTTCGTTTTTCCAGCGCGGAGGAAGGCCGATTTGGATGTCTGCAAAGGTGAGTGGTTTCATTTAAAAAGCTACGGACCGCGTGTTGGTTGTTTTGGTGGGGCAATTTTCCGGTCTATGAACTGATCCAAAGGCTTTTCTGCGTAATTCTTATAAAGTTCTCCGACAGCATATCCGACTGCAAGTCCGACCGCCACGCCGACAATCGCGCCGACGAGAGTTCCGACACCGGGTATGGGGATGAAGGAGCCAATTGTTGCACCGAGTTTCGCACCGACGAAGGCCCCTGCTTTTGCTCCGGCAAAACTTGCGAGTTTTGAGATGCCGATTGAGATGGCACCGGCAGCGAAGACTTTTACGGCAGCTGCGGCTCTATCGCGACCTGTTCCGTTCTTGATTTGTTCCCAATTGCGGGCGCCCTTTTCGGCCATCACAGCGGCTACGCCTACGAAGCTGAACGCTTTGCTTACTTTATCGAGGTTTTTGCCTAATTTCTCTACGAAATAGGGTGTCGTTTTTGCCAGTCTCGCCAAGGCTGAGACTTTTCGGATGTCGCTGAGCTTGTCGAAGACGGTACTTGCGAAACCGAACGCTTCCGAAGCGTATCCAGACGAGTCTCCGAGCGTGCCGAGCGCCGCAGCTTTATCCGTATTTACCCATGCCCCTTTCAATGGACACCACACTTTGTCGTCGGCCACTTTTTTTGCCGTACTGGCAATTTTCTTCACCGCTACGACGGCTTTCTTCACCTGCTGCGCAGTCTTCGTCTGAATCGCCTGTTTTGCGGCAGCAACCTTTGCCGCAGCTTGCTGTGCGGCGGGGATGACTTTGTCTTGGACGAACTGCTTTGCGGCGACCGCCGTTTTCTCGACGGTATTCGCGACTGCTTTGGCTTTCTCGTTCGCTTTATCCGCTACTTTCGCGGCCATTTTCTGGACGAGGGCGCGGGCATTTGCAAGGGCTGCGGCGGGGTTGAGGGATGCGAGGCAGAATCCCATGGCTTATGATGGTTGCGCCTGGCTCTCCATCCACGAGGTGAGCCATTCCGATTTCTCGTCAGGCGTGTAGTCGCCGCTGGTGAGGCGGGCTTTTACTTCCGGGTGTTGGTCGTCGAAGTCGAAGCCGCAGAGCCATGCGGTCAAAACATAGAGGGTAGCGTGTTGTTCGATTTCGAGCCCGTAGCCGGCGGCGATGGTTATGAGTGCGTCGATGAGCGGCAGGCGTTCTTCGCGGGGAATGTCGGCGTGTTCGGGGACCTCTTTTTGGAGGAAGGCGTCGAGTTTTTCGATGAAGGCCGTGTAAAGTTCGTTGCGGATGGCCTCACGTTGTTCTGGTCGGATTCCCAGCATGGCGCGTTAGTGTGCGTTAGTTATCTCCGGCACTTTGAATGTGCGGAGTGCTTGCAGTTGGCCTTCGTTGTGCCGGTATTGGGTGAATTCCTTAGTCGGAGTCTCGCAAAAGTATGCGCTGACCGGCCCGAAGACGGTGTTGCGCTCTTCTTTGTTGGTGGTGGGGAGGTAGATGCTGAGCACCCTTGGGTCGTAGTAGCGGAAGTAGAGGCTTTCGCCGTCGGGGCCTTTGACCATGAGGAAGGTGCGGAAGTGTTTGCGCATGGCGCGGAAGTCGGCGGGGCTGTGGGCGAAGATGCCCCAGGGTTTGCCGAGGATGTTGGCGAGCAGCCATTCGGTGAAGGGGTGGTCGCGTTCCAGCAGGACTAGGTAGGGGGCGACTACTTCCATGTCGGGCTCGAGTTCTCCGGCGTAGAGGCAGCAGTGCTCGGGCTCGAACTCGATGAGGTGGTCGATGAGTTCTTCGCACGAGGCACCGTCGAGGACTGCGTAGGTGGATTCTCCGTCCTCGGGAAAGAGCGTCTCTTTCAGCTTTTCGACGGGTGAATCATCCATTGCGGCGGGTGGCTCGGCGCGAGTGCGCTTTTGGAATGTGGAAAGAGTTTGGCATCAGGCGGCTGTGGGAGTCGAACTGGCTTCGACTTGTCTTCTTAACTGCGCGAGCTTTTTGTCCTCATATTCGGCGCTTTTCAAGACTGATGTTGCCCATTCGAACTTTGACGGGAAATCTTCACCGAGTTTGCAGACGGCATCGAGGTATTGGCAGAGGGCGCGTTCGCTGATGAGGCCGAAGGTGCGGGCGACTTCCCAATTGCGCTCTACAAATTGCCGGAGGTTCGCCGGGTCAAATGAGGCGGTCTCTTTCGGATGGGCGGCGACTACGTGTTTTTCCACGCGGGAGACAAATGCGGAGCGGGCTCCTTCTTTGAGTCGGGCCTCCTGGTTGGTGCGGATGAGAAACATGGATGAGGTTAGTTGATTTCCCGGTATGCAGTCGGTGATTCGGCGAGGGTGTGGCCCTGCAGTTTGCCGTCGCAAAAGCGATAGGCCATGAATGCGCCGCCTTCCGCTTCAGCGATGTATTCAGTTACGGGATCGAAGAAGCTTTCGAGCTGGTCGGTGTCACACGTGGGAAGGAAGATGCGGATAACGCGCGGGTCGTAGTATCGGAAGTAAAGGTTCTCGCCGACTTCGTTTTTCACGTTGAGGAACGCGCGGAAGTGTTTGCGTAGCTGCCGGATTGTGGAGGTTGAGCGCACGAGGATTCCCCACGGTTTTCCGGGTAGGTTTGCGAGCAGCCATTCCGTGAATGAATGATTGGGTTGCAGTGTCACCAAATAGGGCGCGACAGATTCCATGTCGGGCTCCAGTTCGCCGGGATACAGGCAGCAATAGTCCGGGCTGTGCTGGGCGAGTTGCTCGAGCAATTCGTCACATGCAGCGCCGTCGATTACTGCGTAGGCGCTTTCGGCGTCGTCGGTGAAAAGCTCAGCTTTTAGGATTTCGCGGGCTTCCATGGGTGCCGTGATCGGGTTCTATTTTGCGCACACCGCGCAGAACGGTGTTCCGCTTCGGGCAGCGGTTTGGAGCGCGACGGCGGCGGGGGAATACGTCACGGGCTTTGGCTTGGTGCGCGCTTTTGCGGGTGCATCTTTGCTGCCGGCGACGGCTTTGTCTGCCTCCTTGGCTGCTGTGGGCGGAGTGGGGGAGCTGCCGCCTCCGCTTCCTGCAGAGCCGCCGCTGTTGATCATGACCATCGTTCCCTTGATGAAAACGCCGCCGGGGTTGATGTCGATAAAGTTGCCGCCGACCTTGAGCGATAGTTGGACGCCGGCTTCGATGATGACTTTCATCCCGGCCTTGAGATGAATCTCCTGCCCGGCATCGAGAGCTGCATTCATCCCGACTTTTTCCTGGAGGTTCTGGCCGATTTTTAGGCTGTGGCTTTCACCGACTTTTTCATTTCTGCAACCGGTGATTTCATTGTGTTCGTCCCCCTTCACGAGCTTGAAGCGGTCTTTGCCAACCATGAGGTGTTCGTTTTCGCCGATGAACTCGAGGTTGTCTTTTTTCACCCGCAGGTCGCGTTGCTTTTCCGCGTGGATGAACACTTGTTCGCTGCCTTTCTTGTCCTCGAACCGGATTTCGTTGAAGCCGCCGCCGCCTTTCGAGCTGTTCGATTTGAAGGTCGTCTTGGTCTTCTCGTCGGGCAATTTGTAAGGCGGCATCGCGCTCGCATTGTAAACACTGCCGATGATGATCGGGGCGTCGGGATCGCCTTCGATAAATTGGACGATGACTTCGTGGCCGATGCGCGGGATTTGGATGGAGCCCCATTGTTTACCCGCCCACGGAGTGCCGACGCGGAGCCAGCATGAGCTGTTTGCGTCCGCCGCACTTTCGCGGTCCCACGGGAACTGCACTTTTACGCGGCCATACTTATCCGTGAAAATTTCTTCGCCGGGAGGACCGACGACGATCGCTGTTTGCACGCCCATGATGCACGGCTTGGGCGTGGTGCGTTGTGGGCGAAATGGGAGCGCGTCGGGGATGCACGTGAAGCTATTGGAATACTCGAATGGCTCTTCGCGGCCACTGCGATAGGCCGAGCCGCCGTGCGCCATGTGGTGGATGGCGGTGATGACGTAGCGCCCGTTTGCGTCGAAATGTTTTTCGAGCGTGAACTTGTGGCCGGAGACGAATTGGTTGCAGTTCGAGCTCGCCTCTATCACGAGTCCGGCGAGCGTTTCCGCCTGCATTCGCAGCCCGACGGTGCGAGTCGCGTCGGTGGAGATTTTCCCGAGTTCCGCCGCTTGTTCGCCACCGCCCTTGTCGATGCCATCGAACCGTTGCGCGACCTCGCCGGGGAAGTCGTAAATCTCGAACTTCTCATTTCCTGCAACCTCTAATTTGTGCGTCACAGTGCCCACGGCTACGCTGCCGAGCGTGTTCTTTTTTGCTTCGAAATTATCGTTCGGGCGCTGGAAGGACTGGTCCCACATCGCGAACTTCCCGGAGCGCACATCCTGGAGCTTCATCCAATCGTGGATATGCCTAGACTCGCGTTGCGCGCCGTCCACCACGTCCCACTGCACCTTGCTCACACCCGGCACGTCTGCGTGCACGCGGGCGGAATTCGCGACCACCATTTCGTGGCCGTCTTTGTTGTGCTTGAAGAAATAAAAGATGCCCTCTTCCTCCATCAGACGGCTGACAAAATTGAAGTCCGTCTCGCGATACTGGACGCAGTATTCGCGCTTCTCAAAAGTGCCATCCAACTCGTAAGTGACTTTCATCCCGGCGAGGACCGCCTTCAAAATATCCGGCACACTTTTCTGTTGGAAAATACGACTCTGCGCAGTGCGCGTGGTGAGCCAAAACATCGGGACAATCTCCGCGCGATAGGAGGTAAATTCCTCGTCGCGCTGTCCTTGCGCAAAGCGCCGGCAGATGCCCCGGAAATAACGATCCTTTGGTTCGCCGCCGGGGCTCTCGTTCTCGATGAGCATCGTGACTGCGAGTTCCTTGCCGAGCAATTTATCAAACTCGATTTTCGTGGTGTTCTTCGCGACCATCTCCAGTCGGAAATTGAAGATTCCGCTGATCTGTTCAGTGCCATCAAATCCAATCAGCAGGAGTTTATCCGGCCCGAGGGGCGTGGATACCGTCATCTGTCGCGTTCCTTGTTTGTAGTCCGCCATAGTATGTGGTTGTTGTGGGGTCTGGTCATCCCGCTGTGCTGCACCGGGAAAACCGCCTCAGTCACTGCATCGTGCAGCCTTTTCGTTGATTCGCAATCCTTTTGTTGAAGCTAATCAGCCCAGCAGTTCAGCGATTTTTTCTTTCAATAAATCACGCGGGTTTTTCGACGCCTCCACATCCAGCAATTCCACGAATGCCGCAACGCCGGAAAACGCCATCGCCATCGAAATCATCTCGTCTGGAGGGCGGAATGTTTCTAGGCATGACGACACCACTACGAGCGGCACATTTCGGAACTCCGGCAGCACCTCCGTTTTCACCTCGTAGCGCAGATCCGTCAAAAGTTGCGTGAGTCCCGGAGCCAGCCGCAGGACGGATTGGAGCACCAGCGCGTTCACAATGAACTGCCGCAAAACCTCCGGGCGCGCGGCTTCTTTTCCATTGAGGGCGGCGCGGAGTTTCCCGATGCTGAGCCCCGTCTTATAGTTCAGCACCCAGCGCGCGGGGTTAGTCATCGCCACCTCCTTGTCGCCCACCGTGTGCGTGTATTCCCACGGGAGCAATTCCACCGAAGTGCCCGTAAGCGAAAGCCAATGCGTGTCAAAATCTGCCGAAAGATTCACCGGCTTGCCGATGAAGGGCGCGTATTTTTCCTTCAGCCCTGAGAGCGCGAGGTCCGAAGTCGTCGCGTCCACTTTACCGCCCGTATATTTCCCGAAGAAACGTTCCGGCGCATAAAGCGGACGAAGCGTCTCCAGATGGGCGGCGAGTTGCTGTCGCAGGACTTGCGCGATGTCTTCGGTCTTCTCCCGTAAACCGGGCAAATCTTGCAGGGAAATCACTGGTGGTGTGGATGAACTCATGCCTTCTCCCTATCAGCAATCCGCCCGCTGCGCATAGCGCAAAGTGCGACTCGCCAGTGGATTCAGATACCTAGGGCACCGCAAGGCCCGCCGTCTGGAGGATGATCCGCGACACGCTCCACAGCGGGCTAAAAAGCGGGCCGCGTCCGAGATAAAGCGCAGAGTATTCGCCGGGGAGCTTGGCCAGCAGATCCGCCTTGCTTGCTCCGTGCAGTTTTTTAAGGATGGAACTGATGTAACGCTGGTGAAATTCCGCCGCCAGCAGGACGCATGGGAGTTGCCCATGGTCGAGCTCGCCCGCGCCACTCTCCTTGCTTTTCCCGATGTCGCGGAGGTTGTTAAACTCGACGATGTGATGCGACTGCGGCGTCTGCGTGGCCCAAAACTTTTGCACATTCAGCTCGCGGTCGGTCCGGCGATTCACCGACGCCTCGTCCTCTTTCACTGGCGCAGCGAGGATCTGCACGCGGTCCTTCGTGAAATCGCCCGGTTTCGCCGCGAATTGTGGCGTCCCGAAACGAACCTCCCGGTCGCCCGTCGGCGGACGGTCCGATTCGCGCAGGCCAAAGCGGATGCGGTTCTCCGTCACAAACTTTTGCAGCGTTTTCGAGTCCCGCAACTTGGTCGCGAACGGAGTCTGCACACGATACTCACCGATCAGCCAAAAGCTCGGCTCCAACACCTTATTAAAAGGCACCGGCAGCAGATACATATCCTCGTCCGTTCCCGGCACACGGACCGCTTTACAACCGGGGATTGATTCAATTTTGTTCCACATAAGATATGAGGTGAGATTCGTGTTCGTTTGGCGTCACTGCATTGGCAGGGAATCAGCTAGACCCTCCGTGGGTTGATTTTATTCGGCGTAGCACTCCGCCCACGGGTTGGCAAGGGGGAGTTTTGCGAAAAGTTGCGGAGTTTTGGAACCGGCTTCGAGGACTGCTAGTGATCTGTTAGTCGTGAGATGATGGTAACCGATTGAGCAATCCGGCGGTGACTTGTGACTCGTGAGCGGTGACTGGTCGCAAGCGTGTTGGCGTGGTCTCCCCGCTTGCGACTAATCACTTCTCACCAGTCACAAATTACCGTCGATAGACACGCTGGCTTGCCATCACCCGACGACTGACAGACCACTAGGCCGTGTAGCTGGCGAGGAGGGAGGCGATTTCGTGGTTTTGCCTCCAACTGGAAAGGCTGAGGGTGCGGAGGCGGATGAGCAGTAGGTCGATCTGGCGGAGCGGCTCGGCGTAGATAGTCTGCGGGGCTTCGGCGGGCGCGGCGGCGAGGTCGGCGCAGAAGCTGAAGCGGCCAATGCCGGGAAAAAAGCGGACGATGAGCGCGAGGACTGGCACCCAGACTTCGGCGGGGATCATGTCGGCGGTGGCATCCTTGAGGAGGTGTTGGGGGCCGAGGGTTTCGAGCCAGCGGGGATCTTCGGCGAGGAGTTGCGCGACGGTCTCCGGGAGGGTGCCTTCGGTCTCGGTTGCGGCGAGCGCTTTGCCAAGACTGAGCATGGCGTCGAGCGAGACGGGCAACGTGACGGGGGCACCGGCGAAGAGGATGCGGAGTGCGAGGACGCCAAGGGAGTAGAGGTCGCACGGGCTGCTAAGCGGCGGGATGACTTCGTAGGGGACTTGGCTGAAGGGTGTGCCTTCGTAGCTTTTGAGGGTTTGCTGAAGTGCGGCGTCGAGCTCCATGGGGATGGTGCGGAAGCCGGTTTCGCCGGGGGCTAGCGCGGCGGAGGGGTCGATGGTGCCGGTGAGGGTGAAGGTTTTGTTGCCCGCGAGGGGGAGCTGGACGCGGAGGAGTTCGTTGGTGCCGATGGGGAGGCGGTCGAGGGCGACGAGGGTGCCTTCGGCGACGATGCCGGTGCCGGTGGGGGAGAAAATGCGCTTGATGCGGACGTTGCCGCGGCCATTGCGGGAGAGGCCGAGCTCTTCGGGGCGGAAGATGGAGACGGAGGCGGGGCTGCGGGTGGTGAAGTAGGTGGTGCGGCTGCCGGGCACGTCGATTGCGGCGGCTTCGCCGGGTCGGGCGAGGGTGACGTGGGCGGACCAGCAGTAGGGGAGCTCGCTCTCGGTGGTGGCGAAGCTGACGCGGAATGTGGAGGCGTCGATGTTGAGCAGGGGGAGGGATGTGCGGCGGGATTCGTCGGACACTTTGCGGATGCACTGGCGGAGGAGCGTGAGCTTCAGAAATAGGGACTCTGCGAGGCGACCGGCGATGTCGTGCCGGGTGGCGAGGAAGTGGCGGCCTTTGGTGCGGATGGCGGCTTCATCGGAGAATTCGCGGTAGATGCCGTCGAGGCGGAAGACTTTCTTGGAATTGGTGAGGCCGGCCCACGCTTTGCCGCCGAGGATTTCTGCAAATTCGTCGATGGCCATCGGCGCGAATCGTCGCACGATGAGGGCTCCGGCGCTGGGGTTCAGCGCGACGGTGCCGATTGCGGCAGGGAGGGGTTCGCTGCCGGAAAATGCGCAAGCTGCCTCGTTGAGCGCGAAGAATTTGTCTCCACCTGCGGCCCTTCCAAATCGCGAGGAGGAGCCGGTGTAGGTAGGGAGACCCGCTGCGGAAAGCGCTTGGTCGTCCGTGCAAAGTGAGACGGCGGAATCGGCGCGGGGCTGCCATGTTTTCGTATCGAGAACGACGGGCTGCGGTGGGACGTCTGGGAGGGTGTAGTAGGTCTCGGGCTCGGATTGCTCCAGCGTGGCGGCGAGTTGCGCCCATTGGTCATCGCGGGTCGCGTTGAGGATGTCGTTATCGACTTCTTGGTACCACAATTCGACCCACTGGTGGATGCGTCCGCTGGCATCCGTCGTCGCGCCGAGGAGCACCCGCGCGTCCTGCGTTTGGCGCAAAAGCACGAAGTTCCCGGAAGCGGGGTCCGCCACTTCGCGGACGACTACGCAGAGCCGGACGGATGCCGCAGCCTCGGAAGGTGAGATGGGAGCGCAGCGGAAGCCGGGCTCGAGAGTGCTCTGAAATGCCATGAAAGTGTGTGAAGTAAAGTCGGTGGTGCTTAGGCCGCGCCGATGTATGCGGCCCAAAGCTTTTGCGCGTTTTCCCGCGCAGTGGTGGGGATATTAAATGGAATCTCGGTGGCGATGGGCATCGTTTTTCCGCCCGAGCGAATGCACGCAAGATGTCTCGGCGTGAGCGGCCCCGCGATGATGTCGAGCCACGGTGCATCGAGCGACGCGAGGAAGAATTGGGGGACGGATTCGGGGAGAAATGCCTTCATGAAGTTCTGCCAAAAAACAATCGACTCCAAGGGCTGCGCGGGGTCGGACGGGACGCGCAGATGTTGCGGCTGCACCTTTGAGCGCGAGAGCTTGAGATCGATCTCCGCGGCGGCTCCATTTTTTAGCCCCGCGAAACTGCTATCGACGGCGTAGGCAATCCGGCAGGCTTCTTCGGAATTCGCCGTGAGACCGAGGGTTTTGGCAAACTCGGATGGAGCAATATTCGTCGGGGCAGGGGATGCGAGGAGTGCAGCGGCCCGGTCGCGCGCAGTGGCGACGATTCGGTGGACTTCGTCGTCGGTCGCGGCCTTTTTACAATCGGCCTCAAGGTCGTCTAAATAGGAGCGAACGTCCGGCAATCCTGGCGCGGTGCGGGCGCACAAGTGGACGCATACGATCATGGGGTATTTCGTGCGGCCTTTCCCATCGCTGGAATCCCACATTCGCCCGAGCAGGGTGTTGGTGAGGTCATTCCAAAGAAAGACGTGATGGAATGGGATGAGCGGATCGTCGGCTGAGCCGGCTTCCCATTTTCCGGAATCGACCACGCCCCCGATTCCGTGGACGTAGAGCGATTCCTTCGCGGCGACGAGGGGTTCGGAATCGAGCCCTAAGTCGTCGATGTGATCGTTCCATCCGAGATGTTTGCCGAAGACTCCGACATGCGCGGACGGCGTCTTGCTTCCGAGAAGGTCGGAAATCTTCGACGTGAATGAGGAGAGCCAGCTCGCCATTTTTGGAGTGGTTAGTTGCCGGAGCTTTGGAGCTTCTGGAGGATCTCCGATTTGCTCGGCGCGGAGAAATCCGGCGGCTCGAATTTCTTGTATTGCGGGGGCTTGGGTCGGGTGCCATGCGCTTCCACTCGCACGGTCACGCCGGAACTCGATTTCGTGCCGACGTCGCCGCTGTCCACGCGCACCCCGCCTCGTGAGCCAGTGGCGGGGTCGGAGAGCCCGATGCTCAGGCTCCCCCCGTAGGAAAAGCTTCCGACGGAAACGTAACTGCCGAGAGGAATGTCGTAGATGTTGTTGCCATTCGCCGTCTTCCATTTGTTCTGCTGCTGGACGCTGACGACGTATTTGAAGCCCTTCATGTCGTCCTCGAAGCGGTCTTTTTCAGCCTTGTTCGCAGCGCTGATTTTTTCGAAATCCTCGGGTGCTTTTTTCATGCGCTCCAGCGATTCTTTCAGGCCGGAGAGACGGGATTTGGCGGAGTCTGAAATGCTCGCGTAGGCTTCCGCACCAAAGTCTTTTTCCCAAGAACTAATGAGTCCCTTCGCCTTGGAATGTGCCCATCCGGCGGGGGCCTTGTCGGTGGTCATCACGAATGGGAAGAAAAGCCCTGTTTTCACGGAGGTCGCGCTCTCTTGCAAATACGCTTGGACCAATGCTTCGAGGCGTCGCTTTTCCCCGCTTTCGAGGAGGCGGTTGCACGGCTCCAAAAAGTCGGGGAGCGGCTTCGTCTTGGCAGCCGCAGCGGACAAGTCCGGGAGGCGGGCTGTGAGCAGACTGCGAAGGTCTTTGATGGAGTTTCTGACGGTCGAAAATTCCTTCCATCCGGAGCCGACAAGACCTCCGGCGGAATCTTTGCCGTTCGCTATTTCCTCCGCTTTTTTGTAGGTCGCATACCGCCCCGCATACACGCGGCTGGCGAGCCCGCCGTCCTGATAGTCGGCAAGGTACGCGTCGAGTGCCACAAATTCGGCCTGCTCGTCCTTGCTGAAGATGTCTTCCATTCCCTTATCGAGGTTCGTTTGCGCCTCTGTGACTCTCTTTTTCACATCGGAAAAGAGGCTGTCGATCGGTTTGCCATCAGCCGCCGGTTTGATCAGCGGCTCGACCGTTTTGATGATCTCGCCGAATCTCGCGTTCGATTGCGCTTTACTGTCAGTGACGAATTTCGAGTATGCGCCGTTCATGGACGGAGCGGAGTGATCGAGCAAATCGGACTCGAGGCGTTGCTCGATGGCGGTTTTCAAAACTGCGAGCTTTCCGAGTTGTTCCTTTAGCTTCTCGTCCTTTTCCTCCATTGAGCTGAGCCCTTTCGCGATGGAGTTCATATCCTCCTCGACCTTGCGAAAGGCACGAAGATCGTCGCGAAGTTTTGCAACGTCCGCTGCGGTTGTTCGCTGCTTTTCGAGGCTGCTTGCGCCGAGTTGCAGCAGTCGGCCTAATCCGGCATCGATCGGCTTGTTCGCAGCAAGACTCGCAGACCCTTTGTCTAAGAGAGCGGGCACCCATGCTCCTTTTGGATTATGGGTGTACGTATATTCAAATGCGGCCTTGAACTGGTTCGTCGCATCCTCCGATGCAGGCACGCGCGTCGCGGTCGCATACTGGAGTAGGGGAGTGAAAACCGAGTCGGGAAGGTCGGTCACTTTACCCCGCAAGTCCGGCCTGCTCCGATCGGCCTCGATTCGGATGAGCGCCAGCAGTGCCTTTGCCTCGCGATCGAAGCGACTGTCCACCGACTCACCTTTATCCACGGCGGCGTCCAGTTTCTCATTGAGCATCCGGTTCCGCGCAGCTTCCACGATCGGGAAAATCGTGCTGGCCTCGAAAACGATGCGTTGAGCATCGAGTCGGTCCGTATCGATGTTCGCGGCCCGGAGCATCGGTCGATAGACCCAGCCGGTGTCAATCGGCTTTTGCGCGATGTCTTTCAATTGGGTGTGGAACCCGAGGAGCGGCACGTCTTTTGACCCCACCTTGAGAGCCGGTTCGACTCCACGGTATTTTACAACGGTGTCGCCGGGCTTGTCGGGCGACACGATGGGCTTCCAGTTTCCGTAGCGGGCCTTCCAGTCAGCGGGGTCTTTGGCAGTGGTCCACAGGTCGCTGTGTTGCTTGATGCTGTCGGCAAACTGCCGGTAAGCGTAGAGCGTGAAGCCGACGAACAACAGCGCGAGAAGGCTCGCGGTTCCCCACAGCACGAGGCTCCGGGTGCGGAGCATTTTTTTCGTATCGGTTGCCCGCGTGACGAGTCCTTTTTCGCGGAAGATTTTCTCCGTAAAAATGTCACGCAAGAAATAAGCGCGCTCCTTTTCCCACACTTTGCCTTCGGGAAGATTGTCTGTCGTGATGCCCAGCGCGAGCGCCAGTTCCTGGTCCAGCGCCGAGCCTTCACGCATCGAGCTCGTGAAGTAAATGCCCCGCAAAAACAGCGGCTTCGGCGACCACGGTCCGGCGACGAAGATTTTCTCCAAATACATCCGCAGACGCGGTGCGATGAGCTGAAAGCTTTGCGGCAACGCGTAAAGCGCGTCCACTTCGTCCGCCCGGCGGTCGCCGCTATGGGGAACGGGATCGCGCAGAATGCTGAGGCGACGCTTTTTGATCCGGTCCACGACGGTGCCCAGATGGTCCGTCACGCGGTCCGGCGCGAACGGCGTGTCGCGGTCTTCGGGGTTCGACCAGCCGAGCATTTGGTTGACGCTATTTACGTCTGCAAAGTCGTCGAAGAATTCGCGGAATCCGGACAGAAGGTCGCACTTTGTGATGACGACGAATACGGGAAACCGGATATCGAGCGTGCGCTGGATGACCTCAAACTGCTGTGCGATTCGCGACGCTTTTTCGTGCAGCTTATTGTCGATGTCTTTGATGAGCGCGTCGGCGGGGATGGTCAAAATGAGACCGTTGATCGGACAGTTCGGACGGTTTCTGGAGAGCAGTTGGAGGAACTCTTTCCACTCGCTCGTCTCGCCCGGTTTGACGTCCTTGAACATCATCTTCCCGGCGGTATCCAGAAAGACTGCTTGGTTCGTAAACCACCAGTTCATGTTGATCGTTCCGCCAGTGCCTTGCAGTTCGTCTTGCATGCCCGGAGGGAAGCCGACGTTGCACCTACGGATCGCTTCGGTTTTTCCCGAGCCCGGTTCGCCGACGACGACATACCACGGGAATTTGTAGGTGTTCGCGACGTCGCCAAATTTCGAAAGTCCTTCGAGGAATTTCTGGCGCAAGCGATCCAACTCGGCGCGCCCCGCTGCATCGCTCACTCCGGCGGGAGCGTTCGACGAATGCTGGTTGAGTTCGTTCGCCATCGAGGATGCTCGGCGTTTGCGCAGGAAACCGCGGATCGCGAAAAAGCCCGCGATGGCGGCAATCAGCAGGACCATCCCGATGCCGACGATCAGGGCGAGTTTGCTGTCGAATAGTGACACCGCGCCGACGATGCTCGTGCAGGAAAGCAGGGCGATCGTGTTTCGAATGGCGGGCGGTAATTCAAGGAACTGTTGCATGGCCGTTTATTCTGGATTGGTTTTTGGGGCTTTTCCGGGATCGTTTTCGAGAATGACCTTCAGCGAATCTTTCAGTCCGCCGGTCGCTTTGGAGAAGAAGTACATGTTGCAGCCCAACGCTGTGAGCGCGCAGATGAGGAAAATGACGAGCATCAGCCAAACGCGACCGGTAGGTGGTTCGACGAGGTCGCGCGTGTCCGTCCGATCGTATGCTTCCGGGCAGATCCGCGCTTGAGAATCGCTCTCCATGTAGCTGCGGATACGCAGCGAAATGTCCTGCATTTTTTTGCGCAGGAATTCCGGCTGGGAAAAATAGAAGCCGGTAAATCCAAGGCCCATGCAGGTGTAATAAATCGTGAGCCGCTCGCTGGCTTCATCGCTCGTGTCGCGTAGCGTTTCATCGAGGAGATCAAAAAACTTTTCGTCGCCCGCAAGCTCGTCTCGCTTGTAGGCGAGACGCTCCTTTTGCCACTGCTTTGCGCAGGGCAATTTGCTTTCCGCTATCATCGAATCGACGAAGAAAACGAGCGGCAGTTCCACGGCTTTGAATTGAGCGGCGAGTTTGAAGTCGGACGCGACACGGGATTTGATGTCCTCGAAAAGCCCGAGCACTTCGGACCTCACGGAGGCGAATTCAAAACTCGCGGATTTTCGGCCCGCGCGGTTCAGGCGGCAGATGTATTGGAACAGCGGTTCGCAGGCTTCGAGGAGTGTCATTTGGAGTTCTCGGCGGTTGATGGGACGACCATGTAGAGGCTGATTTGGTAATCAGACGTTTCCATTTCCGGCCAGCGGATACAGGCCGCTTTTTCCTTCTGAAGCAGGTCCCAGTGGCGTGCTCCTTCGGTGCGGTTGAGCCGGAAATAATGCAGGTCCGCGGAGGCGGGAAGCTCGAGCGGCGGATGCCGCTCTTCCTTCATCGGGAGACCGAAGAATGCGCGTTCGATCATGCTCTTTGGCATGAGCTTGAACTCGTCGCGGTTCTCAACGAGCTCGGACAGGCCGCGCGCATCCTGCTTGGTCCGGATACCGAGCAGGTAGTCGGTCGGAACGCTGAAGTGTTTGTCTTCGAAATTCGCGGCAAGCCATTGACCTTCGGACTTGAAGTCGAGTTTCCAAAAGCTCGGCGCGACTGCTCCGCGAAGGTATTTGCGGATTTTGTCCGACAGTTCCCGGAAGCTCAGCGCGGGATTGTCGTGGTCATAAGGCGTCACGTCGTAGTCTGTGCTCGCGGGATAAAGCGCGAGAAGTTCCGCGAGAAGTTCGCGGAGTTCCAGATACCATTCAAACGGCGTGATTCCCGGCGCGGCAGCCATCGACGGCATTTTGGCGGCGTAGCGGTTGATGGTGCGCAGTCGCCACACTTGCTCGAACTGAAGCCCGCGAAGGCTCGCGAGATCAAACGTCCCGCCGCGCGTGAGTTGCACGACGAGTTCCCGCCGACTTGCCTCAAGTTGCGCGCTCAAATCGCGGACGATGTCTCGCAGCGTGGGCGATGCACTTACGATGATGCAGGCCGGTGTGAAATCGGGATCTTGCCGGGGAATTCCGGATTCCTCATTCGTCGAACGGACGATCCGGAGAAGCGGCA
>JAYTMG010000153.1:0-23278 GCA_043728745.1 Verrucomicrobiaceae bacterium
TCAACATCCGCTATCCCGAAGACCTTCCCGTCAGTCTTCGTCGTGGAGAGATTCTAGCCGCGATCCGGGAGCATCAGGTGCTCATCATCGCGGGCGAGACGGGCTCAGGTAAAACGACCCAGATCCCGAAAATGTTCCTCGAAGCGGGACTGGCGGAGCGCGGGCGCATCGGCTGCACGCAGCCTCGACGCGTGGCGGCCATGAGCGTTTCGCGCCGTGTGGCGGAGGAACTGGGCGTGACTTGGGGGCGCGAGGTGGGCTGCAAGATGCGGTTCAACGACGACACCGGGCGCGACACGAAGATCAAGTTCATGACGGACGGTATTCTCCTCGCGGAGATTCAGTCCGACCCGATGCTGCGCGGATACTCGGCGCTCATGCTGGATGAAGCGCACGAGCGCTCGCTGAACATTGATTTCCTCCTCGGCTATTTGCGTGGCCTTTTGAAAAAACGGCCCGAGCTGAAGTTGATCATCGCCTCCGCGACGCTCGATACGACGGCGTTTTCCGAGGCCTTTGGCGGCGCGCCGATCATCGAGGTGTCGGGGCGGATGTTCCCCGTGGAGATACGCTACGAGCCGGCCATCGCGGACGGTGAGGATATTCACTACGTCGATGCCGCGGTGCAGGCGACGGAGAATGCGCTCATCGAGTCGGACTTCGGCGACGTGCTCGTATTCATGCCGACGGAGCGCGACATCCGCGAGACGCGGGAGATTTTGGAAGGCAGTCTGGGTGCGGGATTCGAGGTCATTGCGCTCTTTGGAAGAATGCCCGCCGGCGAACAGCAGCGTATCTTTTCTCCCGGCCCGCGACGCCGCGTGATCGTGGCGACGAACATCGCCGAAACATCGCTCACGCTGCCGCGAATCCGCTACGTCATCGACGCCGGACTCTCGCGCATCAGCCGCTACAATCCGCACACGCGGACGAAGCGACTTCCGGTGGAAGCCATCTCGCAGAGCAGCGCGAACCAGCGCTCCGGGCGGGCAGGGCGCATCCAAGCGGGAACGTGTGTGCGGCTTTACTCGCAGGAGGAATACGAAGCGCGCGCGCCGTTCACGCAGCCGGAAATTCAGCGCGCGAATCTCGCGGAAGTCATCTTGCGGATGAAGGCGTTCCGGCTTGGCGACATCGAGACATTCCCATTCATCAATCCGCCGCACGCTGCCGCGATTAGCGCCGGTTACACGCTGCTGCACGAACTCGGAGCCATCAACGACTCGAACGACCTGACGCCGCTCGGCCAAGAGCTTGCGCGACTCCCCGTCGATCCGACGCTAGGACGGATGCTCCTGCAAGCGCGCGTGGAAGGCGTGTTGCCGGAACTCCTCATCATCGCAGCGGGGCTCAGCGTGCCCGACCCGCGCGAGCGGCCCGAGGAGCAGAAGGAAGCCGCAGCAACGGCACACCGAGCGTTCGCCGATCCCGACTCCGATTTCCTCTCGCTGCTCCACATTTGGAATGACGCGCCCGACCCCGAGGGCCGCGGCGGAGGGAATGCGATGAGGCGGTTTTGCAAATCGAACTTCCTTTCGATTTCCCGGATGCGCGAATGGCGCGACATCCACTGGCAACTCGCCGACGTCATCGAAGACCGCAATCCCAAGGAACCCGAAGACTACTACGCCGCAATGCACCGCAGCGTGCTCGCCGGACTCCTCGGCCAAATCGCCCAGCGCACGGAAAAGAACACTTACAAAGCGGCGGGCAACCGCATCGTCACACTCTTTCCCGGATCGAATCTCTACGAACGCCGCGACAAACAGACGAAGAGCCGCAAGCCGATCAAAGAGGAAAAAATCCGCCAGTCCGACTGGATCGTTGCCGGCGAGATTGTGGAGACCTCGCAACTTTTCGCACGAACCGCCGCGGGCATTCATCCCGAGTGGGTGCTGGAAATCGGCCCGCACCTTTGCAGCCATCGCTACTCCGATCCGCACTGGAGCGCAAAGGCGCAGCGGGTTCTGTGCGTGGAGCGCGTGCTCGTTCACGGCTTGGAAATCATGCGCGGCCTCATCGACTACGGCCGCATCAATATGGAGGAAGCCACGGAGCTTTTCATCCGTGGCGCGCTGGTCGCGAAAGAAGCGCACATCCCGCTGCGCTTCTTCACAGAGAACGCGAAACTCTGCGAGAAAATCGCGAACGCGCTCACCCGCGTCCGAAGCCGCAGGGCGCATGATTTGGAAGAGTCGCTCTTCCTTTTCTACGCAGACCGAATCAAGGGCGTCTCGTCCGTCCACGACCTGAACAAGCTCGTCCGCGAGCGCATCGTCGCAGAGCCCGACTTCCTGTGCGCGACGGAAAACGACCTCGTCGGAGACCACGACACCACGTTCGACAAGACACTCTTCCCCGACAACGTCTCGCTCGGAAACACTGTCCTGCCGGTCGTCTATGCGTTCAGTCCCGGCGAGGAAAACGACGGCGTCACCGTGCGAGTCCCCCTCCCCGCCGCCGCGCAATTGACCAGCGGCCAGATCCAATGGATGGTCCCCGGCCTGCGCGAAGAACAGATCGGTGTTCTGCTCCGCGCACTGCCGAAAGGCGTGCGAAAACCGCTGATGCCGCTGGAGCCGAAAATCACCGAAGTCGCGAACACTTTCACGCCCGGTCGCGGAGAGTTCCTCGCCGAACTTGCGGCGTTTCTGAGCCGGAAGTATCGCGTCCCCGTGCAGGCCGGCGATTGGCCGCCCAACAGCCTTCCTGCACATCTTCAGCCGCGCGTCGAAGTCATCGACCACGCAGACAAAACTCTGGCTTCGGGTCGCGTGCTCTCGATGGTGCAGGCGGAAGTCGATGGGCACGACTTGCACACAAAGGCCTGGAGCGCCGCCACCAAACGCTGGGAGCAAACGAACCTCACCGTCTGGTCGTTCGGCGACCTGCCGGAGTCCATCGTGGTCGAGCAAATCGCAGGCTCTCCACTGCTCGCATATCCGGGCATCGAGCCGCTGGAAAAGTCCGTCGCCATTCGCCTCTACCGTAAGCGGGAAGATGCCGCCGGGATGTCGGTTCGTGGAGTGCGCAGGCTTGCCGAACTGGTGCTCGCCACGGATTTAGCGCGATTGAAGAAAGACCTCGCCGGTTTTGCAAAGCACATTCCCGCGACGCAGAAGCAAACCGCCAATTTCCAAGCCGCGCTTTCTGCAATGAGCGCAAAGCTCGCCGCTCCCAGCGCTGCCTTCGTCACGGGTGAAATCCTGCAAACATCGGCGTTTAGCAATCTTCTCGATCACACGCTGACGCTTCGCCCCGCACTGCCCCTCACCGCCGCGAGATTCCAAACTCTCGTGGAAACCGCCCGCCGCGAACTGCCGCGCCTGACTTACCAACTCGGCGACTGGACGCGCCAATTGCTGCTGCTGCGTCAGACGATTCTGGCGAGCCCGAAACGCTACGCAGGAATGGAGCACGACGTGCAGCGCGTGCTCCCGCCGGACTTCCTCGCCCGCACGCCTTACGCTCAAGTCACACATCTTCAGCGCTACTTGAAAGCGATCCAGGTCCGGGCCGAAAGAGCCGCCATCAGCCCCGCAAAAGATCAGGAAAAGGCGCGGCAACTCGCGCCATTTTCCGACTGGGAAAAACGCGTGCCCGCCGATAAGCGTAACGCATTCCGATGGATGCTCGAAGAATTCCGCGTCTCCCTTTTCGCGCAGGAGCTCGGCACCGCGCAACCGGCATCGGCACAGCGCTTGCGGGAGCTTGGCGGGTATCCGGGCTGATTCTTAATTCTACAAATGAAGGTGGTGGAGGTGGGCATCCTACGCCACACCCGGTGGAGTGCTCGCGATGGTCGCGCCGATTGACTCCACCGGGCACTGCGTAGGATACGCAGCGCGGCGGGTAGAATACCCGCCCTACCCGCCGCACGTCGCTCGCTTTTCCAGCGTCTCTTCAATTTCGGAATGTGGTGCGAAGGGCACGAACGACGTCTCCTTACGCGAAGAAAGCCAGACGGGCGTTCACCTGTCTGGCTTTCAAATTGTTTGCGAATGGACCGTTAGTCTTTCGACTCTTCGGCGTCTTCCGCGTCGTCGTCCTCGTCGTCTTCGTCGTCCTCTTTTTCGACTTCGTCCACGGCAAGAGCGTGGTCGCTGAAGAAATGGCGTTTGCGCTTGCCGGGAGGCAGCGGGACGAGCGTCATGATGACGTTCTTTCCCATCATCTTCGGCATGGATTCCGGGTGCCCCATCTCGACGAGATCGTTCTCGATGCGCTTGACCAGAGCCATGCCGATTTCCTTGTGGGCCATTTCGCGGCCTCGGAATTGGAGGAGGACACGGACTTTATTGCCTTTGTCGAGGAACTCCTCGGCATGGCGAAGCTTGGTGTCGTAATCGTGTTTGTCGATGTTCACGCGGAACTTGATCTCCTTCATTTTGGAGGCCGCGTTCGACTTCTTCTCTTTCTCGTTCTTGGCGAGTTCGTACTTGAACTTGCCGAAATCCACAATCCGGCAAACCGGAGGGTTGGCGTTGGCGGCGACTTCGACAAGATCCAGCCCGTGTTGCTGGGCGACTCGAAGTGCGTCCTGGATTTTCATTACCCCGAGCTGTTCGCCGGTGGAGGCCACAATCACGCGGACTTCTCGCGCGCGAATGCGTTGGTTTACACGAATTTGAGTGAGTTGGATGGTATTTGATTAAGTGAGACCCGCAGCCGTTGAGCTCGGTTGGATCCGTTTTGTGCTGGCGTCGCCGTTACCATCCGCGGGGCTTAATCCGATAGGTTGGCAGCTCACTTCCTATCCACACCAGCGACCAGTGCAGAAAGAGGACTTCAAGTTCAGTTATCCGTCCGCCCGCGATCTAGGAGGCTTCGCTTCTGTTCGCAAGGGATTTCTCTGCACATCTGAAAAAAGAGGCAACGTTATTGCCAGGAGACAATGTCGTCGGGTGCCTCGTTGGGAGCGCCCGCTTTGCGGAATGTGTCGTAGCCTTTACCACCGAACTTGCCGTCTTTGCCGATGCAGAACGATACGGCGCTAAAGCGGAGCTTTGCACCAGCATCGCCCGAAGCGTTCAGGTCCGTGTAGAAATCGCCCATGTCGAGCTCTTCATTTCCATCGGCATCGAGAACCACGAAGAACTCCGCACCCCAAGGATCATAAAGGCGCCCTTGCCGCTCCTGAAATTCCTGACCATCTGCAAATCCACCGCGCGTTTTGCGGAGTCCGACGTCGGCCGCTTTTTTGCCCTCGAAGTATTTTTGCTGGCGGGGGTTCAGCACGTTGTCCTTGTTTTTTCCACGCGGGATTCCGCGGAGCACATCGAAGATTTCGCTGTTGCTGACTTTGACTTTGTCGCCCGAAAGTTCGATGTCGCCGAAGGCATAGTAGCTCTCATCGCCGCCGCTGCTATTCGCCCCGCCGGCGCTCGTCTTCTCGACGAGCGCATCGGGAATTGGCGGATATTTTCCGTAGTCGTTGAAGTAAGATTTGGAAGCGTTGACGATGTTGCGCACCATCGTGCCTGCTTCCGCGCGGCGGGCGTTATCCTTGGCTCCGCCGATCGCGGGAAACAGTAGCCCCATGAGCACTGCGATGATCGCGATGACGGTGAGAAGTTCGACGAGGGTGAATGCAAATTGTGGACGGAGAGGTTTCATTTCAGTTGGTTGTGCGGGGAAAATAACGGGGGAATCGCGGGAAACAACTGAATTTCTCGTTCAAATTCACGTTCTGTCATTTGGAATGGATACTGGACTCCGCGCGCGGAAGGGGCAATGGTGTGCGGCAACGCCGTATTTTGCCCTTGGCCCGCCGCTCTTCGAAACCTACTCGCCGCAACAGCGGCAACCGACCTCGCCCACACTTCAGGTGGAAGCGACTCTTCCTCCAACTCGTGCTTTGGCCCAGCTTGCTGGTCACGCTGGTGCTCTGCCTCTACTATTGGCGGGCGTCACGATATGATATTTCTGCGGTCACCCAGATGAAGGAACGGTCCACGGTTTACGACATGGATGGGAAGGTGTGGGGCCGGATGCAGGGCGAGAATCGCGTCCCGGTGAAATTCGATGAAGTGTCGCCGTTATTCGTGGCCTCGTTACTCGCTCGGGAGGATACGCGGTTTTTCAGCCACTGGGGTGTGGACCCGATGGGGCTGGCGCGCGCCATCGTGAGGACTGCGCAAGGAAAACAGCAGGGCGGCAGCACGCTGACGCAGCAGTTGGCGCGCAATAGCTTCGACGCATTGGGCCAGCGCAAGAGCATCGATCGGAAGCTTCTGGAGGTCTTCGTTTCCTTTCGCATCGAAGAGGCTTTCGGGAAAAAAGAAATCCTCGAGCACTATATGAACCGCATTTATTTCGGCAGCGGCGTCTATGGAATCGAAATGGCGAGCAAGGTTTACTTCGGGAAAAGCGCTTCGCAACTCACGCTCAGCGAAGCCTCGATGATTGCTGGAATCATCCGTGCTCCGACAAAAGCCTCCCCATTTACGAACTATAAACGGGCTATCGCCGAGCGAGACATGGTGCTGGAGCGCATGAAAAGCAGCGACTGCGACTGGATCCGGGAGAAATACGAGATTCCGCCGGAATCGCTCGATGCGGCAAAAAAATCGACGCTTAAAATTGCTGCAGCGAAGCGGGTGACCACGCAGGAGAATTACGCGATGGACGCCGTCATGCGCGATCTCGACATTCTGCTCGATGACGAGCAGCAGGATCAAGGCGGCCTGAAGATCTACACGACCATCGACCCGGTGCTGCAACGCGAGGGACAAAGCGCGCTCGACCGGCAATTGACGAAAATCGAAGCCAAGCCTGGTTACACCCACTTTAAAAAAGCGGCATTCACCGATGAAATGCGGCAGGCCGAGCAATCGACGGACTACCTCCAAGGTGCCGTTGTGGTTTTGGACAATCGGAACGGAGCCATCCGCGCACTCGTCGGCGGGCGGGACTATCGCGAGAGCAAGTTCAACCGTGCGCTTGATTCCAAACGGCAGATTGGCTCGACCTTCAAGCCTTTCGTTTACGCTGCGGCGTTCGAGAAAGGAATGTCGCCTTCCACGCTCATTTCCGACGAAGCCATCAGCCGCGGAGAAATCGCCGACGCTCCTAATTGGACGCCCGACAACTCCGACGACAGATACGGCGGCCCGACCCCGGCGGAGGAGGGACTCATTCGCTCGCGCAATACGATGACCGTCCGCATTGGCGAAAGGGCCGGGCTTGAGGCCGTGCAAAAGACTGCAACTGCCGTGGGCCTCGATGAGATGCCGCTCGCGCCAGTTTCCTACATTGGGGCATTTGGCGCGACGCTCAAGGATCTCACGACCGCTTACACCGTCCTCGCAAATTCCGGATTGCGGCGGCAGAGCTTCATCATCGAACGCATCGACAACTCGGAGGGCGAGGTCATTTACCGCGCGTCGCACGTGAAGTATCCCGCGCTCTCCGCAGACATCGCACGGACGACCACGGGAGTCCTCGCAAAGGTTTTTGAACGCGGCACAGCGGTCGCCGCGAAGGAACTCGGGTGGAAACTGCCCGCCGCCGGCAAAACCGGGACAACAAATGATTATCACGACGCGTGGTTTGTCGGCTACACCACGAGCCTCACTTGCGGCGTGTGGGTCGGCCTCGATAAACCGGCGACGATTGTTGCGAAGGGTTACGGTGCAACGCTGGCCCTTCCCGTGTGGGTGGATGTGATGAAACGCGCGAGCGTCGAACGCTACCCCGCGCAAGGATTCAAGCCGGGAGAGAGCCGGAAGACCGATGTCGCCCAAGTCAGGAAAGACCCGCCCGCGGAGGAGGGTGGACTGCGCAAACCAGAGCGTAAACCGCCCGGTGGAATCCTGCGATCATTTCGCGATTTTTTCGGCGGGAATTGAGAACGCCCACAAATGCGTCCAGCGCTAAAATGCGCCCTAACGGAAAATTAGTTAATCAAGAAATCGGCAGAAATGTTACTTTTCTGCAAATAACGTGATTGATTTTCTGCGCAGAGATCCCGAAAAACCGCCCCCCATTCACCGCTACATTAACCGATCAACCGAAAATAGATTCCGCCCGTGAGCTTACAAAGACTAGACCGATTCGAGATGAAGTTCGTCATCAACGAGGAAACACGCACTCGTTTGATGGAAACCCTCGGGCCCGAACTCTGCGCGGATGCCAACGCAGATGAGACGGCCTACTACCCCATCGTCTCCCTTTATTACGACAACGAAGAGCGCGAATGCTACTGGGAGAAAATCCGTGGCTCCAAGAACCGCCGCAAGTTCCGCGTCCGCGTCTATGGAAGCAACGGCGGCAAGATCCCGCCGACCGTCTTCATCGAAGTAAAACACAAGCAGGAAGGGCGCGGAGTGAAGCGCCGTGTCCGAATGCCCTTGGAAGAGGCAATGAAAGTCGGGCAGGGCATTATGCCCTCGATTCCGCTCAACCCGGTCGATCGCCGGACCTGCGAGGAAATCATCGATGACCTCGTGATCCGGCGCGGCTTCAAGCCTTGTATGACCATGCGTTACGATCGTCGCGCATACGCTGCGAAAGATCCCACCAGCGATTTGCGCGTCACTTACGACACGGGAATCGCCTACCGGCTCGATAACCTCACCCCGACGCCGGACGATAAGAATTTCAGCCCGGAGAATTACATGTATCCAGCGGACGTTTCCGTTTTGGAGGTCAAGATTACCGGGACCATTCCTTATTGGCTCAGCGTCCTGCTCGCCAAAACAGGCTGCAAATTGCAAAGCCACTCCAAATACTGCAATGCGCTGGAACGGAGCGATCCCGTCTTGCGCGCCATGCTCGCCCCAAACTGGCGAAAACCACTTCCAGAAAAAATCGTCACCGTTACCACCCCGAGCGGCATCGTAATCTGATCCCCGCCTACTCGATCCAACCACTCCAAAATCAATCAATAATGCTGCAATCCATACTACCAACGCTCGCTAATGTGGCCTCAACCGCCGCTGCAGAAGACTACGACTCAGAAAAACTCGGCCCACTACTCAAGGTGCTTCATGACATGAAGCTGACCGGAATTGTCGATTTTTTCCACAATACGCTCAACTTTAAGGCCGAGGACGCAGGACTACCGGAGATTCTCTTCGCGATTTTTCTTTCGTTCATCCTGAACTCGCTCATCGCCGCCGTCTATCGCACAACATTCCGCGGCGCCAAGCTATCGCAGGACTACGTTCACACGCTGATGATTCTCGGCGTCGTCGTAACCGCGATCATCATGGTCGTTCGGTTCGGTGATAAGGACAAGGCGCAGGCGACCGCATTCGGTATGTTTGCCGCCTTCTCGATTATCCGATTCCGAGCCGATGTAAGCGAAACTCGAGATATCGGCTTCATCTTCCTCGCCATGGCCACCGGCCTTTCGATCGGTGCCCGTCAATACGGAATGGCCGTCGCGACCACTCCTGTAATCTGCGCGATCATCTACTACTTCTCCCGCGGAAACTGGTTCGCCCCGAATCGCGCCAGCCACTTCCTGCGCATTCGTGTCACAAATGACATCAACTATGACGTTGCGTTCGAGAATGTTTTCAACAAGTTCCTCGAGAAACACGACATCATCTCGGTGGAATCCATCCAAGCGGGAATGATGACGGAGATTCGCTACAACATCAGTCTTAAACCAGAACACAAATCGGGAGAACTAGTCGCAGCCATCCAGCAAGTGAACGGGAACAATCGCGTCCTGCTCACTTCCACGGCTCCGAACAGGACCCTCGGCACCAACTAGTCTTATGAGAATATCATCCTCGGCAAAAAAACTTCGCCAACAGTCGGCGTTCACCTTGATGGAAATCTTGGTGGTCATCGCCATCATTATTGTCATCGCCGCCATCGCAATCCCGGTCTTCGGGAAGATGAAGGCAAACGCCAACAAGGCGAATGCTTTAAAGATGATGGGGAGCCTCGCCAGCGCTGCCGGCAACTATGCCAGCCAGCACGACGGCCAATTGCCGGACGAGGATGGTGCCGGCAAGGAGGACTGGACCAGTATCGGCAATCCTGAGCAGTCAAAAGCGTGGTACAACGCTCTCCCGGCCATACTGGGAAGCAAATCCCCGGCGGACTTCGTCAAAGAAGGTCGCACCGCTGCTTATTACACCAAGGAATGCGTCCTTTACCTTCCGGGCGCTCAATACCCGGAAAGCAAGAAGATGCAAAAGCCGCTCTTCGCAGTCGCGATCAATGGCAAGCTCCAGCGCAAAGACAAGGACGACAAGAAGAACGAAGTCCGTCTGCAAAACCAAGGCAACGCCAGCAGAACGGTCCTCTTCCTCGAGCAAGGACTTCCGGGCGAAGAGCGTGCGCACGACACCATCGCAAAGAAAGACTACGACGGAGCCCCAAAAGGTAACGCCAAGTCCTTCGTTGCGCGCTATACGCAGAAAGGAATCATCTCCTTCCTCGACGGCTCCGCACGCGAAGTCGCAGGTAAGGATCTGCTCGATTCCACAGGTAAGATCATCTGGGCACCGGATGCGGACATCAATCAGTCCGTCATCCTATGGACGACCGATCCAAAGAGCGACCCGAACGGAAAATCGGGCGGAGCAGGAGCGCCTCCTGCTGCAAGTTAGCGCCTAGGATTAGTTACTCAATCTTTGGGGCGATTCGACTCATGTCGGATCGCCCCTTTTTTTTGCCCGGATAACTCCCGTGGCGACTTTCATCATCTCGAGATAATGCACTTGCGGCGGAGTCGGAAGTAGCGAATCGTCGCGCCTAACACCTGCCAATTCCTTTCCATGAAACTCCTGCACAAGATCTGTCGTCTATTCGCGTTTCTCGCCCTCGCTTTGTCAGTCCGAGCGGGCAATGCGACTTATAACTCTTCCGTCGCTGCGGATTCGCCGATTGCGTTTTGGTCTTTCGACGAAACGACCGGGACTACGGCTGCCGATTCGGCGGGCGTGGCGCAGAATGGCATCTACGAAAACTGCACGCTCGGGCAGACGAGTGCGTTTCCGAATCTCGGGACTTGTGCGCTTTTTAATGGGACGAATGCTCGCGTCAGGATGCCTTTCGATGCGGCTTTCAATCTCGGGGCGGGAGATTTTTCGGTGGAGCTTTGGTACAAGACGACGACGACGGCGCGTGGCGATATGTTCAATTTTAAGAACGCCATCGACTTCGGGATGTTCGTCAATGTCTCGGGCGCGAATACGGCGAGCGGGTGGCACAATGGCGCGCTGCCAGCGGGGACTGCGGCGGTGGGATCGTGGCATCACATGGTCTATGTGCGGCAGGCCAATGTGATTTCGCTCTACATCAATGGCGTGTTCATTTCGTCGCAGGCGGATGCAGTTTCGATGACGGCGAATACGGACATCATCATCGGCGCGAATCAGCTCGCGGCTTGGTTTACGGGGAATATCGACGAGGTCGCTTATTACGGCACGGCGTTGTCGGGGGCTCGTGTTGCGGCGCATTATGCGGCGGCGACTACGACGAATCCGAATGCGCCAATCGTGACTACGGCGGCGGCTACGAGTATTACTTCGAGCGGCGCGACGATTGGTGGCGCGTTCACGCAAGTCGGTTCGCCGGACCCGACGGCGACGATGTATTATGGGCTCACAAATGGCGGCAGCGTGCCTGCGAATTGGACGAACAACGTGGCGCTCGGGACTCGCAATTCGGCGTTCTCCACGCCGCTCACGGGGCTGCTTCCGGCGACTCAGTATTTCGCGATTGCGCGGGCGCAAAATGCGAGCGGCGATAGTTTCGGGCTGCCTGCGATTTCGTTCACGACGGCGAATGGTGCGCCCGTTGTTGCAAACATTGCGGCGACGAATGTGGTGGCGTCTGGAGCGACGGTCGGTGCGCAAGTGACGAGCACGGGCGGGCTCACGCCAAACGTCACGCTTTACTACGGCACGAGCGACGGCGGGACGACGGCGGGCTCGTGGGCGAGCAGCGTGAATCTCGGCGCAGTGGCGACTTCGGCGACGACGACGCTGACGGGACTCTCGCCGGGCGTGCAGTATTTTTTCCGCGCGTTTGCGACTCAGGCTGCGGGGAATTCATGGGCAGCGGCGACGGCGACTTTCACGACGCCGACGGCAACTGCGCCTGCTGTAACGACGGACGCGGCGAGCGATGTGAACGGCTTTTCCGCGACGATGCGCGGGACGGTGACGAGCATCGGAAATGATCCGCCGGTGGTGAGGTTTTACTACGGCACGACGGACGGCGGCACGGGCTCTTGGGCGTCGAACGTCACGGTGAGCGGGACGCAGACCGGTGCGGTCGCCTACGCGCTCGCGGGGCTTGCGGCGAACACGCAATATTTTTTCCGCGCACAGGCGACGAATGCGGCTGGAACTTCGTGGGCTACGGCTTCGCAGACATTCACGACGACGGCGGCGACGACGCGCACGGTCGTCATCAATGAAATCCACTACAATCCGGTGGAGCTTCCGGCGTTCGATGCGCTGGGAAATCCGACGGTCACGCTCGCGGAGGAGCAGCATGAGTTCATCGAGATTCGCAATATGACGGGCGCGGCCATCCCGATGTCCGGCTGGCAGCTCTCAAACGCGATTCAGTATAACTTCGCGAGCGGCGTCACGCTCCCGGCGAACGGCTATCTCGTCATCGCGAAAAACCCGACGCGTTTGCAGGCGGTGTATGCCGGGCTTACGGGCGTGCTCGGTCCATACACGGGCGAGTTGAAAAATGGCGGCGCGACGCTTGCTTTGAGAAAGGAAAACGGCGCGACGGTGGACAGCGTGAGCTACGACCCCGATTTCCCTTGGCCAAACGGCGCGGACGGGCTCGGTGCGGGCGATGATTTCACGCTGCTGAACTCGGCGACTTACCAATATAAAGGCCGCTCACTCCAGCGTGTGAGCGCCAATGCGGAGGGCAACGATCCGGCAAACTGGCTCGCATCGCCGCTCGGCAGCGCGCCGACTCCGGGCGCTGCGAACGCCGTTTCGCTGGCCGTTCCAAAGCCCGTCGTTGTGGCGTTCAGCGCGGTGCAAGTGAGCGATGACAGCGCGACGATTCGGGCGACGCAAGCGGTCCGAGTGACCACGCAATTTTCCACGACCGCCGGACTCACGGTTCCGCAAGTGGAGTATTTCATCGACGTGATTGACGGCGCGACGGCTTACACAGAAACGCGCTCGACGCTCACGATGACGGCGCTGGGCAACAATCAATTCACCGCGACGATCCCCGGTCAGGCCGACCGCAGCGTGGTGCGCTGGCGCGTAAAAGCAAATCGCGGAACCGGCGTGGAGCAAGTGTTTCCGCGGACGGACGACGCAGCGATTGTGCCCGTCGGCGTGACGACTCGCGAGGCGTGGGCGGCGTATTTTGTGCAGCCTGTTCGCACACCAGCCTCAACGAAGGTGTTTCTGTACGATGTGTTCATTTCAAACAGCGACTCGACGAACGGCGCGTTCAACGGACTGAACGGCGTTGCCGCGCTAAACTACAACATCACCGGCAACCCAAAACGTGTGACCGATGGGAGCAATAACGGCGTCCCACGCGACGTCCCCTTTGTCGCGCCGACCGCGCAGATTTGGAACGGCAGCGTCCCGTGCATCCACGTCCACAACGGTGTCGTCCGCGATGGACACATCCGCTACCACGGCAGCCGTTACAACCGCAGCGCCGCTCGGCAATCCTATAAAGTGCGCTTCTCGGACACGCAGCTCATCGACGGCGCGGACAGCTTTTTCATCACGGATAAAAACGATTATTTCAGCGTCTCGCAGGGCCTTTATATCAACGCGAATTTGCCGATGTCGGAGATCAATTGGGTGGACTGGTATCTCAACGGAAACGCTGTGCAGGTGCGGCTCCAGCAGGGTGAATACAACGGCGACTTGCTCGACAAATATCACAAGCGAATCAAAGACCTGAACCCCGGCTCCGTGAAGGAAGAGAACGGCGAACTTTATAAAGCAACAGGAACTATTCCGGCTATCGATCCGAACGGTGAGGGCCCATACGGAACTGGTAACTTCAGCCAGATCCCGGCGGCGGGAATATGGACCGCGATTCAGCGATACGAGTGGACATTCGCTCTCCAAAACAACGGCTGGAAAGGCGCGAAGCCGATCAAGGATTTCAATGACGGGCTGTGGGCCGCGCGCGGAGACACACCGGCAGCGCCAAATCCCAACATGCCAAACCTTCGTGCCTTCCTCGACGCAAACCTCGATGTGGACACGACGCTGCACTCGCTCGCTGTGCTGAACTGGATGTGCCCGTGGGACAACACCACGCAAAATCACTTCCTGTGGAAAAGGGCCAACGGGCGCTGGTCGCACGTGGCGTGGGACTTCGACGCGATGTTCGGAAACGGAGACACGACCGGCAGCAACTCGTGGATTTACCTCGGCGAAAACGGCACGCCTTCACCCGCTTCGAACACGCTCGGCGCTGTGCTCGGCAACAATATGCGCGGGCCAAACTGGTTCGAGGATTCCGTCTTCAAAGCCTACCGCACCGAGTACAACAACAAGATCTGGATTCTCAACAACACGTATCTCACCGTCGCGAATCTCCAGTCGCTCACGTATCGCAACCAGAACGGCGCAAACGCGAGCTACTACAGTTTCATCAACGGCGTAAAAGCGAACTTCTGCGAACAGCGCTTCCAAAGCGTGAACATCCAGACAGGCCACGCAGCGGACGGCAGCGATTTCTTCCGCCCGAACACGCCGACGCTCACCGCGCCGATTGGCGGAGTCACCGCACTCCCGCCGGTCGCGTTCACCGCCAGCGCCTACGGTCACACGAGCGGCAACATCCTCGGCGGAAATGCGCACGCGAAATCCAAGTGGGAAATCCGCAGCTCGACGGGTAATTACTTTGCGCCCGTCTATGTCACCACGAGCACGACCAGCCTCACGTCGTTCGCGATTCCGTATGACGAGCTGACTTTCGGCGAAACGTATTTCTGGCGCGTGACGTATATCGACGCCAGCGAGCATCCATCTTTCGCGTCTGCCGAGAGTTCGTTCGTCTTCGGCGCACAGCCGACAAACCAAACGCTCATTCCGTTTAATGCAGCGTGGAAATACAACGCGACGACTGCATTCACCGACAACTCGTGGACGCAGCCATCGTTCAACGATGCTGCGTGGACGAACGCAACCGGCGTCGTCATCCAGAGCGGCGAACCAGTGCCGACTCCCGGCACAGCGGGCACCATCGTCCCCGCACCGACGACGCTCACTCCGCAAGGCCGCGCGTATCTTTTCCGAGGTACGTTCACATTGAACGCAAGCCCCGCGAGCATCACGGCCGTTCAGCTCCGGCATCTCGTGGACGACGGCTGCGTCATCTGGATCAACGGAAACAAAATCCACCGCTACTTCATGAATGAGCAGGCCAATTACACCACCGCCGAACTCACCGCCGGCGGCGCGGGACCGGGCGAAGCCGTGCTGCAAACCGCGAGCGCAATCACGAACACCGGCACATGGGCATGGGTGGACCCGCGGCCATTCCTCGTGCAAGGCGTGAACACCATTGCCGTCGAAGTGCATCAAGCCACCGTCGGCAGCAGCGACGTGATGATGGGCGTCGAACTCACCGCGACCATCCCGTCGCTCGGCAACCAAATCGCCATCAACGAAATCTGCGCAGACCCGCCGAGCCTTTCGGATTGGATCGAATTGAAGAACGTCACTGCCAGCCCGGTGGACATCAGCGGATGGGGAGTGACCGACAATATCTCGAATCCGAATCGCTACACCTTTCCCGCTGGGACCGTGATTCCCGCTGGCGGCTATCTCTTTGTGACCTGCGATGGCGATACGACCCTCGCCGGGCTAAACACCGGCTTCGCACTGGACAGCGATGGGCAGCAACTTTTGCTCACGCAAGGCGGCAGCATCCGGGACTACGTTTCTTTTGGCCCGCAAGCGCGCGACTACTCGATTGGTCGATTCCCGGATGGCACAGGCACCTTCACTCTCACAAATCGCACATCTGGCGCGAATTCCCCGGTCGGATCCATGGGCACCCAAGCGGAACTCCGCTTCAACGAATGGATGGCCCAGCCCGCTCACGGTGAAGATTGGTTCGAGATTTTCAATACCTCGACCTTGCCAGTTGCGCTCAGCGGTATCTGGCTCAGCGACACGCCCGGCAACGTCAAGCTCACTCAAGTGCCGCCATTGAGCTACATCGCGGGCAGAGGCTACGCAGACTTCCAGGCAGATGGCACAAAAGGCGGCGGGAACCGCGTGAACTTCAAACTCAGCGCAGGCGGGGATAATCTGATCATCACCAACACAAACGGAACGACCAACATCGACTCACTCGCAATTACAAGCGGCGGCGCCAACGTTTCTCGTGGGCGTCTGCCCGACGGCGCGGCGACGATCATGAACTTCCCGCTCACCGAATCGAAATCCGAGAGCAATTGGATCGAAGGCGGCGTAATCATTACCGAAGCACTGGCGAACTCGGTTCTGCCATTGGAGGACTACATCGAAATTCACAATACGACGGCTGCGCCAGCGGATATCAGCGGCTGGTGGTTGAGTGACCACGTCCACCATCGCGGAAAAGCCATCTTCCCGGTCGGGACGATCATCCCTGCTGGCGGGCGGCTTCATTTAAACGAATCCCAATTTCCGTTTTTCAACGAAACATTCCTGCTGAGCGAAGTTGGTGATTGGATTGTGCTCACAGCCACGAGCGGCGGCGTCGAAACGGGAATGCGCTCGCAATACAAATTTGGCGCTTCCGCTGACAACGTAAGCTTTGGGCGCGTGCTCACCGGCAACCCTTTAGGTTCGTGGAAACCGGAGTTCTGGCCACAAGTCGCCCGCACGCCCGGCACCGCAAACAGCGCCCCGCTCGTCACGCCAGTCATCATCAACGAAATCAGCTACCACCCAATCGACCTCCCCGGAGCCGTGGACAACGCTCGCGATGAATTCGTCGAGCTACACAACCCCACGACATCGCCGGTCGATCTCAGCGGATGGAAACTCAAAGGCGCGAGCGACTTTATTTTCCCAAATGGCAGCACGCTCCGCGCGGGCGATTACATCGTCATCGTCGGCTTCAACCCCGCCGACACCGCGACGCTCAACGCCTTCCGTCTCTATTACAACATGCCCGCGGGCACCCCGGTCTTCGGCCCGTTTGCACCGAAGCTCGTGAACGACGAAGGCGATGTCGAAATCGCCAAGCCCACCGTCACGGCGGGAGTCTTCGTGAACGTCGATAAAGTCAGCTATTCCGACACCGCGCCGTGGCCATTCGATACCGACGGACTCGGCGGCACGCTCCAGCGAATCAGCCGCACGATCATCGGCAATGACCCCGCGAACTGGCAAGGCGTCTCCGGCTCGCCCGGTCGCTACAACGGCGGCATCAACCAAACCGAAATCTTCGACAACGACGGCGACGGAATACCGAACACGTACGAAGACGCGAACGGCCTCAATAAATTCGTAAACGACGCGAACGGCGACCTCGACGGCGACGGGCAAAGCAACCTCGCCGAGTTTCTCGCCGGCACCGCCGCCAACAACGCCGCCGACCGCTTCATCATCAGCAGCGTAGCGCCTGTGAGCGGCGGCCCCGGCTTCATAGTGACCTTCCCCGCGAAGGCCGGAAAAACCTACACCATCCAATACAAAAACGCGCTCTCCGACCCAACGTGGCTGGAACTCGCCGACATCCCCGCGCAAGGCAGCAACACCACATTTCAACAAACCGACCCAACCACGCAACCCGCGCGTTTCTACCGAGTCATCACCCCGCAGCAGTGAGCCCAGAAACTTGATTTTGGTCCACGAAAGATAAGAAGACACCAAACCCCAAGGAATTGCACCAAAGGAAGCACTCAGACGAGCTTCACATTAAAACGCGGCGACTGCGGAGGAGAGGGACTTTGACAGCCCCGGCTGTCCCGATGCATCGGGATAGCCAAAAGGCCCCACCAAGGTGGAACGCGCCCCCTTCGCGGGTGCCTTTGTGGATGCCACTCCGTGGCATACGGGGCTACAAAAGCCCCGCTCCTTCCCGTTCGCCGCGCTTCACTGTGGAAGCAGCATCACTCATTGCACTTCCGCGCCTTCGCCGTGCCCGCCGCTTTTCCCAGCGCAGTTCGAGTCAAATCTCTCCCAACACATCTAACCAAAAATGGTTCAGAAATCGGCTGCACCTCAACAACGACTGAGGGCTTTCGTTCCGACTAAAAACTCTTCCGCATATTGCTCGGAAGGATATTCAGCTCGTTGCGATATTTTGCGACGGTACGGCGGGCGATTGGGATGCCTTTCTTTTCGAGGAGCTCGACGATTTCTTTGTCGCTCAGCGGATTCTTTCCGTTCTCTTTTGCAACGAGTTCGCTGATGACTCCCTTCACGCTCGTGTTGCTCATCGATTCGCCATCGGCGGTCTGGTAGCCAGGGGTAAAGAAATACTTCATTTCGAACACGCCGTGTGGCGTAGCCATGTATTTGCCTGAAATTGCCCGGCTCACTGTCGTCTCGTGGACTCCCACGACTTCGGCGACTTGCACCATGGTCATCGGCTTGAGTCCGCTCGCTCCATGCTCCAGAAATTCCTGCTGCCGGCCCACGATTTCATGGGCGATATTCGAGATGGTTTGCTGGCGCTGATGGATGCTCTTGATGAGAAATTTTCCGCTGCGAATTTTCTCGCGGATGTATTCGCGCACTTCTTCTTTGTTCGTGTCCTGCGCCATCAGGTCCTTGTAAGTATTGCTGATGCGGAGATGGGGAATCTGGTCGCCGTTGAGCGAGATGACCCAGCGCCCGCCGATTTTTTCGACGGTGACGTCAGGCAAAACGTAGTGGTTCGGGTCGGGCGAAAAGATCTGGCCCGGCTTTGGGTCGAGCGTTGCGATGAAGTTCGCGGCGCGCTGCACGCACTCGATGTTCGTTCCGCATCGGCGGGCGATTTCCGGGTAGCGCTTTTTTCCGAGGTCTTCGAGATGGTTGGAGACGATCTTCCACTCGAGCGCGCCTTCTTTTCCGAGGCGCTTGAGCTGGATGATGAGGCACTCGCGGAGGTCGCGGGCACCGACGCCGACCGGGTGGAAGGTCTGCACAATTTCAAGAATGCGCGCGAGGTCTTCCACTTCGAGGCCCGTGTTTCCTGCGACTTCTTCGGGGGTGGTCGTGAGGAAGCCGCTCTCGTCGATGTTGCCGATAAGAAGTTCGCCGAGCTGGATGTCGCCCTTGGGGAGGTCGGTGCCGCGGAGCTGTTCAAAAAGGTGCTGCTGGAGCGTCTGCTCCTCGGTGAGTGAGTCGAAGAAAAACTGGCGGCGCTCGTCCTCCTCAGTGCTGCGCTTGGCGTAGCTCGCATTCTGCGACATGTAATCACGCCATTCTTCGTCGAGCTTCGAGAGACGCTCGAATTCCTCGCGGAATTCTTCTTTCTCCTGATTTGGGTTTTCGAGTTTCACCTCGTTGTCTTCCACTTCGAGCGTGGGATTTCCGTCAATCTCCTGCTGGATGAGAGTGCGGAGCTCCAGCATCGGCACTTGGAGAATTTGAAGGCTTTGTTGCAACTGCGGGGCTAGAACTTGCTGTTGTGAGAGGTTTTGAGATTGGGATAATCCGGCCATTGTTGTTGTTGGTTGGTGGTTGGTTGGTGTCAGACTTGCTGATGCTCGCGGACATGACTTTAGCAATGGCTGTGCCACGGTGCAAAAAATATTTTGCGCGATTTTGGGCGCACTTCTCGCTTTAAGGTGAAACCGCCATGAAGCAGCCCATCAAAATTCTTTTCGCCTGCGCTTTCGCAGTTGTCCTCGGACACATCCTCGCCGCGCCCACTAGCGGCCAGCAACCCGCGCAACCCACCGCCGAAGCAGTGGAACTCGCCAAGCTCATCGGCGAAGTCGAGCAGCAGCAAGTCCGCATGTCAGCAAATCAGGACGCGATGGAAACCCGCATGACGGCCATCGCTGAAGAGCTTCGGACGGCAAGAATCTTCGCAACTCGCGGCGGAGGGGGTGGAAAATGAAGACGCTTCTTTTTACGCTCTCAGCCATCGTGATCGCCGCGACGGCGACTGTGAAATCACAGACCCCGACACCGCCGGCACGCAATGCCGTGGAAGTGCTGCGAGCCATCCGCGACCAAAACGTGAAGCTTCTTGAGCGGCAGGCTGTCTCCTTGAAAAAGCTCGAAGAACTCGAAGCCACCGCAAAAGTCGTGAAGAATCTCGCAGCCCGTTCGTAACGTGAGTCTTTGACAGGGCGGCTGTCTGGTGGGACATTACGCCATGCGCGAAATATTTACCCATCAGGATTTCACCCGAGTCGGCCACTTCAAATCGACCTTGGATTCCGCCGGAATTGCATCGTTTATCCGAAACGAAGCCAGCCATAATTCGGTGACTGGGTTACCGTCACCGGTTCTTTTCCCCACTCTTTGTGTGGAAGACGACGCCGATTACGACAAAGCGATGGAACTCCTGCGGGAGGTTTACCAGCCCCATGATACGGATGCGCCAGACTGGATTTGCGAATCATGCAAAGAGACCGTGCCTGGGACTTTCGATTCCTGCTGGAGTTGCGGCGCGCCTCGTCAAGGCGCGTAAGGCGGAGAGGAATGACGAATCACGAAGTCGCAGGTGGGAAACAGGGGAAACAGGGGAAACAGGGTCAGGCGATAAAAAAAGAAATAATTCCATCAATGTCTCTCGTTTGCATGGGCGATAAAGTCCTTAAATTCGCGCGAATAGACCCGCTTTATTTCCACGGTTTTCAACCTCCGAATCGCCATTCCAACATTGGCCGCACTTTTCATCGACAGCTTTTCTGCAATCCAGGCTCGCGACACTGTCGTCTTTTTCCACAATAACTCCGCCATCGCCGCCTTTCTTGCGTCCCCTCCCGTGAGCTTCTTCATTTCCGTCATGCTCAGTCCGCACGATTCCAGCCCAGCTCATTTCTTTTTTATCGCCTGACCCCATTTCCCTGACCCCATTTCCCCTGACCCCATTTCCCCTGACCCCATTTCCCCATGACCCCATTTCCCCCATTTCCCCCTACGGTGGCGGTTGGCATGGCAGTATGGCGGCTATGATTGCCTCATCATTTTGCAAGTGATTCAACTTCTATCCAAGGGATTTCGATTTCTACACTTTGAGGCGGGGGCGCTGAAAGTTTACTCACGAACAATGTAACACGGAGCGCCTGTTCCAAGACCTTTGCCTCCGTCAGATAATAATCCTCGTTCCACTTTGCTATCTTGGAAATCGGCATCTCGCCCCACTTTTTCTGAACTAGCGGCGTAATATCAAATGCGTCCCTAGGTGTCGCTCCGAACACGCTCCGACCGCCCGCAGTGCGAAAAATCACTAAGTCGCCATGCAGCAGCGCATCGGAACCGATATTTTTATAGATCGTCGAAAAGTTACGGCCATTTTCACTGTATTCGATATCCACCGGGGCTGGTCGATCTATGTAGTTACTCTCACCAGAGGAATAGTAGAATCCTTTACCGATCAACGTGCGCCGTCTTTCCCCACAAGCACAAAGCAGAATACAGAGTATTGCGGAATAGAATATGCGATAAATTGTAGTCATAGTTCCATGATTTGACGTCACCATGTGCTATATTGGCCTCTAGATTTTTGAAGACCTGAAGGAGCGAGAGGAGGTGATGGAGGTTGCCACCAAGTCTTGATATTTGGGTCGTAGTAACGGTAGCCGAAGTAGTATTGCTGGCTCTCCTGCTCGTAATATTTCGTCTGCCATCGGAACGGACACGCATCCGTCTCCCCATATTCCCCCATCGACTCCCCGTACTTTCTGTGAGTGTGTCTCATTGTTGCTTTCTTACTTCATGATGTGTAGCCGTGTGCTTTTTCAAAATCACAAAGGATTTTCACCTGATTTATTCCAGATGAAAGACTATAAATGCTACCTGAACTATTTTCTATTACCAGCGGGCCAGTCCCGATTTCGCCGTCTGCCCTATTTCCAGATTCTGCATATTTTTTGGTATTCCAATAAATTACCCATCCATATTTCTTTTCGATTATACGAAGAATCACATAATATCCCTCATCAGCGGAAAGCCGATCTAAGTAATCCTGAACTAATTGCCTCGCTTTGCTCTCTGTCATAGAAGTGAAACTCACTGTTATTAATTTGTATGTAGAAATCCGAATGAGAATCCCGTTTTCGTGAAGCTCCCAAAGTGGAAACGGGGTCATGGAAACGGGGTCATGGAAACGGGGTCAGGCGATAAAAAAGAAATGAGTTCATCAATGGCTCTCGTTTGCATCGGCGATAAAGTCCTTGAATTCGCGCGAATAGTCCCGCTTTATTTCCCCGTTTTTCAACCTCCGTATCGCCATTTCCACATTGTCCGG
Organism: Verrucomicrobiaceae bacterium; assembly: GCA_043728745.1. Classification (GTDB taxonomy): domain Bacteria; phylum Verrucomicrobiota; class Verrucomicrobiia; order Chthoniobacterales; family Chthoniobacteraceae; genus SXWH01. Next base: position 22,339 of record JAYTMG010000153.1, read on the forward strand.
GCTTTTCATCGACAGCTTTTCGGCAATCCAGGCTCGCGACACTGTCGTCTTTTTCCACAATAACTCGGCCATCGCCGCCTTTCTTGCGTCGCCTCCCGTGAGCTTCTTCATTTCCGTCAGGCTCAGTCCGCTCGCTTCCAGCCCGCCTCATTTCTTTTTTATCGCCTGCCTCCCTCCCCCCCGTTTTGGGTCTGCGACTCGAGTGCAAACGGCGCAGAATTTGCACGCTGGGCGAATCAGTATTGTAGTCTGGAGACAGTATTACAGCCAGCCAGCGATCCGCTCCACGCCCTTCACCCGCCCTACCACGGCGACGCCGATGCGGGCGCGCTTGCGGCATTCGGTGGCTACGGCCTGAATGTCGGCTTTTTGCACGGCGTTGATTTTTTCTTCCACATCGTCGGGGCGGAGGACTCCGCGGTAGCCGAGGAGGCTTTCGCCCATCCACATGATTTGGTTCGTCGTGCTCTCCAGTCCCATCAAGGTCTGGCCGATGGTGTAATCCTGCGCCATCCGCACTTCGTTGCGCGTCGGGCCGCGTTCGGCGAGCGAGTTTATCTCGCTCATGATGAGGCGGATGGCGGGCTCCAGCTTGGAAGGGTCCAGGCCGGCGCTGATTTGCAGCGCGCCGGTGTCGTCGAGAGTCACCATTCCGCTGCTGATGCTGTAGCAATAGCCGTGGCGCTCACGGAGTTTTTGAAAAAGGCGCGAACTCATGTTTTCGCCCAGGATCACACTCAGCAGCTTCAGGGCGAAACGCCTCTCATCTCCCCTGCCCCAAGTGCGGAAGCCCATCGCGAGATGCGTCTGCTCGGTGTCGTGCGTGTGTAGCGAAACGGCGGGCCGCGCCGGAAGTTCGGGCGAACGTTCGTAGCGCGGGCGGCGTCCACGCGCCAGCCGCTCGACCCACGGGCCGAGCCGCTCCACGGCTTCGCGGTGC
>JAYTMG010000154.1:0-10492 GCA_043728745.1 Verrucomicrobiaceae bacterium
ACCCTACCCGCCCCCGCCCTTCGGCTTCGCTACCGCGTCCTCATTTCCGCCAGATCGTATTACGAAGATTGAGGCCCCGACGCTACGCCGCAAAGGGTGGAGGGCACGACTTCGAGGCCGCAGGCGAGGAGGGTTTTGACGGATACGTTTTCCTTCAGATCATCCCTTCCGCTTCCTTGTGACGGGCATACATCTGGACGCGAGATATTCACGAGCAGTCCCTGTTTTTGGTTATGCTTCAGACCACGAATGCGCCAGATACCGGGGTATTTCTTCGACGTGTCTGGAATGCGAACCAGTGTACCAATACGCACGACGCGGGGCCATTTCCCGCCATTCTTCGTCCGCAAGTCCTGCACTTGCCGCCATACATGGAGCGGGCGGATGAGCGTTGGCTCGGGGTCGAGGGCGATGCCGAAATTATCGCCGAGCACTTTTACCGCTTTGTAGGGCTTGAGCTTCCAGTCCTTTGGGTCGCCGGTCGGTGCGAAGCCGAGCAGGCCGTCCTTTGCCTTCACTTCATACACCCAGCGCCACGTCTTGCCTTCGTGGAAAGTCTTGCCGCTCGCCTTTTCCTCCGGTGCTCCGGCGACGGCTGCGGCTTTGCGCTTGCGGCAGATGATGATGACGGTCTTCGCGTCTGCGGCGGGAATCTCGATGCTTTTTTCTGCAAGCCACCGCCCAAGGCGACGCGCGTTTTCATGCCGGTCCTCCGGGTCAAAGACGCGCCATACAGTCTGGTCGCTCACCATATCGGCCATGCTGGCGGGCAAGTGCTGGACGACGCGGCGCTCGGCGAGGCGGGCGCAAAGTTGCTGGCGAAGCGCCTTGCTCAGCTCGCGCAAAATGGGCTGTCCCTCCGGTGTGAAATCGATGTGCGTGGGCAACTTCGCACGGAGGATGGCTTGCTCGGTGGGATTGCACCGGCGCTTGCTCAAGAGCTCCAGCACTTCCTTCTTCCAAGCACCGCCATCGCGCGGCAGGAAGTGGGAGATGAAGGCGAGCACGCACGCATCCAGCGCGTGGTGGAGGTGGGTGATGCCGCGAATCTCGGTCTTGCGGTGGACCTTTGGCCTGCCGTCTTCGTCGAGATCATCGGGGTTGAGGATGTTCGGGTTCGCCTGCGCCATGCAGCCGATGAGGTTCCACGATTTGCGCACGGTGCCGGTGACGCTGCCGGGGAGGGAGGTGATAACCGGGACGGTGTCCGTTTTCAAATACTCGCGCTGGAGCGCTTCGGCGGCGAGGCGGACGAGCTGCGAGGTGCGCGTGAGGTCGCCGGGGGTGAATTCTTTTTCCACGTAATCCTTGAGCTTCAGCAGGCGCTGACGGTTTTTCTTCCGCCGCTTGTCGTCGTCGTGCCCTTTGAATGTATCGAGCCCATCGACATCGCGCAGGAACACCGGGAGCGATTTGATCATCACGTTTGCCAGACCGGGGACGGTCTTGCCTTGCTCTTCTTCGACGAACTGCACGGCGGTGCGGTTGCCCTTCCATTTGTTGATCTCGGAGTAGGTGACGACGAGCGAATCGAGGCTGTCGCTCGCGCGCTGGCTGCGAGGGATGATGTGATCCTTATCCACACGGCGGTGGAGTAGGTCCAGCTCATCGAACGGCTTTCCCGTATAGGGGCACGCCCACGCGAGGTCTTCCGCGATGCGCCCTTTGCGCACGAGCCCCGGCGTAAGCTTCGCACCGGTGCCCTCGTAGGCGGCGGTGAGTTTTTTCTCCACGCTGCGAAATTGAAATGTCTGCTGTCCTTGCTCCTTCGCCTGCTCTTGCGCGGTCTTGCCGGAGAGTTCTTTCACATTGCGGTTCACCTCCACGGTGATCCGCTCGATACGACTCTTTTCGCCGCCCGCATATTCCTTGAGAATATCGGCGTGCAGCCGATCGAGGAGGCGCAGGCGGTGGCGGACGAGGTGATTATTCGTCTGCTCATCAATGGCCCGCTGAAGCTGTGCGTGGCGGATGGCCTCGGTGCGGAAAAGCGGAGCGCCTTCGTCCATCGGATGCCCGTCCGTGGCCAAGACGAAGCGGTGGACCTCGCGCATAACTTCGCGAGAATAAGCAGCGCGGCCATTGGTGGGCGGGAGGCTGTGGCGCTCGTCGAGCACTGAATCGCGGGTGCGGGGTGTTTTGTTTTTGGCGGGCTTTTTCATCGCCTCGCCATCCCACCAATGATCGAAGCTCGCCTGTGCCTCCGGGGACTCTGCGAGCAGCGCACGCACGGTGATCGATTTGCCGCGCCGGAGGTCGGTGAGGGTATGCTTTTGAAGGGACTCACTGAGGTGCGGCCACAGGACGCCGAACACGCCGCTGCGGGATTCTTTTCGCGCAGGGTCGAGGATGAGCGACTTGTCGGCATCGGGAAGGGCGAGCAAGCGGTCGAGGTTGTCTTTCGGGGTATTGGTGAGGGCGCGGACGGCCTTTTTGAACTCGCCGGGTGTGAATGCACCGAGGGTCTCGATCTCTTTATTGAGTGCCTGCCGCTCTACCGCCGTGAGTCTGCGCGATTCGCGGCCAGTGGTGCCGATCAAGACATTCGCAAGCTGCATGGCCCAGCGGAAGCGATAGAACTCGACGCAGCCGATGCCGGGGACTTTCGCCATTTTCTCCGCTTCGTGTTTGGCTTTCTCTGCGTCGCCCGTCTCGTCGAACACGACGGAATAAACGCGCTGAAACATGATAGGGCAGGTGGAGATGATGCGGTTATCAAAGCGCGGGATGAGCTGGCCGAAGAGCAGCCCGCCGGGCGTGCGCTTGCCGCCGACGAGTTGCGCGTAGCGAAGCGGCAGGCGGTAGTCCGGGCCAGCAATCGCGGTGTGGTCGCGCATGATGGCTTCCTGCATGGCGGGCTCGACGCCTTGTGCTTGGAGGATGCGCTCGACTTCCGCCTCCACGCCCTCGCGCGGGAAGGCTGCGCCGAGATCGCGGAAGCGAATAGGCGATGCTTTCTTTTCACCGAGCGGATCGAGGTTGAGGCGGTCGCAAAAGACTTCGGCCATCGTGCCTTTGCGCCCGTGTTTTTTGGCGAAGGCATCGAGCAGTTCGTGGGCTTTGAGTTCCTTTTCCGTGTCCTCTTCATTTACCACGGTGTCCTGCCGACTCCACGCTTTGTTGCCATCGTAGCCGCGATTGTGGGCATACCAACGGAGGACATCCCAAACCTCTACCCACGTCAGCGTTTTGCCCCCGCGCAAGACACGGGCAGCGAGCAGCCAAGGCCACGCGCAGCCGGGCGCGGTGACTTGCTCTTGCGTGAGCAAGCCGAGGTGAACAAAGAGCCGTCCCATCCGCGCGATGCGCAGCCGCGTGGCGCGAATGTGCCGCCGCTGCCGCCGGAAACCGCGCCGGGTGCTGGCAAGGCAATCGTCCGCCGGAAAGATGACGGAGCCGCATCCGAGCAGCGAAGGTTCCTTTTCTGAGGTGAGGACGGCCCAGCCGATGGAGCTGTGGCCGATGTCGAAGGAGAGTTGGAGAACGGAGTTCATATGGAAGTTCGAAGTGTGAGCGCGCAGGGCATACCTATCCCTCGCGAATGCCAAGAGGAAAAATCCGCTTGCCAATCAAATGGGCAGCGGGTTTATCAGCGCCGGACTCAAGACAAAGTTAGATAGCGCAACCCGCTTCCCTCCGCGCCAGGCGCGGACATCGTGGTAAAAAGCGTTCTCTTTCAAAAAACAAACGCCGGAGCCGACGGGCTCCGGCGTTTGTTTTGTAATTATAGCGACCGTGAATTCGTTTCTCTCCCCATTCTTTTGTGCGATGCAGACCTTCAGGAATCAGTACAAGGGAGAGCCCTCCTGCCGTGCCGCAAATATCCATGCGCCCGCTTTCACACAAACAAACGGCCTGCTCGCCGGTCACTGCACTTGCCCGTGATGACCTTCCGCCATTCCAGACTTTTCTTGATCCCGCTGCTCGCGTCCGTCGCGATTGCTGCGCTCGATGTGTCGAAGCTCCCTCCAGCTTTGACGGCGACGGTGGATTTCGTCCGCGACATCCAGCCGCTGTTCGCGGATCACTGCATCAAGTGTCACGGCCCCGAGAAGCAAAAGGGCGGGCTGCGGCTCGATGGGAAGGCTGCGGCGATGAAGGGCGGCGATGAGGGAAAAACCTTTGTGCCGGGGAAAAGCGCGGAGAGTTTGATGATTCATCTCGTCGCGGGACTCGATGAGGAAAAGGTGATGCCGCCGAAAGGCGAACGGCTCACGGCGGCGCAAATCGGGCTGTTGCGGGCGTGGATCGATCAAGGTGCGAATTGGCCCGACGATGGAAAAGTGGCGCGGAGCGAGCATTGGTCGTTGCAGACTTTGCGACGCGCGGAGGGCGGCGACATCGATGGTTTTATAAAAACACGGCTGGCAAAAGACGGGCTGGCGCTCTCACCCGAGGCGGATCGTGCGACGCTGATTCGGCGGCTGACGTTCGATTTAATCGGCCTGCCGCCTTCGCCGAAGGAAGTTGCGGCGTTCGTGGAGAGCAAGTCGCCGACGGCTTTCGCGGAGCTCGTGGAACGGCTGCTGGCGTCGCCGCACTACGGCGAGCGCTGGGGACGCCACTGGCTGGACGTTGCGCGCTACACGGAGAGCCAAGGCTTTGAATACGACCGCATCCGCGACAATGCGTGGCACTACCGCGACTACGTCATCAAGAGCTTCAACGACGACAAGCCGTACGACCGCTTCATGCGCGAGCAAATCGCGGGCGACGTGATGGAGCCCGTGACGAGCGATGGCGTCATCGCGCCGAGCCTGCTCGTCTGCGGGCCGTGGGACCAGGCCGGAAATGCGCAGGCGAATGCAACGCAAAAGATGATCACCCGCGAGGATGAATTGGAAGATCTCATCGGCGTGGTCGGGCAGTCGTTCCTCGGCCTCACCATCAATTGCGCCCGGTGTCACTCGCACAAATTCGACCCGATCCCGCACGAAGAATACTACCGCATCAAGGCGGTCTTCGAGGGCGTGAAACACGGCGAACGCAGCATCGCCAGCGCGGCGGAAATCAAGTCGCTCGGCGATCAGCGCGCCGCGCTTGAGAGAGAAATCGCAACGGCGCTGGAGATTGTCTCACGCATCGAAAACGAAGGGCGCAAGCTGGCTGCGGCCAAGCAGCCGACAGACCCGCGTCCGGTCGGCCCCACGCCGTTTGCGAGCTGGATATTTGAGAGCGCGCTTCCCGCCGGAGAACTCAAAGGCGGCGCGAAGATCGCCAACGGTCGGCTGTTGCTGAAAAAGGAAAACGGCTCGTATTTCCAAAGCGCACCGCTCACCCGCGACATCCGCGAAAAGACGCTCGAAGCATGGGTGACACTCGACGATTTGAAGCAAGGCGGCGGCGCTGCGATTTCCATCGAGACGGAAGCCGGACGCGATTTTGACGCCATCGTATTCGGCGAACGTCAGTCGAAAAAATGGGTGCCGGGCAGCGGCGGATTTCAGCGCACGCGCGACCTCGACGCGCCCGAGGAAACCGCCGCGCCGGGCACGCTCGTCCACGTCGCCATCGTCTATCGCGCGGACAACAGCATCGCATTTTTCCGCGACGGCCAGCCATACGGAAAACCTTACACGCCCGCGCAACCGCTGCGCATCTACAAGGCCGGCGAGACGCGTGTCCTGCTCGGCCTGCGGCATCACGGCGCGGGTAACGGCTTTCTCAGCGGCGGAGTCGAGCGCGCATCGCTCTACGACCGCGCGTTGAGCCCCGAGGAAATCGCAGCATCATTTCGCTCGCAAGGCCGCTCCAGCCCGCTCGCCGAGGTGCTCGCAAATCTCAACGCCACACAACGCGCCGACCGCGACGCCGCGCTCGCGAAGATTGCCGCGACTCGCACACAGCTCGACGCGAAAAAACCGGACCGCAACCTCAGCTACGTCGGCACCCGCGTGCAGCCCGCGCCGACGCATCGGCTGAAGCGCGGCGAGGTGAAATCGCCCGATGAAGTCGTCACGCCCGGCGCGCTCTCCGCCGTCGTGGGTTTGAGCCCCGACTTCGGACTCGCCGCCGACGCGCCCGAGGCGCAGCGCCGCTTGAAGTTCGCCGACTGGCTCGCCGACGCTCGCAATCCGCTGCCCGCCCGCGTGATGGCAAATCGCGTCTGGCATTTCCACTTCGGACAAGGACTCGTCTCCTCGCCCAACGACTTCGGCGGGAGCGGCGCAAAACCGAGTCACCCCGAGCTGCTCGATTGGCTCGCCGTGAAGTTCATCGACAGCGGCTGGAGCGTGAAATCGTTGCACCGCATCATCGTCAATTCAGCGACGTATCGCCAGTCGTCCGCCATCAACGATGCGGCCGCAAAGCTCGACGCCGACAATCAACTGCTCTGGCGCTTCACTCCCCGCCGCCTCGAAGCCGAAGCCGTTCGCGACGCGATGCTCACCGTCAGCGGACAGCTCAATCCCGCGATGGGCGGACCGAGTTTCCGCCCGTTCACCATCACGGAATTCAACGCCGCATTTTACCACCCCAAAGACAGCGCCGAGCCCGAGTTCAACCGCCGCACCGTCTATCGCGCCAACGTGAACAGCGGCAAAGACGCGATGCTCGAAGCCTTCGACTGCCCCGACCCATCCGTGAAAACCCCACGCCGCAGCGTCACCATCACGCCGTTGCAAGCGCTCGGGCTCATGAACAATTCGTTCGTCCAGCGTCAGGCCAAACTCCTCGCCGAACGCGCCCAAAAAACCGCGGGCGACGAAATCACCAACGCGTACCGCATCGCCCTAGGCCGCCCACCCACCGCCGAAGAAACCACCCGCGCCACCGCCGCAGCAAAAGCCCGCGGACTGCAAAGCGTCTGCTGGGCGCTGCTGAATTCCACGGAGTTTGTTTATATCCGATAGCGCAAGAACACTTGGCTGGAGAGGACCAGCTCGCTCACGTTTTCGAAATGCGGATTGGCAGTCCGCAGAATAACCACCTACATTCCTGCACTATGACAATCACCTTGCCCGACGACCCTGCGCTGTTGCACCGCGACGAAGCGGAGTTGAAGCTCGACCTCGCTTGCGGCCTTTTTGCCGCTGGGCGCGTATCGCGCAGCATCTGTGCACGGATTGCAGGACTCAGTTCCTTCGAATTCGATGAGGAATTGTTTCGCAGAAAAATCCCCTCCTTCACCGAAGAGATGCTTGAGCAAGACCTTGCGGCACTTGATCGACTCCGCCGTCCGTGATTGTCGTTACAGACACCTCAGTCATCCTCAATTTCAATTAAAAACGAAGTTTTGAAAAAGGCCCATCGATCATCAAAGGAAACCACCGTAGAGCCGCCAACTCTGAGGGCAGTAGATTTTTTCTGCGGGGCAGGAGGGATGAGTTTCGGCCTCGCTCGGGCAGGATTGGAAGTGTTAGCCGGACTTGATGTCGATGCCTCCTGCCGTTTCACCTACGAGACTAACGTGCGAGGTGCCGCCTTCCTTGCATGCGACATCACCAAATTGACGACGAAGTCTTTGGTCGCGCAGCTCGATCTCCGTCCGGACGATGATTCTCTTCTGCTCACGGGTTGCAGCCCCTGCCAATTCTGGAGTAAGATCAACACTGACCGCACCAAGTCCCGGCAGTCCGCGTTTTTACTCAAAGAGTTTTCGCGCTTTATCGACGAATTGCGCCCCGGGTGGGTCATGGTAGAGAATGTACCGGGGATCGTAAGCAGAGAAGGCTCCGCCCTGCCTAGTTTTCTCAAGTTTTTGACGCGCCGAGGCTATCTGCACGCTCATGCGGTGCTGGATTTGAGCCGCTATCAGGTGCCGCAGACAAGGCATCGCTTTGTGTTAATTGCGAACCGCATGGGTATCCCTGCATCGTTGCCAAAGGCGTCAATTCGTTCCGTGCCAACGGTTCGCCGATTTATCGGCGTGAAAAACGGGTTCCCGACAATTGAAGCGGGGCACAAGGACCCGACGCGTTTTATCCACTCTGCCAGCGAGTTGTCTTCCGTAAATCTTGCTCGGATCAAGAAGACACCGATCGATGGTGGACGCCGCGACTCTTGGCAACAGGACACGGAACTACGAGTATCCGCGTACGAGGGAAGAGAGAAGCAGTTCGCTGATGTGTATTCTCGCATGTCTTGGGACAAACCGGCCCCGACTATAACAACTCGGTTCAATAGTTTCTCAAATGGCCGCTTTGGTCACCCGAATGAGCATCGAGCCATATCCCTGCGAGAAGGGGCCACGCTCCAGACTTTTCCAAAGACGTTCCAATTCGTCGGATCCATGCCCGTCATCGCTCGCCAGATCGGGAACGCGGTTCCACCTGCGTTTGCGGAGCAACTGGGGCAGCACGTCCTTGATCAACACTCCCAACTGGCCCAACATGCCTGACAATCCCAGCACCTCTCTATCCGAGATACTCGAAACCATTGGGAAGCTCTTCCGCGCTCGGAAGTTCCCCGCCTTTATTGATTACCTCCGACTGCATTCCTTTAAGAACATTACTGATGGAACTCAAATCAACTTCACCTTTCCGATAACGGCTCTCATCGGAGCGAACGGCTGCGGGAAAAGTTCGGTCCTACAGGCACTTTACGGGTGTCCAGAGGACTACAGCCTAGGAAAATACTGGTTTTCAACGAAGCTCGACCCGATAACCGAAGATGCTGGACGGCCAGCTCTGATTTACGGTTATGTGGGGAGCAATGGGGTAGAGCACGAGGCTCTCAAAACTCGAATCAAGTGGAACAAAAAAAGGGGCACTTCCAAAAATCCAGATTACTGGGAGCCCAGCCGTCCCATCAAAAAATATGGGATGACATTACTTCCCAAAGGAGAGCGCCACCCCCTCGTGATCAAAGAAGTCATGGTGATCGACTTTCGGTATCAGTTGAGTGCCTTTGATCGCTATTTCTCCCTTGAGGAAATCGATCCGTATCACGTCAGCAGGAAGCATTCAAAGCAGGACGTCATAAGAAGTCGCTCCGAGTTGATAGCGCGAGCTCTGGAAGGACATTCTTCTCTGAAAGCGAAGGCGGTCGTCGAGCTGTCGTCAGACCAATGCCAGACGATTTCAACTATTTTGGGGAAGCGTTATCGCTCGGGCAAAGTGCTATATCATCGGTTTCACCGATTCTGGGCGCACACCGTCGTGTTTGAGGTTGCGTCTCCGGTCAGCTCTCTTAGGTATACGGAAGCCAACGCCGGAAGCGGCGAGGTTGCAGTCGCTCTTCTAGTCCACAAACTCAGCGAGGCAAAAGAGGGCAGTCTCATTCTTCTCGATGAACCCGAGTATTCACTTCATCCCGGAGCCCAGCGGGAATTGCTCAAGTATCTCGCCAAAGAGTGTTTTCATAAAAAGCTACAAATCGTCTTCACCACCCATGCTCCGGCAATGGTGGAGGGATTGCCATCGGCTGCAGTGAAGGTGTTCGAGTCGGATCTATCGACGCACAAGTTTGTCGTCCATCAAGACCGCAAAGTGGAGGAGGCGTTCCTCTCAATTGGGCATCAATCAATAAATCGAGCTACTATTCGTGTGGAGGATGCCTTGGCAAAAGTGCTCGTGGAGGAAGTAATGAAACGCATGGTAAAACAGGGCGAAATACCGTCTTCCTTCCTCGAACTGGTCGATGTCCGATACTTTCCAGGCGGGGTCGGAAGTATGAAGAAAGATATAGCTCTCTACTCAAGGGAACGCCAATTCAATGTCTTTACGCTCTTTGATGGCACAGAGAAGCCAGAGGGTGTTCTTAACCTGAAAACCATTTTAGTGTCTGAGCGAACGCGGGAAAGCCTGGAAACGAAGCTCAAGGAATGGATAAACCAAGAGATCAATTTTCCCACGGATGGCGGCGCTCAAGGGGGCAGAGATGACCAAGCGATTGGAGCCATCGAGAAGTACGTGGAATACTGGAACGATCGGGTGAGGTTTTTGCCATTCAATGTGCCGGAGGCGGAAATATGGTGCCCGACCCTCGCACGGGACGAACTAAAAGCTGTTTTGGAGGAAAAGGAAGTTGAAGCGGAGATGTCCGATGTCTCAACCCTCGTGCCTAAAGATCGCTTTGCCCGGTTGGCTAAGACCGTCTACAACAACAACTGTAGCACTCAGAATTTGGCTCTTCAAACAAAGTTCCTGAAAAATTGGCTCAAAGGCTCGCCGGCTTCACTTCACGCAATCGAAACTATCTTGCAGGAGATTCGGACGAAAACAGGACAACCAAGTGTCAGTCCATTGAGACTTTGACTCAGCCACAGTGATTCAATGATTTCCAACCACCGATGAACACCACTCACCAATTTGCCGCTCCGCTCTCGCGCCGCCACTTTCTGTGGAATTCCGGCGGCGGGCTTGGTGCTATCGCGCTGGCTTGGATGCTGCAACGCGATAGCGCCCGCGCGGCGGACTCGGCTTCCGCGATTAAGCCGCACTTTCCCGCGAAGGCGAAGCGCGTGGTGCAGGTGTTTTGCGCGGGCGGGGTGAGCCATTTGGAGACGTTCGATTTCAAGCCGGAGCTGGAGCGGATGCACGGGAAGACG
>JAYTMG010000155.1:0-3763 GCA_043728745.1 Verrucomicrobiaceae bacterium
GCGATTCTGGAGCCTCGGAAGGCGAAGTAGGGCGCTCATCCGTTCCGGAAAAAATGAGGACGATTTCGCCTTTGGGCGGGCGCGCAGTGAAGTGTGCGAGCAGCTCGGCTGCGGTGCCCCGGCGAAATTCCTCGAAGGTCTTTGTGAGTTCGCGGGCGACGCAGATTTGTCGTTCGGCAAAAATAGGAACGGCTGCGGTCAGCGTTTTTACGAGGCGATGTGGTGATTCAAAAAAAACGCTGGTTTCGGCGCGCCCGGCAGCGATGCGGAGGTCGCGTTCGCGTCCGCCACTTTTGACGGGTAGGAATCCGCCGTAGAAAAATGCGCCTGCTTCAAACCCTGAGCCGATGAGCCCGGTGAGGACGGCGCTCGGTCCGGGGAGCACGGTGTAGGGGACGCCGCGCTGCTGGCAGGCGCGGAGCAAACGGTGGCCGGGGTCGCTGATTCCGGGCATCCCGGCATCGCTGATGACGGCTACTTTTTTACCCGCGATGAGCTGCTCGATGAGTTCGGCGGTGCGACGTGCTTCGTTGTGCTCGTGGTAGCTGATGAGCGGTTTCTCGATGGAGAAATGGCGGAGCAAATTGAGCGAATGCCGGGTGTCTTCGCACGCGATGATGTCGGCTGCTTTGAGTGCTTCGAGCGCCCTCAGCGTGATGTCGCCGAGGTTGCCGATGGGTGTTGGGACGAGTGTGAGCACGCTCTACCAGCCTTCGCTGATTGCGCTGGTGAGGCGCGTGGCGAGGTCTTCCACGGCGAGCGGAATCGCCTGCCGCTCGTCCTGATTGCTGTCGGCAGAGGTGATGTCCTGGCCGGTGACGAAGAAGTTCGTGGTGCCGTTGATGTTCCGCTGGTCGATCGGTTTGCCCGTGTTTTTTTCCGTAAGAACGTAGCGCCCGCGAAGGGTGAGCTGGTATTCACGGGTTTGCAAAATGTTGCCGCGAAGCGAGCGGACCGGGCGTCGGTCGATGGCCAGCAGCGTTCCGGTGAGGATGGCGTCGGCGCGGGACTCGTCGGTGATTTCGTAGGTGCCGTCCTGTTGGAGTTGCTTGATCACCATTGAGGCGATCATGACTTCCATCCTCGGTTCGAGCGTGTCGTTCTTCCAATTGTGGACGGCGATACGCTGGATTTGCTTCATCGGCGTCGGCTTGATGGGGCCGACGGTGTAGCCTGCGCAGCCGCAGAAGCTGAGCGCGAGGAAGGCGATGAGCAGTCTCATTTCTTTTTCTTGGGCGTTGCGGGCTCTTCTTCGAGCGGGGCTGATTCTGGAGCTGGCACTGGAGCGTCGGTTTGCGTGGGAGCGCCTTCCGGTTTTGGCTCCGGAAGTGGTGGCAAATCCGTTGCCGGGATGAGGCCAGCGCCGGGCTGGAGAGGGTCTCCGGTTGGCAATGCGGGCTCGACGATCGGTCCGTTTGGCATCCGCATCCGTGGATTCGCGCCGGGTGGAAGTGGCGGTAGATTGATGAACGGGCCGGCAAAATCCGGACGTCCGGCGGCATCCACACGGCCTTGAGCTTGGCGACGTGCGTATGCGTCGGCACCGGTGAGCGGCTTGCCGGGCGGGCGGAGGATTTCCGGCCCGACGATCGTTTTGAGTTCCGCGAGGCGCTTGCGGGCGATCTCGCTTTCCGGCGTGGCGGGCGACTGGCGAATCACGTCGTTGTAGTAAATGGCGGCGGCGCGATACTGCTTGGCGCGGTCGTAAAAGCGGGCGGCGTCGAGCGAGCCAGCGACATCATTCGTGGAGAGCGCTTTGATGTTTTGCTGGGCTTGCGCGATTTTTTCGCTCCGCGGGTAACGCGCTGCGAAATCCTCAAAAGCTTCCTTGGCGCGCTGGCGGGCATTTTGGTCGTATGAGCCGCGCTGTGCTTCGAGAAGCTGGACGTAGCCGATCTGATACTGCGCATCGTCGGCAATGGCGTCGCCGGGGTAACGCACGACGAGTTCCTGATATGCGGCAAGAGCCTCGGAAGGCTTGCCTGCGCGCTCCAGCACTTGGCCGACGTTGAACTGCGCGAGGGGCGCGAGTCTATGGAACGGCGCACGGCGCACGATGTCGGCGAACATCGTCTCTGCCTTGCCGTAACTGGTCGCGACGGTGACGCCGAGGACCTTTTTCTTGCGGCCCTCCATATACATTTTTGCGATGTCAAACTGGGCCTTCACCGTGTTGTCGAAGTCGCCGCCGCGGGGATAATTCGTGAGGTAATCGCTGTAGGCTTTGAAGGCGTCTTCGTAGTCCTGTTTGCGCTCAAGGATCTGGCCGATCATGAACTGCGCACGGGCGGCAGCGGAGGTTTGGCCGCGTTGAGCGACGATCGTGCGTGCGAGTTTCAGCGCGTCGCTGAGTTCGTTGCTTGCGATGAGTTCATCGACCCGCTTCAGGTCGCCCTTCGCGACGGCTTCATCGGCGGTTGTGGGCGCGACGGAAGCCGCTGGCTTCTTCTTTTCAAAAAACTTGAAGCCAAAAACATCCACTGCCTCCGCAGGCTGTGGAAAGTGTAAGATTAAAATCGGTAGGGCTAGATACAGCGCACACTTTCGCATAAGGCGCGCAACGTAGGGGCGCGAGGGTGCCAGCGTCAAGGATTCCGCCACGCTGAAATCTCGCTCTTTTCATCCACGCGCGGGCTGCGTAAACATCGAATCATCCAATGAATGTATTACGCCACGACCAAGCCGGTTTTTCCCAAGCTCTCAATGCGCTCAAGCGTCATGCCGAACCGACGGACGAAGTGCGTAAAACGGTGGCGAAGATCATCGCGGCGATTCGCAAGGACGGGGATGCTGCGCTGCTCTCGCTCACTGCAAAATTTGGCGGGCCGAAAATGAACGCGGCGCAACTTGCCGTCACGGAAGCGGCAAGCGTCGATGCGGCCACGCGCCGGGCGATTTCCACGGCGGACCGGAATGTGTTCGCGTTCGCGAAAAAGAGCCTGCGCAAATCTTGGTCGGGCCGAAATACACAAGGCGCGCGGGTGGGCGAAAGATTCGATCCGTTTCAGCGGGTGGGCGTTTATGTGCCCGGCGGAAGCGCGCCGCTGGTTTCCACTGCGATAATGACGGTCACTGTTGCGCGGGCGGCAGGCTGTCCGGAGATTGTCGCGACGACACCGTGTGGCCGCGATGGAAGCGTGAATCCGGCGCTTTTATGCGCGCTGCGAAAAGCTGGCGCGACGGAGATCTACCGCGTCGGCGGGGCGCAGGCGATTGCAGCGATGGCTTACGGCACGGCGACGATTCGGCGCGTGCAGAAAATATTCGGCCCCGGCAGCCCGTGGGTCGTGGAGGCAAAACGGCAGTCGTTCGGGCAGGTCGCGATCGATTTATTGCCGGGGCCATCCGAGATTCTGGTCCTCGCCGACGGCTCCGCAAACGCAGCATGGGTCGCGTCCGATTTGCTCGCGCAGGCGGAGCACGGACACGGGAGCAGCATCCTGTTTATCACCGACAGCGCGAAGCTCCTTGGCGCAGTGGGGAAGGCGATCGCGACACAGGCTGCGACGCTCAATCGTCGCGATTATCTCACCGATGTTTTGGAGAAAAATGCCACGCTGATCCTCGTGAAGAAGATCGCCGACGGCGTGGCGATCGCGAACGACTTTGCGCCGGAGCATATTTCTATCGTGGCGAAAAACGAAGACGCACTTGCAAAAGACATCCGCACGAGCGGCGCGATTTTTCTCGGCGGCTGGTCGCCTGTTGCAGCGGGCGATTTCGTCGCGGGACCGAGTCACACGCTGCCGACCGGCGGTGCGGG
>JAYTMG010000156.1:0-1453 GCA_043728745.1 Verrucomicrobiaceae bacterium
GTGTGGACGCCGCGTGAGTTGCGCGATGGTGTGTTGGATGAATTTGAGCGGAGTGGGATGCCTGCGACGCAGTTTGCCAAGCGGCTGGGGGTGAAGTATCCGACGTTCACTTCGTGGGTGCAAAGGCGTAGGCGCGAGCGTGGGGTGGGCGATAAGTTGCGGTGGGTGGAGGCCACGGTTGCAGCGCCGAAGGTGCCGCCGAGGAAGGCGCTCACGGTGCATTTTCCGGGCGGGGCGCGGGTGGAGGTGGGTGATGTGGGGCAGGCGAAAATGGCGGCAGTTTTGCTTCGGGAGTTGAGCGGGGAGGCGGGGGCGTGTTGAGTTTTGCGGGCAGTCTGCGGGTGTTCCTCGCGGTGGAGCCGTGCGATATGCGCAAGGGGTTTGAAGGGCTCTGCGGCCTTGTGGCAGAGCGGCTTGGCGAGGATGTGCGCAGCGGGGCTCTCTTTGTTTTTACGAACAAACGGCGCTCGCGGCTGAAGGTGATTTACTTCGACGGCACGGGGCTTTGGTTGATGGTCAAGCGGCTGGAAGAGGGCACGTTTTGCTGGCCGAAAATGGAGGACGCAAAGGCAGCGAAGTTCGCCCTGCGAGCAGAGGCTTTTGCGATGCTCACGGATGGGGTCGATATGCGCGGGGCGAAGATGCGGCCTTGGTTTGCGCGCGAGTGAATCGTGCGGTGTGTAAAAAAAACGCACATTTTGAAAATCGTGCGCAACTCCAGATCGCGAGCGTTGTTTAGTCCCGGCGAATGCAAGAGCCACGACAACCAACAACGCAAAACCAAGAGCCAGAGCGGCTCGCGGCGGCGTTGGCGAAAGTTGTGACGCTGAACACGGAGGTCACGGAGCTGCGATTGGAGAACCAATTTTTGCGTGAGAAAATCGACAAACTTGCGCGGCGTCTTTTCGGGACGAAGAGCGAAACGCTCGACCCCGCGCAACTGCTGCTCTTACTCGCAGGGCAAGACCCAAAAGCCGAGGAGCCTGTGGAAGCAGCGGAGCCACAGCGCTCCGAGCCAGCATCGCCACCGCGCTCCAAGAAAAAGCGCGAGCCGAGGACGCCGGATAATCTGCGCATCGTCGAAGAACGGATCGTCCCCGAGCCTGTAAAATGCAGCCCCGGCGAGTGGCGCTGCATCGGCGAAGAAGTCACCGAGCTGCTCGACTACCAGCCCGCGCAGTTCTTTAAACGGCACATCATTCGCGAAAAATACGTGCGCAAAGACCACCCATTTGCAGCGCCCATCATCGCGCGACTCGACACCCTGCAAGACCGCTGTATCGCAGCGCCTGGGCTGCTTGCCGCCGTCCTCGTCGGCAAATACTGCGACCACCTTCCGCTCTATCGGCAGGAGAAAATCTTCGCCACACGGCACGCCGTTCACATCCCCCGCCAAACCCTCGCGCAATGGATGGCGCTCGCCGCCGACTCGCTCGGGCTCATCTACAAAGCA
>JAYTMG010000157.1:0-3138 GCA_043728745.1 Verrucomicrobiaceae bacterium
GGGTTCACCGCATCGTGTTCCCACGGGTCCTGCGTGAGGCAAAATACGTGATTGGGAAAGCGGCGCATCAAGTCCGCAAAGTCCGTCGGCGCGCTGCGAAACTCGCCCTCGCCGCCCTCCAGCACGAGGTCGCCGGACTTCCACTGTTCCGGCTTTCCGAGCTGCCAGTCGAGTCGCAGCGCGCTCTCCAGGGTTTCGTTTACGCGGAATGGAATCGCATCCGCAACTCCGAAGATTCGCGCGGCCGGCTGAGGGAGCGTTTTCCCGAGACTGGCCGCGACTTTTTCCATGAAGCGCTCGGTGAAGATCCGCCGCCCCATCGGGCGTAGATGATACAGGGTATCGAGAAAATATTCCCGGCCCGGCGACGCGTGCGCGAGACCGTCGTAAAACGGAATATCGTTCTGGTAGAAGAGGCTCTTTATGACGCCAAGATATTCGTCGAGCTTCTCGGGGTGTGCGAACGGCGAATGTGGCGGAGGTGCGACACTCACAGCGATCCCGCGCGCTTTACACGTATCGCGAAACGCGGCGAGCGCCGTAAACACGCCCGTGTTTATGGTGCCCAGCTTCTCCGAATCCACCGGCTCAAAGTCGCGCGCAGGCGATGTCCCACGCATGTCACCGTTCGGCGTCAGCGAGCCCGCATCATAGCCGATGTCCCAATCCGCCGGATGCCGACTGGGCTTCCGTCGCGATTCCATGGCGCACTTAAAAACGTCCACGGTCGGGCTCTCGTATGCGAGCGCCGCCTGACGCCACAGCGGCCAGCGGCGAATTGCCTCACGATCGTAAGTCCACAAATACTGCCCCTGCGCAGGACTCGCCGACTCCGGCGATCTGAAATAGTAAGCGAGCTCCAGCGTGAGGACGACCGTATCTGCTTTGCGCGCGTGCCGCAGTGCGCGGTCGAGCTGCACATCCAGACCCAGCGCGGCGTAAGAATGGAGATTGATCACCGGACGCCCAAGCCACGCTTCCATCCACTCCGCTTCGAGTCCAAAAAGTCCCGCCGATCCGCCCACTAATAAAAGTCGGCCTCCCGGCGAGGAGACCGAATCCGCAATGGCGTCCTGACGCGAAACAATCCCGTGCAGCCACGCCGCCTGACGGCTGGAAGGCCAGCGCAGAATCTTGCTGGCGAGCAGCGGATAGACGACCGCGAGGCACAACAACGCCGCGAAAAAACCAACGACGAAACGCCGGGGATTGTTTTTGGAATTGGCTGAGTTGTTTTGCATGTGGACCCGATTCGTTTACGGCAATGCGGCCCGGAGGAAACGGAGAAAATTTCCGGCGAAGATGCCCGCAATATCGCTCTCGGCATAGCCGCGTGCGGCGAGGATGCCGGTGAGTTTTTGCAGGTCCGCGATACTATCAAGATCCTGCGGCGTTTGCTCGGTGCCGAACGCGCCGTCGAGGTCGCTGCCGATTCCGACATGGTTCGCGTTGCCCGCGAGCTGGCAGTAGTGGTCGATGTGATCGGCGAGATGCGCGAGCGTGACGCCCGAGCTTTGCGGCGTGGTTTTCCCGCGCTCCCAGCCGGGGACGATCATCCACGCATCGAGTGCCACGCCGATGACTGCGCCGCGTTGGATGAGCGCGCGGAACATTTCATCTGCGAGCTGGCGGTTGTGCGGCACGAGCGTCCGGGAGTTGTGATGGCTCGCCCAGACCGGGCCGTTAAAGGAATCCAGCGCCTGCCAAAAGCAATCGTCGCACAAATGCGTCGCATCCAAAATCATCCCGAGCCGGTCGATCTCCCGCAGCAATTCGCGACCTTTTTCTGCAAAGCCGCCCGTCGCGTCCGTGCCATTTGCATACACGCCGGGGCCGTAATGCGCAGGCCCGATGGCGCGGAGCCCGGCTGCGTAGCGCCTCTCCAAATGTCCGACGGTGATGAGCGAATCCGCGCCTTCGAGCGACAGGATGTAGCCGATCGCGTCGCTGGTCGCATCGAGGTCGGCGCGCGATCGGATGCACCGCATTTCACCCGCCTCCTCCATCGCACGATACCACGCGAGCTGTGCTTCCGTAATTGCCCACGCCTGCGCTTGCGAGCGCCAGCCGGCGACGGGGCTCCATGCGTTCATCTCCACGCGGGCGATGAGCGTGGCGACGCACATCTTGATTCCGGCCCGGCGCATCTCGGGCAGCGTCACCGTGCCACGACCACGATCGCGTTTATCCGTGAGGTGCGCTTCGTCGCGGCGAACGTCGGCGAGATCGCGCGTGAGGTCGCGATTCCACTCCACGGCGTTCATGGCGATGTCGAGATGGGCGTCAAAAAGGAGCATCCCGTGATCTGTGCGGATGCAATCGGCAGTTGGCAACTTCGAGTTTGGGTGGTTTCTAATCGCGTGATGAATCGCACCCGCGCCGAACAACTCTTGAGTCCAGCCCGCAGCATCCTCGTCGTAGGCGAGATGATGCTCGATGAATTCATCTGGGGAAAAGTCAGCCGCATTTCGCCGGAGGCGCCTGTGCCGATCGTCGAGGTGCAGCGCCAGACGTTTAATGCGGGCGGCGCGGCGAACGTCGCGCGCAACCTTCGGGAGTTCGCGGACAATGTCCACCTGCTCAGCCTCGCGGGCACGGGGCAGGACGCGGATATTCTGCGCGGGCTGCTGGAAGTGCGAGGCATTCAGCTCGGCTGTGTCGTCTTCGATCCCGAATATACGACCATCCGCAAAACGCGAGTTGTCGCCCGCGGCCAGCAAGTAGTCCGCGTGGACCGCGAGAAACGTCGCGGCTTCACGCCTGCCCAGCGGGCGCAAGTCCTTGCGCAATTCGCGGCGCTTCTGCCGTCGCTCGATGCCATCATTTTGGAAGACTACGACAAGGGCTTGCTCGACCAATCGCTGGTTGATGAGATCATTTCGCTCGCCCGCAAGAGCGGCAAAATCGTGTCCGTGGACCCAAAGCCCAGCAACGTGATCCGCTGGCACGACGTGACATGCGTGACGCCCAATCGCGGCGAGGCATTTCGCGCCGCCGGACGCTCAGTGAGCGATCCCGTCGAGCCTGCAACCGCCGATGCTGCGCTGCTGGAAGTCGGCGCGCTGTTGTTGGAAAAATGGCGCTGCGATCATGTGCTCGTGACGCTCAGCGAGCAGGGCATGATGCTCTTCACGCAAG